>DASSHC010000383.1:0-32619 GCA_035693105.1 Thermomicrobiaceae bacterium | reverse complement strand
GGGCTGACCACGGCGGCCAGCATCTGGGCGGTGGCCGCCATCGGGCTGGCGGTCGGCGGCGGCATGTACCTGGCCGCGATGGCCGCCACCGTGCTGGCCCTGCTGATCCTGGCAGGGATCAAGCCGATCGAGCACCGCATCTTCACCCAGCGCCAGCCGCAGCTCTTGACGCTGGTGGTCGACCGGCGCCAGGGCACGCTCCCGACCATCGAGGCGGTCATTCAGTCGGCGGGGGTCGGCATTGAGCAGATCGTGATCGAGCCCAGCGCCGAGGGCCACGCGGACCGCGTCGAATTGACCCTGACCCAGCCGCACACCAGCGCGACGCTCGCCCCGCTGCTGGAGACCCTGCGCCACATCCCCGGCGTGCGCGAGATCCGCACGCTCTCCGGCACGCCGCCGGACTAAGTCGTGGCGAGCGACAACGACTCGCCTCATCCGCCAGGCTGCTCTCTCTCCCGGTCATCCCGAGCGCTCCAGCAATCGTCATTTGTCCGATTTGGACAGACTATGGCGACCCCGCTGGGAGTCGCGTGCCGCTTGGCGCGCCGGGCTGAAGCCGCAGCGCTAACCTTTCCGAAGCCTGCTCAAGCAGGCTGAGAAGCTCGAACCGGTAGGCCGACGTCGTTCCGCAAACGCCATAAACGGACTGGGAACGCTCTCCAGCCTGTTTATGGCGTTTGCGGCAATAACCTGGCGTACGCCATCCCGATCCTAGCCTGTTTCAACAGGCTTCGTCTGCTAGCGCTGCGGCTTTAGCCCGGACGGAGACGCGCGCCCCCGGCGACGGAACTCCAGGATAATTCCTCAAACTCCATCAACAGGCTTCGTCTACTAGCGCGGCGGCTTCAGCCAGGACGGAGACGCGCGACGAGGGCGACGAGGCGTCGCGGAGAGCGCCACGCTGATGCGGACGAATGAGGCTGGACGGACTACTGACGATGGTCCGACTACTGAGCGCAGTCGGGGGATCCGCCTCCACGCATCCCCCGGCGTCACCCTCGGTGCGATCAAACCCCATAGCTAGCTCTCGGCATTCTATTTGCGCCAGACGTAGTATGGACGGCAGCACGCCGTTCCGGCGGCACAGTCGGACGAAGCCGAGAGGAGACGACATGGCCCACATTCCCAAGGACGACATCCAGCAGCTCTGGAACGCGCTTCCCAGCCGTAACTGGTCGAGCCTGCACAAGTGGCTGGAGCACCAGAAGGGCACCACGAACGGCATCTCCGACAACCTGGTCGACGACATGCTGCGCCTGAGCCAGCGCAACGAGCAATCGGGCAAGTCGTTCCCCAGCTCCATGGATCAGCTCTACCAGGAGCTGAACAGCGAACTGCACGGCTAGCCCCTTCCAGTTCCACGCCCACACCCCGCGCCGGCCGGCCGGCGCGGGGCAGTTGTGTCCTCCAAAGAGACGCAGTTTGGCCGTGACGCTGGACGCCGCCGCGGCGCGACGGTATGCTGCCATGCGGCATCGGCGCGGCCAGGGCCCTCGCGGGCGCCAATCGCGCCGGCCGCCCAGCGTGGGCCGAAGCGAGCCAGGGCAGAAGCGGATGCGCCGGTGGCTGGCCAGGGAACGTCGCAGATGGAAGGGGTAGCGATGGGTATACGGGTGGGTTGGACCCGGTTCGTCATGATCGTGGCGGGACTGGTGGGCGTGGTGGCGCTCGTCGCGGCCTGTGGCGCCAACACCAACGCCACGCCGACCCCGGACATCCTGGCGCAGCCGGTCGGGACCCTCTTCGTGGAGGCGACGCCGGCCGGCACGCCGCTCGCCGGTGAGGCCGGCGAGGGCCAGAAGCTCTTCGTGCAGTTCCACTGCAACACCTGCCACGGCAACACCGGGCAGGGGGGCGTCGGCCCGAAGCTACAGGGGCTCTTCGGCTCGCAGGTCACGCTCGACAACGGGCAGACCGTGACCGCCGATGAGGCCTATATTCACGAGTCGATCGCCGACCCTGACGCCAAGATCGTGAAGGGCTACTCCAAAGGCATCATGGCCTCGGGCGTCGGCGGCGAAGAGGATCAGATCCAGGCCGACGACAACATCGCCAAGCTGATCGCCTTCATCAAGACGCTCAAGTAGCCGGCCCCCACGGCGCGCGGCAGGCCAGCGCCGAGCCGCGCGCCGCGGTATACTTTCAGGGAGCGTGTGTGGATCCCAGCGAAGCCGGCCAGCCGCCTGTGTGGCGGCTTTTTGTCGCGATCGAGCTGCCGGACGCAGTCCACCGGCGCGTCGCGGAGGTCGTCAGCCGGTTGGCCGGCGTTGGCTGGCGCGCCAAATGGGTCAATCCCGCGGGGGTCCACGTGACGCTGAAGTTTTACGGCAACGTCGCCGTGGGGCGGCTGGACGAACTGGGCGCGGCCCTATCGGCGGCCGTCGCCGGCCGCGCGCCCTTCGCGCTGCGCGTCGACGGTCCCGGCGTCTTCCCGTCGCCCCGCCGCCCGCGCGTAATCTGGCTCGGCCTGGAGGGCGAGCTGGACGCCTTGAGCTCGCTGGCGCGTGACGTGGAGCGCGTCAGCGCGCCGCTCGGCTTCGCGCCCGAGGAGCGTCCCTTTCGCCCGCACATCACCGTAGCGCGGGTTCGCCCGGAGCAGCAGGCGACGATCAGCGGGCTGGAGGATCAGTTCGCGCGGCTGGCGGCGCTGCCGCCGATCCCCTTTCGCGTCGACCATCTGACGCTGATGCGCAGCCAGCTGCGACGCGACGGGCCGATCTACACGGCCGTGCGCCGCATTGAACTGGACGTGAGGGCTTGACGCCATGATCGCCGTCTGCGGTCCGCACGAGGCCGACCAGGACGAGCGCCGCCTGGCCGAGGCCGTTGGCAGGCTGCTGGCGGAGGCGGGAGAGACGCTGGTCTGCGGCGGGCGCGGCGGGGTGATGGCGGCCGCCAGCCGGGGCGCGAAGCTGGCGGGCGGCACGACGATCGGCATTCTGCCCGGCTACGACCCGGCCGCGGCCAACGAGTGGACCGACCACCCGATCCCCACCGGACTGGGTGAGGCGCGCAACGCGGTGGTCGTCGCCTCGGGCGCCGCGGTGATCGCGATCGGCGGCGGCTTCGGCACGCTGTCGGAGATCGCGCTGGCGCTCAAGCTGGGCAAGAGGGTGGTGACGCTCGGCGGCTGGACGCTCGACCCCCAGCGGGTGACGCGCCTCAGCCGGGGCGGCGCCGCACTCCTGGTGGCGCGAGACCCGGCCGAGGCCGTACGACTGGCGCTCGGCGCGGCCCGCCAGCCGGGGCACGGCTAGCGAGCCAATTCCTGTCATCCTGAGCCGCAGCGAAGGATCTCTCCTAAAGGTGGAGCATCAGTGACGCTGCGCGGGAGAGGAGATCCTTCGGCTGCGGCCTCAGGATGACAGGGGTGAGGTGAGCCGCCGCGAAAAACAAGTGGGTGACACCCCGGCCACCGCGTAAAGGACACGAATAACGATGACGATGCTACAAAAACTCAACGATATCGAACGACGCTACGACGAGCTGGAGCACCTGCTCGCCTCGCCCGAGGTCGCCACCAACCCCGAGAAGCTGATGGAGTACGGGCGCGAGCGCGCCGAGCTGGAGGAGCTGGTCGCCGCCTACCGCGAGTTGCGCCGGGTCGATCAGGAGCTGCAGGAGGCCGAGGCGCTGCGCGCCGCGGGCGACCCCGAGCTGGCCGAGCTGGCCGCGGAGGAGTCGGCAACGCTCTCGACGCGCCAGCAGGAGCTGCTGCAGGAGATCCGGCGGCTGCTGGTACCCAGGAACCCCAACGACGAGAAGAACGTCATCGTCGAGATCCGCGCCGGCACCGGCGGCGAGGAGGCCGCGCTCTTCGCGGCCGACCTCTTCCGCATGTACCGGGGCTACGCCGAGCGGCACGGCTGGAAGCTCGACATCATCTCGGCCAGCGAAACCGAGATGGGCGGCTTCCGCGAGATCATCTTCGAGGTGCGCGGCCGGGGCGCCTACAGCCATCTCAAGTACGAGAGCGGCGTGCACCGCGTGCAGCGCATCCCGGTCACCGAGTCCGGCGGGCGCATCCACACCTCGACCGCCACCGTGGCGGTGCTCCCCGAGGCGGAGGAGGTCGATGTCGAGGTCAAGGATGAGGACCTGCGCATCGACGTCTACCGCTCGACCGGCCACGGCGGGCAGAGCGTCAACACCACCGACTCGGCGGTGCGCATCACGCATCTGCCGACCGGCATCGTAGTCACCTGCCAGGACGAGAAGTCGCAGCTCAAGAACCGGACCAAGGCGCTGGCCGTGCTGCGCGCCCGCCTCTACGACATCGAGCAGCAGCGCCTGCATGA
This sequence comes from Thermomicrobiaceae bacterium, assembly GCA_035693105.1. Taxonomy (GTDB): domain Bacteria; phylum Chloroflexota; class Chloroflexia; order Thermomicrobiales; family Thermomicrobiaceae; genus DASSHC01. The sequence goes on along the minus strand of DASSHC010000383.1, from coordinate 28,318 downwards.
GGAGCGCTCCGGCATGCGCCGGGCACAGGTGGGCAGCGGCGAGCGCTCCGAGAAGATCCGCACCTACAACGTGCCGCAGGACCGCGTCACCGACCACCGGCTGAAGCTGAGCCTGAGCAACTTGCCGGGCGTGTTGACGGGCGAGATCGAGCCCTTCGTCGACGAGCTGCGCGCCGCCGAGCAGACCGAGCGCCTGCAAGAGGCCGGGCTGAGCTAGCCCGCGCCCGCTCATGACCATCCACGAGCTGCTCCGCCGGGGACGGGTGCGGCTGGCGCAAGCCGGCATGTCAAGCCCGCGGCTCGATGCCGAGGTGCTGTTGATGGCGCAGCTCGGCGTCGACCGGGCCGAGCTCCTGGCCCGCCTGCCGGAGCCGGTCGCGCCGGCGATCGCGGCGGCGTTCGAGCGGGCCGTCGCGCGGCGGGCCGCCGGAGAGCCGGTCGCCTACATCACCGGGCAGCGCGAGTTCATGGGGCTCGACTTCCTGGTCGAGCCGGGCGTGCTGGTCCCGCGCCCGGAGAGCGAGGGGCTGGTCGAGTGGGGGCTGGCGCGCCTGCAAGCGCGCGACCAGCCGGCACGGGTGGTCGATGTCGGCACCGGCAGCGGCGCGCTGGCGGTCAGCCTGGCGCACCACGCGGCCGGCCAACCGATCCCGGCACCGTTCATCGTCGCCAGCGACCGCTCGCCGGCCGCGTTGCGCGTCGCCGCGCGCAACGTCGCGCGCCTGGCTCCTGGCAAGGTCACGCTCGTCCGTGGCGATCTCCTGGGCTGGAGCCGGCCCGGGATCGACCTGATCCTGGCCAACCTCCCCTACCTGCGCCCCGAGCAGGCTAACCCGAGCATCAGTTGGGAGCCGCCCGAGGCGCTCTTCGCCGCCGAGGAGGGCTTCGCGCTCTACCTGGCGCTGCTGCCGCAGGCCGCACGCCTGCTGGCACCGGGCGGCGCGCTCGCCTGCGAGATCGACCCCGCCCAGCGCCAGATCGCGCTCAACAGCGCGCGCCGCTGGTTCCCCGAGGCGGACACACGCATCACCGTCGCGCCCGATCTCGCCGGTCACGACCGCTACCTCTTCGTCGAACGCGGGGGACATTGACAGCCGCGCCGCCGTCAGGCTACACCTTGCCTGCGACAAGTCGACGCGTCATGAAGGAGCGTGGGATGGCGGACGATCCGCGAATGGTCGAGCTGCAAGCGATGGCGCTGGCGGCGATGGAGCGCTGGCGGGTGCCGGGGCTGGCGGTCGGCGTGCTGCACGACGGCGCGGTGCATACCTTCGCCGGCGGCGTGGCCAGCCTGGAGACCGGCCAGCCGGCCACGCCGGAGACGCTCTTCCAGATCGGCTCGATCTCGAAAGTCTTCTCCACCACCGTGCTGATGACCCTGGTCGACGAGGGCAAGGTCGACCTCGACGCCCCGATCAGCCGCTACCTGCCCGAGTTGGAGCTCTCCGAGCCGGGGCTGGCCGACCGCATCACCGTGCGCCACCTGGTGACGCACCAGAGCGGTATCTGGGGCGACTACTTCGACGACTTCGGCTGGGGCGACGATGCGCTGGCCCAGGCCGTCGCCAACATTCGCTCGCTGCGCCAGACTTATGCGCCCGGCGAGTTGTGGAGCTACTGCAACGCCGGCTTCGAGATCTCCGGCAGGATCATGGAGCGGGTCTCCGGCCAGAGCTACGAGGAGCTGGCCCGCGAGCGCCTCTTCAAGCCGCTCGGACTGGAGCACACCTTCTTCTTCCCGCATGAGGTCTTCGCCTACCCGCACGCCGTCGGGCACATCGAGGAGGTGCCGCAGAGCGGCGACTTCTCGGTGGCGCGCGACTACTGGCTCAGCCGCGCGCTCAGCCCGGTCGGCAGCATCCTCTCGACCGTGGCCGACCTGCTCGCCTTCGCGCGCTTCCACATGGGCGACGGCACGGTGAATGGCCAGCGCGTGCTGAGCCAGGCGTCGATCGAGGCGATGCGTACGCCGCAAGTCAGGTCCAACAACCTCGGTCGCGAGTGGGGCCTCGGCTGGAGCCTCGACACACTCGACGGGGTGCGCGTGCTCAGCCACACCGGCGGCACCAACGGCTTCACCGCGCTCTTGGTGGCCGTGCCCGCGCGGCAGTTCGCCCTGGCGGTGCTGACCAACAGCAGCAGCGGCCCATCAGCCTTTCGCGAGATCAAGGAGTGGGCGCTGGAGCGTTTCGCCCGGCTGCAGACGCTCGAACGGCCCACCGAGCCTTTGGCCGCGGAGCAACTGGCGCGTCTGACCGGCACCTACCGCAGCCCGCGCACGGAGATCACCGTCAGCCGCGACGGCGAGGGGCTCAGCCTGACCCAGCGCTCGCTCAAGCTGGCGAGCGAGGAGCCGGTCACGCTGCCGCCCTTCCGCGTCCGCCCAGTCGGTGAGTGGGACTTCGCCGGCGTCGAAGGGCGCAACCTGGGCACGGACCTGGACTTCATCCCCGGCCCCAACAGCCAGGTCCGCTTCCTCCGCCTCGGCGGCCGCCTGCACGACCGCGTGGAGGAGTGATCGCGACGCTTCGAGCTTGACGAGGATGATGGGTGCCGCGTGCGGCTTGGATCCCTCGACTGCGCTGGGGATGACCGGGGAAATGGTGTGGCATACACGGACGCATGTCGTCGTCCGCCCCAGATTAACCCTGTCATCCTGAGCGAAGTCGAGGGATCCGTCGTGGAGCGGCACTCACGTTCGTTCGAAGCACCGCCACATACTACAGATACGTCCACGAAGGTCGAGAGCGGGCTGCGTCCTCAAGCCCGAAACCAGAACGCCCTCCCAAGCGGAGGGCGCTTCAGTGTCGGAATGAGGTCGGAACTACGCGGTGCGGGCGTCCTTGTAGAGCGTGCGCAGGCAGCGTGTGCAGATGTTGAGCTTCTTCGCCTGCCCGTCCTTGTAGATCGTCGCGCGCTGGATGTTCGGCCGGAACATGCGGTTCGTCTTGTGATGCGAGTGGCTGACGTTGTGGCCGAACCCCGGCCCCTTGCCGCAGATCTCACACTTGGCCATCTCGGTCCCCCTTTACCAGTCTTCGTGGAGGAAATACCATTATCATCGCGTTGCCGGGGCGACGAGATTGACCGCGAGCGCCCACGATCTCAAAGGATATCACCCGCTGCTGACCGGCACAAGCAGGGCGCGCGGTCTGGCGCGATACCCCTTCGCTGGCGCTTGCGGGCGCCAGGTGGTATGACGCTTGCACGGCGGGCTGGGGCTGGGGTGAGGATGAATATGGAGCGGAGTCGGACAGAGACGCCGGAGCGGGCGGAGCGGACCGAGCGCTGGAGCGGCGCCGACCTCCTGGCGGCCCTCGGCATCGCTGTCTCCCACTTCGAGCCGTTCGTGCCCGAGTTGAACGCCCTCAACGTCTTCCCGGTCCCCGACGGCGACACCGGCACCAACATGTACCTCACCCTGCAGGCCGCCGAGCGCGAGGCCGCCCGGCGCGCGCCGCGCGGCGACACCGGCGCGGGGGAGATGCTGGCGGCGGCGGCCCAGGGCGCGCTGATGGGGGCCCGCGGCAATTCCGGCGTGATCCTCTACCAAGCGCTGGCCGGGCTCGCAGAGGCCCTGGCACATGAGCCGGTCGTCACCGGTGCCGGGCTCGCGGCGGGCCTGTCCCGCGCGGGCGAACTGGTCTACCAGGCGGTGCTCAAGCCGGTCGAGGGCACCATGCTGACCGTGATCCGCGAGGCGGGCGTGGCCGCACGCCGCGCCGCGGAGACGAAGCCGGCCATCGGTCCGGTCCTGGATGCCGCGCTCGCCGGCGCCGAGGCGGCGCTGGCCCGCACGCCGGAGCAACTGCCGATCCTGCGCCAGGCGGGCGTCGTCGATGCCGGTGGGCGGGGCGTGGTGGTGCTCCTCGCCGGGTTGCGCGCGTTCCTGAGCGGCGAAACGCTCCAGTACACGGCAGTACAGCCGGCTGAGCCGGTGGCGCGGTCCATGAGCTTCCTCGACATCCCCGAGATTGTGCACGACGCCGGGGAGTTCGGCTACTGCACCAACTTCGTGCTGACCGGCGCCTCGCTGCCGCTGGAGGCGTTCCGCGAGCGCATGTCGACACTCGGCCGCTCGGCGGTGGTGGTCGGCGACCAGCAGACGATCAAGGTCCACATCCACGGCGACCACCCCGGCCAGATCCTGGAAGCGGCGCTGGAGTACGGCGAGCTGCAGAACGTGCGCATCGACAACATGTCGGCGCAGACGCGCGCGCTGCTCGCCGAGCGGCAGCAGCAGCCCGAGCCGGCCCAGGACTCCGACGCGCAAGCCGCCGGTCTGGCCGTGGTCGCGGTCGCCGGTGGAGAGGGCTTGGCGACGGCGCTGCGTGGCATGGGCGCGAGCGCCATCGTGCTGGGCGGCCCCACCGTCAACCCGAGCACCGAGGAGATCCTGCGCGTCGTCGAGCGCCTGCCCAACCGCGAGATCATCCTCCTGCCGAACGACAAGAACGTCATCCCGACCGCGCGCCAGGTGGCCGCGCTGACCGGGAAGCAGGTGCGCGTAGTGCCCTCGGAGTCGATTCCGCAGGCGATCAGCGCGCTCTCGGCCCTCAACCTCGACGCCAGTCTGGACAAGAACGTCGCCGAGATGACCGCCGCCCTGCCGCTGGTGCGTTCGCTGGCCCTGACGCGCGCCACCCGGGAAGTGGAGCTGGACGGTCTGGCGGTGCGCCAGGGTGACTTCATCGGACTGCTCGACGGCGCCCTGCGCGCGGCCGGCGTCGGGCCCGCGCCGGTCATGACCCGGCTGCTGGAGCTGGCCGGGGCTGGGAGCGCAGAACTGGCCACGCTCTTCACCGGCGAGCCGGCCGACGACGCGCTCGTCGCCGCCGTCTCCGCCGCGATCGCGGCACGTTTCCCGGCGCTGACTATCGAGGTCGCGCCCGGCGGGCAGCCGCACTATCACCTGCTCGTGGCGCTGGAGTGAGGCTCTGAGCATGCGTGTCGCCGTCGTCACCGACAGCACCGCCGACATCCCTGGTCCGTTGCTGGCGCGCTTCGGCATCCATGTGGTGCCTCTGACGCTGCGGCTCGGCACGCGCACCTACGACGACGGCGTCACGATCACCCCGGCGCGCTTCATGGACGAGGTGCGCCAGACCGGCAGCCTGCCGGCCACCTCGCAGCCCTCGGTGGCCCGCTTCCAGCAGCTCTATCTGGAGCTGGGCCGCGAGCACGACGCGATCATCTCGATCCATCTCTCCAGCCGGCTCAGCGGCACGTTTCAGAACGCGCTGCTGGCGCGCGACCGCATCAATGGACGTCTGCCGATCGCGGTGCTCGACTCGCGCTCGGCCTCGATGGCGCTCGGCTTCCCGGTGCTGCGCGCCGCCACGCTGGCCCGCGCCGGCCGCCCGCTCGAGGAGCTCGTGCGCCTCACCGAGCAGGCGATCGGCCAGAGCCAGCTCGTCTTCCTGGTCGATACGCTGGAGTACCTGCGGCGCGGCGGGCGTATCGGCCGCGCGGCCGAGATCGTCGGCACGGCCCTGCAGCTCAAGCCGATCCTGCGCATCGAGAACGGCGTGGTCGCGCCCTACGCGCGCACGCGCACGCGCCCCCGCGCGCTCGCCAGCCTGGTGCAGCTCGTTTCCGAGTTTCCGCAAGTCGGCAACCTGGCGATCATGGCCGCGCCAGGAGCTCGCGACGTGCGCCGGCTCCAGAGCGCCCTGGGTGCGCTCTGCCCGCCCGAGCGCACCATCCTGACCGACCTCTCGCCCGTGCTGGCCAGCCACGTGGGGCCGGGGGGGCTGGGGGTGGCGGTCTTTGAGGGCGAGCCGATCGCGCTGGAGGGGCCGTGAGCGGCCCGCGCCCGGTCCACATCGTCACCGACAGCACGTCCGATCTCACCTGGGACCTGCTCTCCGGACAGCCGATCACGGTGGTGCCGCTCACCGTCGAGATCGGCGGCGAGACCTTTCGCGACGGGCTCGACCTGACGCGTGAGGAGTTTCTGGCGCGGCTGCGGGCAGGAGAGCTACCGCGCACCTCGCAGCCTCCGGTTGGCCGCTTCCAGCAGGTCTACCAGGAGCTGATCGACTCCGGCCAAGACATCGTCTCGGTCCACATCTCCTCCGGTCTCTCCGGCACTTACAACGCGGCGCACACCGCCGCGCGCGCGGTCGCCCCCGAGCGCATTCGCGTGGTCGACGCGCGCACCGTCTCGATGGGTCTCGGCTGGCTGGCGCTGGAGGCGGCCGGGATGGCGCGCGAGGGCAAGCAGGGCGCGACGATCGCCGAGTACCTGGAGGCGCGCAAGGCGGACGCGCGCATCGTGGCGCTGCTCGACACGCTGGAGTACCTGCGGCGCGGCGGGCGCATCGGCCGCACCTCGGCCTTCCTCGGCTCGGCGCTGCAGATCAAGCCGCTGGTGGCGGTGGCCGAGGGCGAGGTGCAGCCGCTGGAGCGCGTGCGCACCCTGAAGCGGGCGCTCGACCGCCTGGTCGAGCTGGCCGGCGAGATGCGCCCCTGGGACCACCTGGCCGTGCTCCACCTGGGCACGCCCGAGGCGGCCGCCACGCTGGCCGACCGGCTGGCCGTGCCGCAGCCGGATGTCGAGCTGGTGCGGGCCCAACTCGGCACCGTGATCGGCGTCTACAGTGGGCCGGGGATCATGGGCTTCGCCGGGCTCGTCGCCCGCGAACGGCCGGGTTGACACCACCTGCCTCGGCGCGTTCACTTGCGCCATGACGCGCGAGCGAGACCAGGATGCCGCCATCGAGATCCTGCGCAAGGTGCTGACGCTGGAGGCCCGCAAGGGCTTTCAGGACACCGCCGTGGGCGGCGGCATCGAGCGCCTGCTGGCCGGCTTCGCCTCGCGCCTGGACGGCAAGGCGCAGCCCCTTTCCCGACTCTTCGCCGGCTACAGCCGCCTGCCGGTCGAGCAGCGCCGCGAGCGCGTCGTCCGCGCCCAGCGCTTCCTCGATGGGCGGCTGTCCGCCAAGCAGCTGACGCCCGAGCCACCACCGGCCACGGCCAGCAAGCCCTCCGCTCCGCCAACGGCGGCGAGCCGGCCGGCGCCGCGCCGGCGCGTCAGCCGCATGACGTTGGAGTCGCTCGACGATCCCGTCACGGTGCTGCCGGGGGTCGGCGAGGGCAGGCGCAAGCAGTTGGAAGCGCTGGAGGTCCGCACCATCCGGGATCTGATCTACCTGCTGCCGCGCCGCCACAAGGACTACTCGGCGGTCCAGCCGATCGCCAGCATCCTCTTCCAGCGCGAGTGCACCATCCGTGGCCGCGTCACCGACGTGCAGGAGGCGCGCACCCAGAGCGGCAAGCGCTACGTGCTGGTCGAGATCGCCGACGACACCGGCCGGGTCAAGGCGAGCTGGTTCAACCCCTACATCGCCCGGCAGTTGCCCATCGGGGCCCAGGTGGCGATCAGCGGCAAGGTCGAGCAGCAGCGCGGCACGCTGCTCTTTCGCGGTCCCGAGTGGGAGCTGCTGGAGGCCGAGACGCTGAACACCGGCCGCCTGGTGCCGGTCTACCCACTGACGCGCGGCCTCTACCAGAAGCAGGTGCGCCAACTCACCCACGCGGCGCTCGACGCCGCCCGGCCGCTGCTCGACGACCCGCTCACCCAGCCGATCCGCGAGCGCCACCAGCTGCCGCCACTCGGCGAGGCGCTGGAGGCGATCCACTACCCGGCCTCCGAGGCGGAGCTGGCGCGGGCCCGCGCCCGGCTGGCCTTCGACGAGTTCCTGGTGCTCCAGCTCGGGCTGGTGCGGCGCAAGCTCGACTGGCAGCAGACGGCAGGTCACGCCTTTCCGCCCGCGCCGGAGGCGCTGGCCGACTTCCTCGACCTGCTCCCCTTCGAGCTGACCGGCGCCCAGCGCCGCGCGCTGGAGGAGATTCAGGCCGACATGGCGGTGCCCAAGCCGATGAGCCGGCTCTTGCAGGGCGACGTCGGCTCGGGCAAGACGGTGGTCGCGGCCGCCGCCGCGCTGGTCGCCATCGCCGATGGGTGTCAGGCGGCCATCCTGGCGCCGACCGAGCTGCTGGCCGAGCAGCACGCGCGCAGCCTGAGCAAGCTGTTCGGCTTGCTGCCGGAGGAACGGCGCCCGGCGCTGGCACTGCTGACCGGCAGCACCCCGGCCGCCGAGCGCCGCGCGATCGACGAGGGGCTGCAAGCGGGCACGCTGAACCTGCTGATCGGCACCCACGCGATTCTCGAGGAGCGCGTCGTCTTCCAGCGGCTGGGGCTGGCGGTGATCGACGAGCAGCACCGCTTTGGAGTCGGGCAACGCCACGCCCTGCGCTCGAAGGGGTACAACCCCGACGTGCTGGTGATGACCGCCACCCCGATCCCGCGCAGCCTGGCGCTGGTGATCCACGGCGACCTCGACGTCTCGGTCATCGACGAGCTACCGCCCGGGCGCCAGGCGATCGAGACCTATCGCGTCGAGGGCGGCCAGCGACGGCGCGTCTACGACTTCCTGCGGCGCGAGATCGCCGCCGGCCACCAGGCCTTCGTTATCTACCCCCTGGTCGAGGAGTCGGAGCAGATCGACGCCCGCGCCGCCACCGCCGAGTACGAGCGCCTCTCGCGCGAGGTCTTCCCCGACCTGCGCCTGGGTCTGCTGCACGGGCGGCTGCGTCCCGCCGAGAAGGACGCGGCCATGCGCGCCTTCCGCGACGGCGCGCTCGACATCCTGGTCTCGACCTCGGTGGTCGAGGTCGGTATCGACGTGCCCAATGCCACGATCATGCTGATCGAGGGCGCCGACCGCTTCGGCCTCTCGCAGCTGCACCAGTTCCGCGGCCGGGTCGGGCGCGGCGCCGACAAGTCGTACTGCCTCCTCCTCTCGGACGAGGCCAGCGCGGAGGGCACGCGGCGGCTGGAGGCGCTGGCGACGACCCAGGACGGCTTCCGCCTGGCCGAGGTCGATCTAGAGCTGCGCGGCCCCGGCGAGTTCTTCGGCACCCGCCAGAGCGGCCTGCCCGACCTGCAGCTCGCTACCCTCGGCGACCTGGCTACCCTCCAGCACGCCCGCGACGAAGCCCACACCCTCCTCACTTTCGACCCGGACCTCTCTCAGCCCGAGCACAAGCCTCTCGCCCAGCAGGTCGAGCGCTTCTGGGCCAAGGGCGCCGGCGACCTGAGTTGAATTGGGGCGGCGTTTGGCGGCCACCGAGAACGTCCGCATGCGCGTGAGGACGGATCCCTCGACAGGCCCGGGATGACAGGGAGAGTACGGGGCTGACGTGTACGACGTGCCGTCGTCGCCAGCCCCAAAATTAACCCTGTCATCCCGAGCGCAGTCGAGGGATCCAACCAGGAGCGGCACCCAATCTGGTCGGAGACCACGAGCCGTTCTTGTCCGCCCCATCAGCCGGCGCGCCAGAGGCAGAGGCTATTGCCGCCATTCGCGGCGTAGGGACTGTTGGCCTGCGTTGCGGCCGCCAGCAGGCCGCCGTGCGGCGCCCAGGCGACGGAGGCGACCGCGCCGGGGTAGCCGTCGAGCGTCGTGCGGCGAGTGCCATCGAGATCCAGCAGGTCGACACCCTTCAAGGCATAGGCGGCGGCTAGATTCGACCCATCCGGCGACCAGGCGGCGTTACCGAGGAGGACGCCGGCATCCTGCATGGGGTGCGTGTGGTCATGGTGGCGAGGTCGAAGATCGACAGGCCGCCCCTGGCGCCGATGGCGATCCTCGCGCCATCTCGCGTGAAGGCAAGGCTAGCGACATCGCCATTCCCCTGGACCCTCGCCAGCCGCTTGCCGCGCTGATCGAAGAGCATGAACACGCCGCTCTCGTCTCCGGTCGCCAGGTATGCGCCGTCGGGAGAGAAGCCCATGCCCCAGGCGGGCGCGTCCGTTCCCGCGATGAAGGCTAGCGGCGTGCCGTCGGCGCGCTAGATGGCGAAGCTGACCGCTCCGGCGGCGAGCGTCCCGCCGTCGTGGGACCAGGCGAGGCGCAGGAACTTGCCGCCGGTGGACAGAGCGGGTGAGAGCGTGCGCGTGAGCTGGCCGTCGCGACTCCAGCGCTGGACGACGTCGGGGATGCTGCTGGGGACTCCGGGCGTCGCCGCGGCGGACCGGCCAACCGAGCCCACGGTCAGTGACTGCCCATCCGGCGACCAGGCCACGGCGAAGACCGGGTGAGGCGCGGTGATGCCCGGCGGGAGCGCGGCGCCGCTGGGGCTCCAGAAGCGCACGGTGCCGTCGAGCGAGCCGCTGGCCAGAAGTTGTCCGTCCGGGGACCAGGCGAGCGAGGTGACGGCCTTTCTGTGGCCGGTCAGCGTCGTGAGACTGGTTCCGTTCGCCTTCCAGAGATGAACGGAGGTATCCGCTGCTTCGAAGCCGTCCGAGCCGCCGGCCAGCAGCGAGCCGTCGGGTCACCAGGCCAGCACTGTCATCGGGCTGCGTAGCCCGGCCACCACGGCCAGCGGCGCGCGGTTTGGGACGGCAGGCGTCACGAAGTCCGTGCCCGCTGCCGTGGACAAACTATCCGTCTGCCCCGTGACCGGCGCGGGCGTCGCGGCGAACCGAGAATCCGCGGGCGATGGCGCCGCTGACGGAATGGCGCTCGGCGGCGAAGCAGCATGCGCCGAGCACGCGGCGAGGATGACGAGCGCGACGACGATCCACGCGGGACGCTGGCGCTGTGCCATCGTCGCTTTCCCTCCCGCTCACGCTGCGGCTGGACCGGTTCCGCTGCCTATCGTACAACGCTCACGGCGCGCTCGTTCCCGCGATCTCACAATGGCCGGCACAGATGGGCACGGGTGGCACGGGGCGCGCGAGGGGAGCGGCGGGCAGCCGGCCCGCGCCGCGAAGTGGGGGAGAGAGCCAGGCCGTGGAAGACGTCTGTTTGATCGACGAGAGCATCGCGACCGCGCTGGTCACCGAGCCGCTGAAACAGAGCTTGATTGAGGCAGACTCACTCGAGCTGGTGGCCGGGCTGCGCGCCGAGGCGGTCGCCGAGCGTGGCGCCTACGCGCTGCTGGGCAGCGTCGACGCCGCCTTGCTGCTCGCGAGTCACAGCGTCGTCACCGACTTTGCCCTCGTCTCGGGGCACTCCGGCCCCTACGCCCTCTGGACGCCCACTCGACCCGACGAGATCGACAATGTGCCCGTCGCGCTCGACGGCGTCTCGCGCACCGCCGAGGCGATCGCCCGCGCGACGATTCACCACTTCTTCGGCATCACCGTCGCCGGCTGGGAGCGCGACACCGGCGAGGGACAAGCGGTGGTGCGCGAGGGCGCCGGGGCGCTGCGCGCCGCCGAGCTGGGCGAGCTGAACGACCTGGTGCGCGCCTGGTACGTGCTGACCAACTTCCCCTTCGCCACCCACCTGCTGGTCGTGCCGAAGGCGCTGACCGAGCAGCCCGAACGCGTAGCCGCGCTGGTGCGCACACTGCAGCAGGCGCTCGACGCCGGCATCGAGCACCGGCGCGAGATCCGGCGCGACCTGACGAACGAGTTCGACCTCGACCGCGACAAGCTGGTCGATTTCCAGAACGATCAGAAGCACACGCTCAGCAAGAGCGCACGCAAGGCCTGGCTCGACCTGCTGCGCCGCGTGCAGCGCCCGCTCAGGCTCCAAGAGTCGCCCCGCCCCGACTTCGTCACGCTCGGGACGGAGGAAGGGTGAAGGAGCCTGCCGTCTCCTCCGAGACGCGAATGCCGTGCAGAGCGGGGGGGACGTCGGAGACCTGTAGTCTGCCGAGGTGCTTCGCCGCTCCCGTCGTGCGGGGTTAAAACCACCGCGCTAACAAAACGAAGCCCACTAAAGGGGCTGAGTTTTGCCAATGCGTTGGCGCCACATTTACCGCGAACGGCAACACAGGGCCGTGTTGGGACCAGCGCGGCAACGGCTAGTAGTAGCCAACCGGCCTCAGACCACGCCCGCGCCAAAACCCAGCCCCTTTGGTGGGCTTCGTTTTGTTAGCGCGGTGGTTTATGGCGTTTGCGGCAATAACCTGGCGTACCCCATCCCGATCCTAGCCTGTTTCAACAGGCTTCGTCTGCTAGCGCTGCGGCTTTAGCCCGGCGCGACGAGCGTAGCGAGGATGGTTGGAAGGTGACGACCCATCGGGGATTTCGTCCTCTCAGCCTTCCCCCTCCTCCGGCTCCAGCCGCACGGTGTAGGGCTTACTCAGGCCGGTGTACTCGGCCCCGGCGATGTGGTGGATCAGCTCCGAACCTTCCTGGATCTGCCAGCGGTCGGTGAAGAGGTCTTCGACCGCCGCGAGCGCCAGCACCTCGCCGATGAAGAGGTCGTGGTCGGAGACGGCCAGGCGATTGACCAGGCCGCACTCGACGAACGCCACTCCCTGCTCGACCAGCGGCGCCTCGATCGCGCGCGCGTCCAGCTCGCGCAGCCCAGCCGCGGCGAACTTGTCGCCGTCGCGTCCCGAGAGCGTGCCGCAGCGGTGAACCGCCTCCAGCAGGTCGAGCGGCGCCACCGAGAGCGCGAAGGCCTCGCTGCGGCTGATAAACTCGTGGGTCAGCCGGCTCGGCATGATCGCCAGCCCAACCCGTGGCGGATCGTTCCCCAGCGCGGTCAGCCAGGCCGCGGTCATCACGTTCGGACGGCCGTGATAGATCGAAGTGACCAGCACGAGCGGGCTCGGCTCCAGCACCCGCCCGATCAGCCACCGATCAAGCTCGCGAATCGCCATCGATCCTCCCCGAGACCCAGCGCCCTTCATCCCCGGGCTCACCCTGGCCCAGGACGCGCCGGTACAGCTCATAGTAGCGCCGTGCCACGCTCGCCTGGGTGAACTCGGCCAGCACGCGCCGCCGCGCCCACTCGCCCAGGCGCGCTCGTCGCGCCGGGTCGGCCGCCAGCTCGTCCAGCAGGCGCGCCAGCGCGTCGATATTCCCCTCGGGGAAGACGAGCTCCGGCGCGCCGATGACGTGCGGGATCTCGCCCGAGTCCGAACCGATCACCGGCACGCCGCAGGCCATCGCCTCGATGATCACCCGCCCGAACTGCTCCTTCCAGTTGGAGCGCGTGCGCGAGGGCACCACCAGCAGGTCGAAGGCGCGGTAGATCTCCGGCATCTCGGCGGGCGGCACCGCGCCGCGAAAGCGCACCCGGTCGCGCAGGCCGAGCCGCCCAGCCTGGGCGTCGAGCCGCGCCTGCTCGCTGCCGGTGCCGACCAGGTCGAGTCGCGAAGGCTGTCGCATGCGGGCGAACGCCGCCAGCAGGTCGTCAGCGCCCTTCTCGGGTACCAGCCGCCCGACGAAGCCGATCAGCGGCGGTTTGTCCGTGTGCGCCGGACCGGGCGCGTAGAACTCGGGATCGACCCCAAACTGCGGGATTACCTCGACCGGGCCGCGATAGCCCTTGTGCCGCAGCACCTCGACGGCCTCCTGGTTGCCGGCCACCGCCGCCGCCGCCAGCCGGTAGTTGCTCCACTCCACCTGGGGGAAGGGCGGCGGATAGCCACGATCCAGGTTCTGCCAGGTGAAGAAGACGACGCGCGCGCCGGCCAGCCGCGCCAGCAGCGCGGCATGCAGCGTCACCAGGTTGTAGGGTTCGTCGTCCACGTGCACGATGTCGGGCCGAAAGGCGCGGAAGTGGCGCCACAGGCGGCGGTAGAGGTGCACGTGGTGGTGCCCGTTGAAGAGCATGGGCACCACCGCCAGCTGATAGCCCTCGGTGTGCCGCCGCTCCAGGCGCTGCACGCCCACCCGTGCCTCGCGCCAGTAGGGCGGCGTCAGCGCCAGCAGCTCGACGTCCGGCAGGCGCGCCAGCTCCTCCAGCTTGCGCTGGTAGACGCCGACCACGTGCGCCTTGGAGAGGATGACGACCTTCACGCCGCCGTCGCGGGCCGCGCCAGCGCCTCGCGGTAGGCCGCCCGGGTCAGCTCGGCGGTTTGCCGCCAGGAGAAGCGCCGCGCCTGCGCGAGCGCCCGCCGCGCCAGGTCGCCGCGGCACTCGGGATCGCTCAGCACCATCACCAGCGCGGCGGCGAACGGCTCGGCCTTGGGCTCGACCAGCAGCCCGCCCGAGCCGACCACCTCCGGCAGGCTGGAGGCATCGGCGCAGAGGACCGGCGTGCCGCAGGCCATCGCCTCCAGCGGCGTCAGGCCGAAGCCCTCGTAGCGCGAGGGGTAGGCGTAGAGATCGGCCAGCCGGTAAAAGGCAATCTTCTCCGCATCGTCGATCGTGCCGGTGAAGACGATCTGCTGCTCCACACCCCAACGCCGGGCGATCGGCTCCAGCGGCGGGTAGAGGCGCGGGTTGCCGCTGTGGGCGCGCCCGGCGATGACCAGCCGGGTGGCGGGGTCGAGCCGCGGCAGCGCGCGGGCGAAGGCCTCGATCAGTAGGTCCAGGTTCTTGCGCACGTCCAGTCCACCGACGTTGAAGATGACCGGTCCGTTGAGGCCGTAGCGCGCGCGCAGCGTCTGCTCGGCCTCAGGGTCGCCGTCCGGCGTGAAGCGCTCGTCGGCGGCCAGCGGCACCACGCGAATGCGCGCCTCGGGGATGCCTAGCAGCCGCACGATATCCCGCCGCGAACAATCGGAGTCGGTCAGCACCAGCCGAGCACGTCGCGCGGCGGCGCTGACCAGGCGCAGGTAGAGCTGCATGGCGGGCGAGCCGCCGTACTCGGGAAAGAGCAGCGGGATTACGTCGTGGATCGTGGTCACGACCGGGAGCCGGGCGTAGCGGGGCGCCGAGAAGTAGGGTACATGCAGCAGGCTGGCTTTGGCCAGCTGGGCCGCGCGCAGCACGCCGCGCTGCTCCCACCAGAGCTTGCGCGACCTGGGGGCCGCCAGGCGTGCCGGCACCGCCAGCCGCTCGGCCGGGCCTTTCACACGTTCGTACTCCCTGCTCGCTGGACAGAGGAGGACGGACGCGAGACGATGGTCATGGCCGGCAAGCTCGCGCCAGAGGTTGACGGTGTACTGACCGCTTCCGGTCGTCGGTTGAGAGAGGAAGTAGCCATCGAGGCCGATCAGAGGAGTGGCGCCGCTCATGATTGGCGGATTATAACAGACGGCGCGAACGTTGCGATACATACACCGGCGTCGCGAGAACGGACGGCGCCGGGGTGACACGAAGGAGACATCTATGGCCAAACCTGAAGCGGTGACCGACGCCACCTTCAACCAGACCGTGGTGCAGTCGGACAAGCCGGTTCTCGTCGATTTCTGGGCCGAGTGGTGCGGCCCCTGCCGCATGGTCGCCCCGATCCTGGATGAGATCGCGCGCGAGAAGGACGGCGAGCTGAAGATCGCCAAGGTCAACGTCGATCAGGACGGGCGCATCGCGCAGTCGCTTGGGATCGTCAGCATTCCGACGCTGATCCTCTACAAGAACGGCAAGCCGGTCGAGCGCATCGTCGGCGCGCAGCCGAAGCAGCGCCTGCTGGCCCAGATCGAGAAGCACCTCAGCTAACCACCCGCGCGGTTTGTGCTCAGACCGCGCGGGTTTGTCTATCTCGCGGCGGGGTTGTCCTCATCCTCCGCCCCTCAAAGAACACTTGTAAGGGCGGACCCCCGTGTCCGCCCTCTTCGCCCTACGCATTTGTCATGGGGAATCGGGGAAACGCGGGTGGACGAAGGAAACAGTGGGTGGCTGCTCATAAGAGCAGACACAGGAGTCTGCACCTACCGCCTCACGATCGCCGACTTCGACGCGCGTCTCCGGTAGCCGCGGTTCTCACCTGAGGAGCCTGCGTGTACCCACTGCCCAGTCTCACGGAACAGTCCGCTTCCGTCCATTCCCCTCGCTGACCGACCGTGGAAACAGCACCAGGCTCGCCAGGCTCGCCAGCAGCGTCGTGCGGCGGCCGCGGTAGCTGCGCTGGCGCGGCGCGTAGATCGTGGTGCCGTCGTGCGGCGCGACGTGCCCCGGGTAGGCATAGCTGTCGCCGCCCAGGTCGAAGCTGATCACGGACCGATCCTCCCGCGCGGCTGCCGGGTCGTTGGGGTCGTAGACCAGCACTTCGGCCCGCTCGGCCGACTCCTGCCGCAGCCCGTAGGGGAGCACCGTGTGGCCGTGCGTCAGCACGCGTCCCAGCCGGGGATGGCGCAGGCTCGGCTGGGCGATGTCGAAGCAGATGTCGCTGCGGCCCTGTGCCAGCAGTTGCTCGCGAAAGGCGCGGCAGGCGCGGCGCGGGCTAGGGAGCAGAAACCAGGGCGCCGAGGCCAGCGTGGCCCGGTCGGAGAGCTGCCGGCCGTGCCAGAGGAGCACGTCGTCGATGGTCGGCGCGGCCTCCGTGGGCTTCAAGCTGCGCTCCAGCGCCAGATGCGCCAGGCCACTGCAGAGGCCGCCGCCCTGGGCATCGAGGTGGACCATCGCGCGGTACAACCCACGGAAGAAGGCGTGTGGCAGGAGCGCCAGCGCGAAGGTGCGCCGCAAGATATCCCAGCGCGGCTCGACGGTGCCCAGCGAAGCGGTGCTGTTGGCCCACGGAAGCACGTGCATTGCCGGGATGAACTGGCTGCGCGCCTCGATCATCACGCCGAGCGGGTAGCTCAGCCGCCGGGTCGTCGCCTCGCCGGCGATCAGTTCGGCCGCGATCGCCGGCGTGAATTCCTCCGGCGCCTCCTTGGGAAAGACGGTCCAACTCAGCCGATCGCCGTCCTGCCGCTCGGTGGCCCGGTCGCTGAGCCAGCCCCGCGGCAAGAGCAGCCGCACGCGCTCGACCGGCGGCTCGCCGGGCGCGGACGCGCCGAGGTCGAGCGTGACCTCCAGCCGCTCCGGGGTGTAGACGCAGGGGGTTCCCGGCCGATCACGGTTGCCGAAGCGGATCTTGTCGACAGGCTGCCCGCCGCTGGTGACGGTCAACGTGGCGGGCATCGGACTAGACCGCCGGGTCGCCGGCCCCCGGCCGGGACACGCCGTTGAGGGTCTCCAGCTCGCGGCGCAGATCCTCCAGATCGGCGAAGTCGCGGTAGACCGAGGCGAAGCGGATGTAGGCGACATGGTCGAGCAGCTTCAGCTCGCGCAGCGCGATTTCGCCGATGGCCGTGCTCGGCACCTCGACCGTGCCCCGCTCCAGCAGCTCCTTCTCGACCCGGGCCACCAGGCGGTCAATCTCCTCCTGCGCAACCGGCCGCTTGGTTAGCGCGATGCGCAGCTTCTCGCGCAGCTTGCGCGGGTCGAACTCCTCACGGCGGCCGTCGCGCTTGACCACGATCAACCCGCCCGACTCGACCCGCTCGTAGGTGGTAAAGCGCCGCCCGCACGCCTCGCACTCGCGCCGCCGCCGGATGCTCTCGCCGCCGGTCAGCTCCCGCGAGTCGACGACGCGCGAGTCGCGCGCCTGGCAGAACGGGCAGCGCATCTCAGCGCTCGCGCAGGAAGCGCAGGATCGCCGGCTCGGACCACTCGTCGTCGGAGCCGACCGGGATGCGCGACGGCGCGGCCTGCTGGCTGCTCCCGCCGCTGGCCGGCGCCTGGAAGCGCCGTCCGGGCTGCGTGCGGCGCGCGCTGCCCCCACCCTGGAAGCCGGTGGCGATCAGGGTGATCTGCACGTCCTTACCCATGGCGTCGTCGGTGGTGGCGCCGAAGATGATCTCGGCGTCCTCGTCGGCCGCCGCCCGGATGACCTCGGCCGCCTCGTTGATCTCCGAGAGCGAGAGATCTTGCCCGCCGATGATGTTGTAGAGCACACCGACCGCACCGTCGATGCTCATCTCCAAGAGCGGGCTCTCGATCGCCATACGCGCCGCGTCGACGGTGCGGTTCTCGCCGGTGCCGCGGCCGATCGCCATCAACGCCGAGCCGGCGTCGCGCATGATCGTCTTGACGTCGGCGAAGTCGAGGTTGATCAGGCCGGGCTTGACGATCAGGTCGGAGATGCCCTGGATACCTTGCCGCAGCACGTCGTCGGCCAGGCGGAAGGCTTCGGAGAAGGGGGTCTTGGGATCGACCAGCGAGATCAGCCGCTGGTTGGGGATGGTGATCAACGCGTCGACGTGCTCCTTGAGCGCGGCCACGCCTTCGTCGGCCACCCGGCGGCGCTTTGCGCCCTCGAAGTCGAAGGGCTTGGTCACCACGCCGACCGTCAGCGCGCCGGTCTCGCGCGCCAGCTTGGCGACGATCGGCGAAGCGCCGGTGCCGGTGCCGCCACCCATACCCGCCGTGATGAAGACCATGTCGGCGCCGCGTACCGAGTCCGCCAGCTCCTCGCCGGTCTCCTCGGCGGCGCGCTCGCCCACCTCGGGCCTCCCACCCGCGCCGAGCCCCTTGGTCAGCTTGTCGCCGATGCGTACGGTCATTGGCGCGAGTTGGTTGAGGAGCGCCTGGGCATCCGTGTTCACTGCGATGAACTCAACCCCCTCGACGCCCGCCGCGATCATGCGGTTGATGGCGTTCCCCCCGCCACCGCCGACACCGATCACTTTGATCCGCGCGAACGAGCTGGCGTAGCCGTCATCACGAACGTTGAACATCTACCCTGCCTCCTTCAGCCCACTTCACGGCAAACACGTCAAACACCCCGTCACTCGATCCGCATGCGGTATGCGGGCAAAAATGTGGGAAAAGTATGCCTCAGCCAAAGGGTTCGCCGCAAAAGTGGCCGATCGTCGCTGATTCCGCTCTCCCCGGCAGGTTACCGGTTGCGCTCTCGATCCGCTCCGCCGAGCCCCCGGGACTCGGAACCTGAAATGTCGCGGGAATCCGGCGCTCGGCGCCGGCTCCAGTATAGCACCGTTCCACCGGGCTGTACGTCCTCTCGGTCCCAATTCCCGGTGTATTCGGACAGCGCGTACGAGCACATAGGTTCACTGGTAGTACGGACGGTCGGGCTCCCGCACATCGAGCCGCGACCAGTGGTCCGGCAGCTTCAGCGCCGCGTCGAGCACGCTCAGCTTGAGCGGCAAGCGGTCGGCCTCGCCCAGCACGACCGCGCGGCTGTCGCTGAGCTGCGCCGTCAGGCCGCTTGTCGGGTCGTACTGGAGTGAGGTCAGCGCGGAGCCGAGCTGGCTGGTGATATAGAGCGCGGCCTGAATGCGCTCGGGCGGAAGCTGGCTGCCGACCGCCGGCAGATCGCCTTGCGGCTGGTAGACGCGCGGCAGCTTGGCGTCGTAGGCCTCCGCGATCACCCAGCCGTGATCGTCCGCCAGCACCGAGCGCTCTCCCACCTGCCAGACCAGCACCGGCACGCGCTCGGTCAGGTGCACCACGATGGTGTCGGGGAAGCGCGCCGAGACCGAGGCCGAGGCCACCGCCGGATGGGATGCCACCCGGCGCGCCACCGCAGCGGTGTCGAGCTGGAAGATCGGCTGCCCCAGCGCCCCGCTGGCGTCCACGATCGAGCCGGCGAACGCCGCCTGATTCCCCTCCACCACCACCGAGCGCACCACGAAGTCGCGCGATGTCAGGAAGCCGACCGCGAAGACGGCCAGCCCGACGCTGAGCATGAAGGCCGGCAGGCGCCCGGTGACGATCAGCGTGCGCACGGCGCCGTGGAAGCGCTGGCGGCGACTGCGGCGTGCCGTGGCGCGGCTGACTGGGCGTGGCTGGCGCGCGCTCACGCTGTGTCTCACCCCTACGCTTGCCCGTGCTCCCCGTAGCGCTCGACCGCCAGCTCGACCAGCCGCGTCACCAGCTCCGGGAAGGCGAGCCCGCTGGCCTCCCAGAGCCGGGGGTACATGCTGGTGGCGGTGAAGCCGGGGATGGTGTTCAGCTCGTTGAGATAGAGCCTGCCGCTGGATCGCTCCAAGAAGAAGTCGACGCGCGCCAGCCCGGCGCCGTCGAGCGTCTTGAAGGCGCGCACCGCGAGCGCGCGCAGCTCGTCGGCCACGTCGACCGGGATCGGCGCCGGGATCAGCAACTGCGAATCCTCGTCCACGTACTTGGCGTCGTAGTCGTAGAACTCGTTGGCCGGGACGATCTCACCGGCCACCGAGCAGACGGGGTCGTCGTTGCCGAGCACGCTGACCTCCAGCTCGCGCGCGTCGAGTCCCTCTTCCACGATGATCTTGCGGTCCCAGTGCGCGGCGGCGTCGAGCGCCTCGGCCAGCTCGCCCGCGTGGTGCACCTTCGCGATGCCCACGCTGGAGCCGAGATTGGCCGGCTTGGTGAAGCAGGGGAAGCCGAGCTCGCGCTCGATCCGCGCCGCCACCGCCTCGGGATCGCGGCGCCAGTCGCGCCGCAGGAACCAGAGCCACCGCGCCTGTGGCAGGCCCGCCTGGGCGAAGAGCTGGCGTGAGACGACCTTGTCCATCCCCACGGACGACGCCAGCACGCCCGAGCCGACGTAGGGGATGTCGGCCAGCTCCAGAAAACCCTGCACCGTGCCGTCCTCGCCGTAGGGGCCGTGCAGCACCGGGAAGAGGACGTCGATCTCGCCGGCCAGCGCCTCCTGAGCCGACTCCAGCGTCAGGGGCTGCTGGCGGGCCGGTACGACCGCGCGGTGGCCGTTGGCCGCCACGTTGGCGGACACGGCCAGCGGCAGTTGCGATTGCGCCGCCAGCTGGCCCAGCGGGTCGCCACCGCGCAGCCACTGCCCCGCGCGCGTGACCCCGATCGGCACGACCGTAAAGCCGCCGTCCTCCAGCGCGTGCATCACCGCCTGCGCCGAGCGCAAGGAGACATCGTGCTCACCCGAGCGGCCGCCGAAGATGACGCCGACGCGTAGTCGCCGCTGCATGTCATTCGTCTCCAATCTGCTCGATCTCGGGCACCAGGGCAATGCCGAACTGCCGCCGCACCTCCGCCTGCACCTGCGCGATCAGCTCGCGCACCTCGGCCGCCGTCCCCCGGCCGGTGTTGACCAGAAAGTTGCCGTGCAGCTCCGAGACTTTGACGCCGCCCACCTGACGCCCCTTGAGGCCCGCCTGGTCGATCAGGTAGCCGGCGTAGGTGCCCTCGGGGTTGGTGAAGACCGAGCCGGCGCAGGCGCCGGTCGGCTGGGCCCGGCGCCGCCAGCGCGCGTGCTCCTCGGCGCGCGCCGTCAGCTCCGCCGCGTCGCCGTGGGGCAGCCGGAAGGTCGCGCCCAGCACCAGCCAGCGACGCGGGCGCGGCGCCGCCTTGAGCACCGTGTGGCGATAGGCCGGCTCCAGCCGCTCGCGCGGCCAGGTCTCGACCACCCCGCGCGCCTGGTCGAGCACCTCGATCGACTCCAGGTGGTCCTGGGTCTCGCCGCCGTGCGCCCCGGCGTTGTTGACCACCGCGCCGCCGACTACGCCCGGCAGCCCGGCCGCCCAGTCCATCCCCTGCCAGCCGTGGCGGGCGCTCAGATGCCCCAGCCAGGAGATCGGCGCCTGCGCCGGGACGGTCAGGCGCACCCCCTCGCCCAGCTCCTCGACGCGGTAGCTGCCGGCGACGTCTTTGCCCGGCGCGCGCACCAGCAGCACTAATCCGCGCACGCCGCCGTCGCCGACCAGCAGGTTGCTGCCGCCGCCGATGGCCGTCACCGGCAGCCCCTCGCGCTCGGCCCACGCCAGCGCCGCCAGCGCCTCGTCGGCGTTGGCCACGCGCACCAGCACCTCGGCCGGCCCGCCGATGCGGAAGGTGGTGTGGAGCGAGAGCGGCTGGGCGCGACGGAGCTTCAGCGTTCCAGCCGGCGTCGCCAGCGCGATCGTCTCAGGCATCATGATCCCTTCGTGGCAAGCAGCTCAAGCGCGATCTCGCCGGCGCGCGGGATGTCGCCCGCTCCCAGCACCAGCAGCACGTCCCCCGGCCGCGCCCGCTCGGCGCTCAACCGCCCTGCCTCTTCCACCGACTCGGCCAGCGCCACGCACGGACCATTGATGCGCGCGGCGATGTCGGCCGAGCTGACCCCCAGGTCGTCCTGCTCGCGCGCCGCGTAGATCGGCGCCAGCACTACCTCGTCGGCCAGCGACAGCGCCTGGGCGAACTCGTCGAGGAGCAGGCGCGTGCGGCTGAAGGTGTGCGGCTGAAAGAGTGCCACAACGCGCGCCGCCGGGTAGCGCTCGCGCGCCGCCGTGATGTTGACGCGGATCTCGGTCGGGTGGTGGGCGTAGTCGTCGATCACGGTGACCCCATTGGCCTCCCCGCGCCGCTCAAAGCGCCGCCCGACCCCACTGAACTCCTCCAACCCCGGCGCCAGACGTGCCGGCGCGATCCCCAGCGCCGCCGCTGCCGCCAGCGCCGCCGCCGCGTTGCGCCGGTTGTGGATGCCGGGCACCGCCAGGCGCAGCCGCAGCGTGCCGCCCGGCCCGTGGAAGTGGTCGCGCCCGGCCACGCGCTCGATGCGCCAGTCGGCGTGCTCGCTCAGGCCAAAGGTGACGACGCGCGTCCCCGCCGGCCAGGGCCGCCGCGAGAGCAGCGCGCGGCAGCCGGGGTCGTCGGCGCCGATAACCAGCGTGCCGCCCGGCCGGATGCGCTGGGTGAAGCGGTCGAAGGCGTCCTCGACGTCCTCGAAGCGGGGGAAGATGTCGGGGTGGTCCCACTCGATGCTGTTGATCACCGCCACCGCCGGACGCAGCCAGAGGAAGCTGTAGTCGAATTCGTCCGCCTCGGCCACGAAGACGCGTCCCGCGCCCAGCCGCGCGTTGCTGCCGAGCTGGCTGACGACCGCGCCGACCGCGAATGAGGGCGACTCGCCGGCCCGCTCCAGCCCCAGCGCCAGCATGCCGCAGGTGGTCGACTTGCCGTGCGTGCCGGCCACCGCGATGCAATCGCGCTCGTCGCAGAGGAGCCCGAGCACCGCGCCGCGCTTGACGACCGGGATGCCCAGTTCCTGGGCCAGCAGCAGCTCGGGGTTGTCCGGCCGCGCGGCCGCGCGCGTGGTGATGACCAGAGCGGGCGTGCCGAGGTTGGCCCGATCGTGACCAACGGAGACCGCGAGCCCCTCGGCGCGGAGCTGTTGTACCAGCGGCGAATCGAGCGCGTCGGAGCCGGTGACGGTGTAGCCGCTGCCGGCCAGCATACGCGCCAGTCCGCTCATGCCGATGCCGCCGATCCCCACGAAGTGGATCGTGGCCGGCGGCGTCGGGAGCGGTACCGGGAATTCGTCCGGTGTCGTCATCAGCGCCTCCGCCGGCTGCGGCCGAAGGAGCCGCCACGACTCTGCGCCCGGCCGTCGACCGTGCGCACGGGATCACGCGCCGCTGCCGGCGCGCGCCGCGAGACCGGCCGGGGCTCGACGCGGCGCGCCGTGGCCGCGCGCACGCTGCGGTGATGCACCGGCGCCGCGGCCGGCTCGGGTGCCGGCTGCGGCCGATCGACCGTCTGTCGCGAGATGTTGAGCAGGATCCCGATGGCGGTCAACGAGACGGCCAGCGAGGTGCCGCCGTAGCTGATGAACGGCAGCGGGATGCCGGTGAAGGGGATGGTCAGGGTGATCCCGCCGATGTTGATCGCGGCCTGGAAGATCATCCAGGTCACGATGCCGACGCCGATCAGGGTGCCGAACGTATCGGGCGCCTTGATCGCGATGCGGTAGCCGCGCCAGGCGAGCGCCGCGAAGAGGAGAAGCACGAAGACGCAGCCGACCAGCCCCAGCTCCTCGCCGATCACGGCGAAGATGGCGTCGGTATGCGCCTCCGGCAGCCAGGAGAACTTCTGCCGGCTGGCGCCCAGGCCCAGCCCGAAGATGCCCCCGCTTCCCAGTCCGAGCCGTGCCTGCCCGAGCTGCCAGCCGAGGTTGCGCGGGTCGGCGTCGGGATGCAGGAAGATCAGGATGCGCGCCCGGCGGTAGGAGGCGCTCAGCGCTAGCGCCATGAAAACCGCCAGCCCGGCGCTGATCAGCGCGCCGAACTGGATCAGGCTCGCGCCGGCCACCAGGAAGACGCTGATGCCGATGGCGGCCAGCAGCGTCGACGTGCCGAGGTCGGGCTCCTTCATGACGAGCAGGATGATCACGCCGAGCATCAGCCCGAAGGGGATCAGCCCGTAGGTCACCTGGCGAATGCGGTCGCCCTTCTGCCCCAGCCAGTCGGCCAGGTAGATCACCAGCGCCAGCTTGGCGACCTCGCTCGGCTGAAAGGCGAGCGGGCCGAGCGGGATCCAGCGGTTGGCGCCCCAGGTCTCGCCCCCGCTGCCCAGACCCGGCACGAAGACGACCGCCGCTAGCAGGATGGCGATCACCACCATGCCGAGCACCGAGAAACGGCGCCAGAAGTGGAAGTCGATCTGGGAGGCGACCAGCAGCCCGAGGAGGCCGATGCTGGCCCAGACCACCTGCCGTTTCAGGTAGTAGTAGCCGTCGCCGTTGGCCTGCTGCACGCCGATGGCGAAGCTGGCACTGAAGACCATCACCGTGCCGAACATCACCAGCGTCAGCACGGTGGCCAGCAGCCAGTAATCCGGCTCGTGCCGGGGGTTCGGGCCGCGCAGCTCGGCCAGCAGGTTCCGCGCCGCTCCCCTCATCGCACCGGCTCCCCGCGCGGGCTCAGCGCGCCCACCGCCTCGCGGAACGCCTCGCCGCGGTGGAACTCGTCGCGGAACATGCCGAAGCTGGCGCAGCCGGGCGAAAGGAGCACGATCTCGCCCGGCCGCGCCAGCCCGGCGGCGGTCCCGACCGCCCGCGGCATCGAGTCGAACGGCCCGAGCACGGTGGTCCCCGCGGCGTCCAGTCGCGCCGCCAATTCGGGCGTGGCCGCGCCCTGCAGCAGCACCACCGCCGCCGCCTCGGCCGCCAGGCGCCGCGCCAGTTCCTCCAGCGGCACCTGCTTGTCGGACCCGCCCGCGATCACCACCAGCGGGCGCCCTCGGAAGGTGTCGAGCGCGGCGAAGACCGCGGCCGGGGTGGTGGCGGCGGTGTCGTTGACGTAGAGCACGCCATCGACCTCGGCTACCCGCTCCTGCCGGTGCGGCACCGGCGCCGCGCCGGTCAGGCCCCGCCGGGCATCCTCGACGGCGGCGCCGCGCAGGAGCGCCGCGGCGGCCGCCGCCAGCGCGTTGCGGGCGTTGTGCGCGCCGGGCAGCGTCAGCTCCCCGGCGCGGCAGATCTCGGCCTCTTCGCCCTGTCGGCGCCAGAGCAGCCGCTCGCCGCTCAGGAACGCGCCGCTCGCCTCGCCGTCGTCGACGCCGAAGGGTACGACATGGCCCCGCGTCACCCCACGCGCGCCCCAGATCGCCGGGTCGTCGCGGTTGACCACGAAGAAGTCGTCCGGCCCCTGGCAGCGGGCGATCTGCAGCTTGGCATTCAAGTATTCGGCCATCGAGCGGTAGCGGTTGAGGTGATCCTCGCTGAAGTTGGTGAAGACGGCGATCTGGGGGCTGAGGCCCGGCTCGACCAGCCCTTCGAGCTGCCAGCTCGACAGCTCCAGCACCACCGGCGTCTCGGGGGTGATGCGCTCCAGGGTATCGAGCGCGCTCTTGCCCATGTTGCCCGCCAGCACGGTATCGGGGCGCCACTGGCGCAAGATCCCGGCGCAGAGCGTGGCGGTCGTCGTCTTCCCCTTGGTGCCGGTGATGCCGACGATCGGCGCCGGGCAGACACGGAAGAAGAGGCTCATCTCCATCTCGATGCTGGCGCCGTGCGCGCGCGCCAGCGCCAGCCAGGGAGAGTCGAGCGGCACGGCCGGGTTGCGCACCACGATCTCGGCACGCTCGAAGTCCGCGGCGCGGTGCTCGCCCAGGGTGAAGCGCAGCGGCAAGCCGCTGAGCGCCTCCAGCGCCGAAGCCAGCGCCTCCGGGCCGCGCAGATCGGTGACGGTCACCTCGGCGCCGCTGTGCGCCAGGTAGCGCGCCACGCCCAGGCCGCCGTCGTGCGTCCCCAGGCCCATCACCAGCGCGCGTCGCCCGGCCAGCCAGCTTGCCCTTGCCATCAATCAATCCCCCTAGAGCAGAGCGAGCGCCACGCCGATCAGCCCGGCCAGCATCCCGACCAGCCAGAAGCGCAACGTAATCTGCGTCTCCGACCAGCCCAGCAGTTCGAAATGCAGGTGCAGTGGGGTCATGCGGAAGACGCGCTTGCCGCCGGTCCGCTTGAAATAGGCCACCTGGATCATGACCGAGAGGGTCTCGGCCATGAAGACGACGCCGACCACGGGCAAGAGCAACCACTGGCCGGTCATGAACGCGGCGGTGGCCAGCGAGGCGCCGACCGCCAGAGAGCCGGTGTCCCCCATGAAGACCTGCGCCGGGTGGGCGTTGTACCAGAGGAAGCCGAGCAGCGCCCCGGCCATGGTGAAGCAGAAGGTCACGACCTGAATCTGCCCCTGCAAGAAGGCGATGATGCCGTAGGCCACGAAGGCCACCGCCGCCGTGCCGCCAGCCAGGGTATCGAGGCCGTCGGTCAGATTGACGGCGTTGGCCGAACCCGAGATGACAAAGATCGCGATCGGGATATAGATCAGTCCAATATCGTATTTGCCGAGCAGCGGGATATAGACGCTGCGCAGGTGCAGCGGGAAGTAGAGGATGAAGGCGGTGATGGTGGCGAAGAGCAGCAGCCAGGCCATCTTGAAGCGGGCGGTCATGCCGGTCGACTTGCCGCCGACCAGGTTCAAGCGGTCGTCGATGCCGCCGAGGACCGCCGTGCCGATCAGCACCCCGAGCGGCAGGAGCATCGAGAGCCGGCCGACCAGATTGAAGACGATGGTCAGCAAGACTACGACGCTGGTGAACATGATGCCGCCCATGGTGGGCGTGCCCATCTTGAGCGAGTGGCCCTCCGGCTCTTCGATGCGGATCTGCTTGCCGATGCCGTGCTCGCGCAAATAGGTGATATAGGGGCGTCCTACCGTCACCGTGGCCGCGAAGGCCACCGCCGAGAGGCCGAGCGAGAGCGCCAGGTTGTGGCCGGGCTCGCGCGGCAGGATACCGCCGCGCGCCAGCGAGTGGCCAACGATGATGGCCAGATCCGCCAGGATCACGACTGTCCCCGCCCTTGCCTATTTCGTGCGCGGATGGCCTCGACCACGGTCTCCATCTTCATGCCGCGCGAGCCCTTGACTAGCACCACGTCGCCCGGACGCAGCATCTCGCGCAGGGCATCCACCAGCGCCGGCTTGCCGTCGAAGGAGCGGACGTGCGCGGCGGGCAGGCCGCCCGCGACCGCCGCCCGCGCCAGCATCCGGGCGCGCTCGCCGTAGGTCAAAAGCTCGTCGAGCACCACCGCCGCACGCTCGCCCACCAGGCGGTGCGCCTCGGCCTCGTAGTCGCCCAGCTCCAGCATGTCGGCGAGGACCCCGACGCGTCGCTTCGCGTCCAGCTCCTCGAGCAGGTTGAGCGCCGCCAGGCTGGAGGTCGGGTTGGCGTTGTAGCTGTCGTCGATGACCAGCGCGCCGCCCACTCCGGGGAGCGTGTAGAGCCGGAGCTGGATGGCGGGGTCATCGAAGCCGGGCAGGATCTCGTCGATGGTCAGCCCGAGGACCGATCCGGCCGCGATCCCGGCCAGCGCGGTGTGCACGCTGTGGCGTCCGAGCAGCGGCAGCTTGACGTGCTCCACCCGGCCATCGAGCACCAGGCGGAAGGAGATGCCGTTCAGCCCGTGCCCCTGCACGTCGAGCGCGCGTACGTCGCAGTCGTCCGACAGGCCGTAGAAGACCACGCGACCGCGGCAGGCCTGCGCCATGGCACGCACCCGGGGATCGTCGCCATTGAGGATCGCGACTCCCTCTTCCGGCAGCGCGGCGGGCAGCTCCACTTTGGTGCGCGCGATGGCCTCCAGCGAGCCCATGCGCGAGAGGTGAGAGTGCGAGACGTTGGTCACGATGCCGATGCGTGGCCGCGCCATGACGCACAACTCGGCGATCTCGCCGAAGGCATAGGCGCCACCCATCTCCAGCACCGCCACCTCGGTGTCGGGGCGAATATCTAGCAGCGTCAGCGGCAGCCCCACCTCGTTGTTGAAGCTGCCGCGGTTGCGCACCGTGCGGTAGCGCCGCGCGGCCACCGCCGCGACGACCTCCTTGGTGCTCGACTTGCCGATGCTGCCCGTGATGCCGATGACGGTCGGGGAGTAGAGCCCGCGCCAGTAAGTCGCCAGGTCGTGCAGCGCGGCCAGCGTGTCGCGCACCACGATCAGCGGCCGGCCCAGGGGGGCCAGCGCGTCGCGGTGGGCGCGGTCGACCAGGGCCGCGCTGGCCCCGTTGGCGAAGGCCTGCGCTACGAAGTCGTGGCCGTCGAGGCTCTCGCCCTTGAGCGCCACGAAGAGATCGCCGGGCCCGACCTGCCGCGAATCGTGCCAGACGCGCCGGAAGGCGAGATCGCCCGGCGCGCTGCCCTGCAGGCGCCCAGCGGTTCCCTCCAGCACCTGGGCCAGTCCGATCAGGCCGCTGCCGCCTCCTCCCCGGCCCTCGCCGGGGCGCCCCGTCGCGACGGCCGGCCGCGAGCCGTCGTCGCGTGGTGTGGGCGCGAGCTTCGAAACCATGACTCCCTCTTCCCTCATTAGTGTCCCTACGGACCAGTGCTGGTGTCGCCGGTCGGCGGGATACCGCGCAGCAGGAACAACTGCTGCATCACCTGCTTGAAGGCCGGCCCGGC
>DASSHC010000382.1:0-2152 GCA_035693105.1 Thermomicrobiaceae bacterium | reverse complement strand
GTGCGGCGAGACGGATCCCTCCACTTCGGTCGGGATGACAGGGGGCAGGATGAGGCGTACGACTAGGGCACGTCGCAGTCGTCAGCCCTCAATTACCCCTGTCATCCCGAGCGCAGTCGAGGGATCCGTCCTCACATGGCACCCAGCGCTATCGGTGGCCTGTCGTCTTCCCCCTTCCGCGCCACTACCCAGAGGAACTCGACCGGCTGGCCGTCCTCCTCGATGGTCTCGACGGTCGCTTGCTCGATGCGCAGGCCCGCCTCTTCGATGAGCCGCGTGTTGGTCTCGGCGTCGTAGCCGGAGAAGTACATCGGCACGCCGAGCCAGTCCGGCTCGACCTCGCCCGGGGTGTCGCCGGCCGGCAGGCTGGCGACGAAGAGGCCGGACGGGCGCAGCCAGGCGGCGATCGACGTCAGGAGTGGCGCCAGCTCCCGGCGCGGCAGGTGATTCAGGGCGTAGAAGGCCGTGACCGCCTCGAAGGAGGCGGGCGGGAAGCGCACCTCAGTCATATCGGCGTGGATGAAGCGCGCATTGGGAATGGCGGCCCGCGCGATTTCGATTTGACGCGGCGAGAGGTCCACGCCCGTCACCTGGAAGCGCGCGGCCAGGCGCGCGGTCACCAGCGCGCCGGTGGCGCAGCCGAGGTCGAGCAGCGACGCTCCACGCGGCAGCTCCCGCTCCAGCAGCGCCAGGTAGCGCGGGCGGGCTGGATCGCGCACGCTGCCGCCGGCCCAGGCTACGTAGCGCTCGGCCAGCCGGTCGTAGCCGTCCGCGATGACGCGCTTCGGGTCGTCCATGCTCAGGAGAACGCGCGCCGGGCCCAGAGCTCGACGAGCCGGGCGACCAGGTAGTAGAGCGTGGCCAGGATGGCGAGCGTCAGCAGCGTGGCGAAGACCAGCGGCGTGTCGAAGTTGCCGCGCGCGATCGTCATCAGCCCGCCCAAGCCGCGGTCGCCGACCACGAACTCCCCCACGACCGCGCCGGTGATCGAGAGGGTCAGGCTGGTGCGCAGCCCGGCCAGGATGGTCGGCAGCGCCAGCGGCAGCTCGATGTGCCAGAGGAGCGCCCAGGCGCCGGCGCCATCGACGCGGGCCGCCGCCAGCACCTCGGGGTCGATCTCGCGGATGCCGAGCGCGGTGTTGACCGTGGCCGGGAAGAAGACGATCAGCGCGCAGAGGACGGCGATCGGCGCCAGGCCGAAGCCGAGCCAGAGGATCAGGAGGGGCGCCACCGCCACCGCCGGCAGCGCCTGGCTGGCCGCGATGTACGGCTCCAGCGCTCTGGCGGCCAGCCGGCTGCGAGCGGTGAGGTAGCCGAGCGGCAGCGCGCAGGCTGCGCCCAGCGCGAAGCCGCTCAGGCTCTCGACCACGGTGACGCGCAGGTAGCGCCAGAGGAGGCCGTCGGCGGCGGCGTGCCAGAGGGCGCGCAGCACGTCCTCGGGCGGCGGCAGGAGAAAGTCCGAGACCAGGCCGGAGCGCGAGAGGACGATCCAGAGCAGGATGGCTAGCGCCCCGACGACCAGCGAGGGAAGCACCCCGAGCCGCCGGGCGCGCCTGGCCGGCACGGCCTCTGGGCCGCCGGGCGGCGGCATCAGGCTCGGCTGGCTGGCAGGCATCTGCTCGACGGGCACCATGCGCTACGCTCCTCGGGCGGCGGTCGCGTTCGCCGCGCGAGCTTGATTATGGACGAGCGGCGCGCGCCTGCCGAATGGCGGCGGCAGGGCGTGCGAAAGGGAATGAGCGAATGAGTGAAACGCCGGGCGAACGAATGGTGATCCGCATCGAGGAAACCGGCGAGCGCGCGACGGTCGATGAGATCGTGCGGCAGGCGTTCGGGCGCGAGGTGGAAGCGGATCTGGTGCGGGCGATTCGGGCTTCGCCGGGTTGGATCCCTCAGCTCTCGCTGGTCGCCGAGCGCGAGGGTGAGCTGGTCGGGCACGTGCTCTTCAGCCGGGTCGCGATCGAGTCCGAGGGGGGCGAACAGCCGGCGCTGGTGCTGGCGCCGGTCGCGGTGCTGCCCGCGGCGCAGAACCAAGGGGTGGGCAGCGCGCTGGTCCGCGAGGGATTAGATCGGGCCAGGGCGCTAGGCGAGCGGCTGGTGGTGTTGCTCGGCCATCCCAACTACTACCCGCGCTTCGGCTTCCAGCCGGCGC
>DASSHC010000381.1:0-6596 GCA_035693105.1 Thermomicrobiaceae bacterium | reverse complement strand
GTGGATGAAGGGGAAGATCATGGCCGTCATCAGGCTGAACATCGTCATGACTTCGGCGGCGCGCGTCACCGGGCGGCGCCACTCGGCCTGGGTCAGACGCAGGATGGCGGAGATCATGACACCGGCGTGGGAGATACCGATCCAGAAGACGAAGTTGACGATCATGAAGCCCCACATGTCCGGCCGGTTCAGGCCGGTCACGCCGACGCCCCAGTAGAACATCCAGGCCACCACCAGCACGAACGCGGTCAGGATCGTGCCCAGGATGATGAACGCGATCCACATCCACATGGTGGTGCGCTCGACCGGCAAGAGCAGTTCAGCGATGACCTGATCTTCCGGTAGGATCTGTCGATTCTCCATGCGCTTCCTCCCCGCTCCCCGCGGTGGCCCTCTAGTAGTCCGGTTTCCCGATGATCATCATCTCGACGTGGTGGATGCGCACCTTGGCGCGCAGCCAGAGTCCCGCGGTGACCTCCCAGATCGAGGGGTAGGGCACCACCCGGAAGGCGAGCATGACGACCGCGATCGCGGCGAAGATCATGCCGATCAGCACCAGGACGCCCCAGATGTCGGGGTAGTAGGTCGGTGGAATGTTCGTCAACTCGCGCACCGGGAAGTCGACGTTCCCGGTCGAGAAGGAGGACGACAGGTAGCGGATACGGTCGAAGAGCGTGCCGACCAAGACGCCGCAGGCCGCGTAGAAGGGGCCGTTGATGCTGCGGCGCACGTTGGTCCAGATCAGCAGGAAGAGCGGCCAGAGGAAGTTCAGCCCGACCGCCGTGGCGAACAGCCAGCCGTAGCGGTTGAAGTAGAGGAGATGCAGCAGGTTGATCTCCCACGGCATGCGGCCGTACCAGAGAATGATGAAGTCGGTCCAGGTAAAGTAGAAATACAGCAGCCCGAAGGCGAGCTGCAGCTTGCCGAGTGCGAAGAACTGCTCGCGCTCCAGGTACTCGTCGGCCCCGCCCCACTTGCGCAAGATGGTGGCGGTGACGATCACCGTGGCGATGCCGCCCTCGAAGCCGCTGATGGTCAGCCAGGCGGGGAAGATCGCGCTGTGGTAGCTCGGCACCAGGCTCATAATGAAGTCGGCCGCCAGCACCGTCATCGTGATGATGTAGAGGAGCGAGTAGAAGACGCCCAGGACGATGACCGACTTCTCGAAGATGAGCCAGTTGCGCTCGGTGCCGTAGAAGCCGCGCGCCAGGCGCGTCCAGCGGCCGCCCCGGTCCTGCTCCAGCATGTCGCGGGCGACGGCGAAATCCGGGATCGAGCTAATGTAGAGCCAGCCGTAGCCGGCGATCACGAGCCCGAGCATCAGCACGAAGTCCCACAACCAGGGTGAGGCCCACCAGCCGAACCAGATCGACGGGCGGTTGCCGGTGCCCGACAGGAGCGGCAGCAGGAGGATGAAGAGGATGAAGGGCACGATCATGGCGGCGGCCCACATCTCCGACACGCGGGCCATCGGGCGGCGCCAGTGGCCGCGCGTCAGCCGGGTGGAGACCACCACGATCGGCGCCGAGGCGACAGTGGCCATCAGGTAGAAGAAGGCGACCGCCACATAGGTCCACGGCTGCCGGTCGCCCCAGCCCGAGAGCACCGGCCCGATGATCAGGGCCACCACGCCGACCAGCCCCAGCACGACGCTGATCAGCAGCCAGATGCGAAAGGCCCCACTGACGCCGCGGAGGTACGACAGACCGTCACGCACGATCTGCGGCTGGGTGAGATCCCAGACGCGGGGCATCACGGTCGTCTCGGGATTGGTGTGGCTCTCTGCTGCCATAGACCTCTCTCCTGCGGCTCGCTAGGCGCCGGCCGGCGCGTGCTCGGAGTGGGTGACGAAGCGCTCGTCCATCACGATCTTCTTGAGATAGTAGACCGCCGGGTTGGTCCCCAGATCCTCCAGCAGCCGGTAGCCGCGGTCGGTCGACTTGATCATCTGCGCGACTTCGCTGTCCGGGTTGGCGGCATCGCCGAAGACGATCGCCTTGGTCGGGCAGGCCTGGGCGCAGGCGGTGGTGAAGTTGGCGTTGCTCACCGTCCCGCCCTCAAGCTCCGACACCTGGCGCGCGTGGTTGACACGCTGCACGCAGAAGGTGCACTTCTCCATCACGCCGCGGCTGCGCACCGTCACCATATTGTTGAGGTACTGCTGGTAGCTCTCAGGCCACTTCGGCTCCCAGAAGTTGAAGAAGCGCACGTGCCAGTGGCAGTTGACCGAGCAGTAGCGGGTGCCGAT
Source organism: Thermomicrobiaceae bacterium (assembly GCA_035693105.1). Classification (GTDB taxonomy): domain Bacteria; phylum Chloroflexota; class Chloroflexia; order Thermomicrobiales; family Thermomicrobiaceae; genus DASSHC01. The sequence goes on along the minus strand of DASSHC010000381.1, from coordinate 4,348 downwards.
GCAGCGGTTGTAGACCTGCATGTTGATGCCGTCGGAGGTGTGCATGGTGGCGTAGACCGGGCAGACCGGCTCGCAGGGCGCGTCCTCGCACTGCATGCAGGGGACCGGGATGAAGTACGCCTTGACGTCGGGGAACTCGCCGGCCCAGTAGCGCTCGACCCGGATCCACTCGATCGCCCGCCGCTGGTGGAAGTTCTCCTCGGTGTTGATCGGGATGTTGTTCTCCGCCTGGCAGGCGACGACACAGGCCTGGCAGCCGGTACACCGATCGAGATCGATGACCATCCCCCAGCGTGCTTCGTTCGCCATCGTGCCTCCTCTCGCCCCTGCGCGCTCGTGCGGTCGCTACGTCGTCTTGGGCAGCATCGTCTGAACGATCGGGAAGCCCTCTTCCTGATAGGGCTGGATCGAGCCCTGGAAGAGCGGCAGGCGCACCTTCTTGTTCGCCTTGACGATCTTGACCCGGGTCGCGCCCCAGGCCAGCGCCCCGGTCGTCGCCTCCGTCTGGTTCGCCAGCACCCCGAAGGGGTTGACGCCGCGCCCCTCGTCGTAGCGCGTGCCCGCCGTGTGCCCGTTGCCGAAGGGGATCAGCGCCACGTCCGGCGCGGCGGCTGGGTTGACGTAGACCGGCGCTTCCAGCGTCCCGCTCGGCGTGATCAGCTTGACGACATCGCCGATGCCGACGCCGATCTTGTCCGCCGTGTGGTGATTCAGCTCGACCCAGGTGGTCCAAACCGCGGTCGACATCGGCTCCGGCAATGCCTGCAGCCAGGGCAAGACCGAGCGCTCGCCGTAGCCCAGCGCGAAATGCGGGTAGGGCACCAGGTAGTAGGGATACTGACCCGGATCTCCGGCGAAGCCAGGGTCCGTGGGCGCGGGGAAATTGCTCGGCGCCGCCGGCGTGCTCGACACGCGCGAGCCGGTATCCCACCAGCCGCCTTGCGATTGCGCATCGAGGAAGTAGTCGATATCGGTCGACGCGGAGATGTTCCCCCCCTTGCCGCGCAACGAGGTGATCGCCGCCGTCACGGCATCCTGCGTCGTCGCCCATTTCGGCTGCCCGCCGAGCGCCTTGACCGAGTCGAGCAGGATGTCGGTGAACTGGCGCGTCGCGTAGAAGGGCTCGACGACCGGCTGCTGCAGCGCGACCACCGGATAGCCGGGGCCGGGATCGGGGATAAAGGCTCCCCAGCTCTCCAGCGTGGTGTGGTTGGGCAGGATCAGGTCGGCGATCAGCGATGTCTCGTCCACGTAGGACGAGAAGCTGACGATCTGGGCGCCGCTGCCGAGGAGCACCTCGCCGAGCGACGGGTTGGCCGGCACGCTGAAGACCGGGTTGGTGTCGAAGACCATCACCACTCCGGCGCCGCGCAGCGTGTTCGCCAGCCCCTGCACGTCGCGGTAGGGCGTGGCCGCCGGCTGGGTCGGCAGCAGGTCGGCGTTGGGCGAGCCGGGGTTGAGGACGATCCCGCCCGGCTTGCCGACGTTGCCGCCCGCGAGATTGAGCGCGAAAGCCGCGGCCACGTTGAAGAGCCCGTTGGTCTGCGCCGCGGCCGAGCCGCCGCCGATCGAGATGCTCGGGCCGTTCTTGAAGTCGTTGGCCAGCGCGCGGATGCGGTTGGCGACGTCGTTGGCGTTCATCCCGGCGGCGGCGACCTTGGCCGCGACCGTCTCGGGGGCGAACTGATCGAGCGACGCGCCGGGGAAGGCCGCCGCCGCGCTGCCGCCGAGCGCGTTGGCCACGGCCAGCGCCACGTAGCCCTCGGTACCGGGCCGCACCGGCAGCCAGTGGTCGGCCGAGGCCGCCGTGGCCGTCATCTGCGGGCCGACGTACCAGAAGGTGCCGCGCGTGTCTCCCCGCCCGTGGCGGAACTCACCATAGCCCATCTGGAACTGCACCGGCGAGATCCAGTCGCCCAGCAGCTCGGCGCCGAAGCTGACCAGGGTATTGGCGTGGGCCAGGTCGAGCGTCGGCAGCGAGCCGACGCCGAAGACGCGGCGCATCGCCTCGCGCAGCACCACGTTCTCATCGCGATCGAGCATCAGGTGCTTGGCGCCGGTCGCGCCGGTGAACTCGTTGATGATCGCCAGCGTGGTGCCCGAGACCGGGCCGGTCAGCAGGAAGTTCGGTTTCCCCTTGGCGCTATTGAGCATGCCGTTGAACTTGGCCAGCGCCGCGTCCCAGTCCTTGATCGGCACGAACTTGCCGCTGCCGCGCGCCGCGCCGGTGGTCAGCTCCTGAGCCGTCTGTAGCCGGTCGGGATGATAGAGTTCCTGCAACAGCGCCTGCTCGACGGCCAGCGAGCGCCCCATATTGAGCGGGTAGATCGGGTTGCCCTCGACCTTCTTGGCGCGCCCCTCGAAGACGCGCACGACCAGGCCGGAGCCGCCGCCGACGCCGGGGTAGGCGGTGGCGTACCAGGTGTCGCGGTGGTACTGGAGATCGTTCGGGACGAGAACCGGGCTCTCGATCTGGAACTCGTGCTTCGGATCGCCGTCACCCCAGGTGGAGGCGTACTTGGTGGCGTTGCAGCCGATGAAGAGGACCGATCCGGCCCCCGAGCCCGCCGCGAGTTTGAGAAAGTCCCGCCGATGCATCGCACCCTTCCCCATTAGTAGTGGCACACCGCGCAGTCGGTGCGTGCGTTGTTCTCACGGTGACAGACGATGCAGTCGCCCATCCGCAGGTCGCGCACCTGCTTGTCCGTGGTCATGGTCCAGACCGCGCCGTGGCAAGTCGAACAGTCGAAGCCCGCGGCGATGTGCATGGCATGCACGAAGTGCACGTGGTCGGGGAGCTGGGTCACTTTGTTCCAGAGCACCGGATCACCGTTCTGGTAGGCGGCGACCAGCTTCTGCAACTGCGGCTTGTTCTGCGTCGGGATGATCGAGTGGCACTGCATGCAAAGCTGGAGCGGCGGCACGGTGGCGTTGGCGGTGGTGGTGGCTTCGCGGTGGCAGAAGGTGCACTGCAGACCGACCGTCTGGACGTGAATGTTGTGCGGGAACTCGATCGGCTGCGGCGTCTTGGCTTGCGCGGTGGGAGCCAGGATGTAGCTTCGGAGTAGGATGGCGACTACCGGCACCGAAAGGACCAGCAACACCACGATCAACAGCACCAGCGGTTTGACGAATTTCGCCATTCCTCCCCGCTCCACTCCTTGGCTTGATCCGTGCCCGCCCGCGGACTCCCGCGCCGGGCCAACGTGACGACGCTAGATCCAGACGCGATTGAAGATGTCGTACAACACCGTCATGTAGGTCAGGAACTCGACCAGCGAGAACATCGCCAGCAGCAAGAACGCCCCGGCCAGCGCGAAGAAGACGACACGGAAGTTGTAGAAGCGCGCGGGGAGGTCATGGGTGGAGGTCAGCGAGGGGATGATGCCGTAGCCGACCAGGATGCTGCCAGCCATGATGATGATGCAGCCGACGAAGGACCAGAGCCAGACGGCGGCGGTGGTAATCTGCGACCACTGCTCGGCCGTGATCGGATTGTGCGTGATCTGTAATAGGATCATCCCGATCCTCCCCTGGACTGCGGCTGGACCTCGCGGCGGATTGCTCGCGCTCGACGCGTCGCCCAGCGGGCGCCGAAAGGGCTGTACGGTCGTCCCCATGTGACCGTCTTCACAACCCTCTGGTAGCATGACGGCAGGCCGAAAGGCTGTCAAGAGGGGCCGGCCCGACTGAGCCGGCAGGGCCTGGGGGGAATTTCCCCACTGTCACACGAAACGCGGAAGAGAGAGGGCAAATCGATGGCCGAGCCATTCGCGGAGTCGTACCTACGCCTGTGCCGGCGTCAGGGCCGCTCGTTTGTCTCCCAGCTGCCCGCCCGGCCGGGCGACTGGCTGCTCGGGGCGGAGGGGCCGCGCCTGGCGGGCGACCCGCCCGCGCCAGCGGCGGACGAACTGGTGCTGCCGGATGTCGAGCGGCTGCTCCACCTGCTGCGCGCGGAGGCGCCAGTGGTGGTGCTCGACGTGCAACAGGACGACTTCGGGGTGACGGTCTTCGACGAGCACGGCCGCTCGCTGGCCAACGTGGTCTCGCGCAACGCTCCGGAGGCCCTGCTCCGCGCCCTCCTCTTCATCCGCTCCGAGCGCGCCGCCCAGAGCATCCCCCTGACGCCGGTCTCGGGGTAGCCCTCATCCCCCCGCCCGCACGGAGCCTTCTCCCAAGTTTGGGAGAAGGGGAGTTGGTTACGGGAGGGCTGCTGACTTCCCCCGACGTCCTCCCCTCTCCCAGCATTGGGAGAGTCTCCGTGCGGGCCGGGGTTTCGAACGGAGCCGTGCGTGAGGGCCCGTCCTCACGTCACGGTCTGCCCGCCGTCGGCCACCAGCAGGGCGCC
>DASSHC010000380.1:0-35373 GCA_035693105.1 Thermomicrobiaceae bacterium | reverse complement strand
GATCGGCAGCGTGCCCGGTTCGATGATCTCCTCACGGTAGAGGTTCGTCACCGGCACTTCAGCCGTCGGCACCAGCCAGAGATCCGACTCCTCGTCATGGTAGAGCGCGTCGCCGAACTTGGGCAGGTTGCCGGTGCCGACCATGGCCTCGCGGCGCACCAGATACGGCGCGTACATCTCCAGAAAGCCGTGCTGCTGGACATGCAGGTCGACCATCCAGGTGATCAGCGCGCGCTGCAGGCGCGCCAGGTCGCCACGCAAAAAATAGAAGCGCGAGCCGGAGACCTTGACACCCCGGGTGAAGTCGATCAGCCGCAGTTCCTCGGCCAGCTCCCAGTGCGGCCGCACCGGGAAGGCGAAGTCGCGCGGCGTACCCCAGTGGCGCACGACCACGTTGTCTTCTTCGCCCTCCCCAACCGGCACATCCGGATCGGGCATGTTCGGCACCTGCAAGAGCAGGTCGTTCAACTCGGCGTCGAGGCGCCCGACTTCGACGTCGAGCTGCTGGATGCGGTCGCCGAGCGCGCGCATGGCGGTGATGCGCGCCTCGCGCTCCGGCCCCGCCGTGGCCCGGCCGATCTCCTTCGAGGTGGCGTTGCGCTCGGCCTTCATCTGCTCGACCTCGGCCAGCAGGCCGCGATGGCGCTCGTCCAGCGCCAGGATCTCGTCGATCGGCGCCTCGGCGTGCAGCCGGGCCAATCCCTCGCGTACGGCGTCGGGGTGCTCGCGAATGAAGCGAAGGTCTAACATGGTTCTCTCCCAGTTCTCCCAGTCACCACGGACGACGACAATGGCCCGCGCCGGCGCGCGACGTGGCGGCGGCCCGGCCTGGCCACCGCCTCAGCGACTGGACGGAACCGGGGCTTCGAAGCCGGGGATGAATTTCAGCCAGGACTCGTTGACCGAAGAGTTCAGCGCCCGCTGGATGGCGTAGTAGCGCCCGGCGCGCGGCTCGAACGGCTGGCGCGACAGCGTCAGACGCGCCTCGGCCAGGCTCTTGCCGCCCTTGCGGTGGTTGCAACTGCGGCAGGCAGTGACCAGGTTCTCCCAGCTGTGCCCGCCGCCCTTGGAGCGCGGCACCACGTGGTCGATGGTCAGCTCGTGCGTGCGCGTGCCGCAGTACTGGCAGGTGAAGTTGTCGCGGATGAAGATCTCGCGGCGGCAGAGCTTCACGCGCGGGTGCGGGCGGCGAATCATCGCTCCCAGCCGGACGACGGAGGGCACGTCGAAGTGCACGCTCACGGTGCTCACTTCGAGATTGTAGGCCTCGAGTACCTCCGCCTTGCCGCTGATGACGAGCACCATCGCACGGCGGAAGTTGCAGACGTTGAGCGGTTCGTAGTTGTGGTTCAGTACCAGGACCGGATGGCGCCCGTTGAGATGGCCGTTGCCGGCCCTGGCGGGTTCCTCGTCGTTCACGCTGAGCCCTTGCTCCGTTCGGACACGGTGTCATTGCCCGCTTCCGCATAAATAATACTAAGCGGCAGCGGACCACGACAACGCGCGGCCCCATGCTACACTGGCGCGGATCCGGCCACGGTTACGCGGATGCGCAGTCGCTCACGGCTATCGAGCTGGGGCTGAACTCGGCCCTGTTCTACTCCCACACAGCGGTTCAACCAGGGCCTGAGCATCCCCGGTGAAAGGAGCAGGCATGTACGACCTGGTAATCAAGGGCGGCACGCTGGTCGATGCGCGCAACAACCTCATCGCACGGCGTGATCTCGCCATCGAAGGGGGCAAGATCGCGCGGCTCGCGCCGGAGATCGCGGCGGAGGAGGCGCGCGAGGCCTACGACGCCGCGGGTAAGCTCGTCATGCCGGGGATCATCGACACCGAGGTCCACATCCCGGTGCGCGGCGGCGGCACCACCGCGCATCGCCAGCTCGCCCGCGCCGGGGTCACCACCGCGCTCGACTTCTCCGATTTTCGCGGCATGCTCGCCGAGCTGCCCATAGCCGGGGCCGGCATCACCGTCGGCGGCATCCAGATGCTCGGCCCCTACGCCGGAGAGACGCCCTCCAGCGCCGCGCTCGATGACCAGATCCAGCAGGTGCTGCACGAGGGCGCGCTCGGCATCAAGGTGCTGGGCGGCCACTACCCCTCGACCCCCGAAGCCACCGCGCTGATGATCGCGCGCGGCAACGCGGCCGGCGCCTTCGTCGGCTACCACTGCGGCACGACCACCGCACCCAGCACGCTGGCGGGACTGCGCCAGGCGCCCGATCTGATCGGCCACAACTCGCTGCAGATCGCCCACATCAACGCCTACCTGCGCGGCGCCGACGCCGACATCGTGGCCGAGAACGAGGAGGCGCTGGCGATCCTGCGCACGATCCCCTGGGTCGTGACCGAGTCGCACCTCTTCCCCTTTAATGGCTGCTCGGGGGAATGCGCCGACGACGTGCCGCGCGACCAGATCACCCGTAACTGCCTGCGCCTGCGCGGCTACACCGAGACGCGCGACGGCATGCGCCAGGCCTTCCTCGACGGCTACTGCCACGCCAACGTGCGCTCCGGCGAGGGGCTGACCCAGATCAGCGGCGAGGAGGGTCTGCGGCTGTGGGAAGAGGCCAATACCCGGCAGGGCGTCAGCTTCCCGGTCAATAGCCGCATCAGCGCCCTGATGACCGCGACCGCCCGGCTGACCCCGCGCGGCGTGGCCTTCGAGGGCGATGGCGACTTCATCGTCGACACGCTGACCAGCGACGGCGGGCGCTGGCGCAACGTCATCCTGGAGAAGGGCCTCGATCTGGTCGACTTCGGCTTCATGACGCTGCGCCAGTTCGTCCACAAGGCGTCCGACCTGCCGGCGCGCGTGCTTGCCCTGCCGGAGAAGGGGCACCTCGGTGAAGGCGCCGACGCGGACGTGATCGTGGCCGACCAGGGGCGGCGGCAGGTGAGCCTGACCGTGGCCAACGGCGCCGTCGTCCAGCTCGACGGCGTGGTGGTGGGGAGCGGCGCCACCGTGCTGACTTCACAGGCCGGGGTGAAGCACCTGAGCGAGCTGGGTTTGCCGACGCGAGTCGTGGATGTTACGCAGGGCTATCTGTACCATAAGGGACGGGCGGATTCGGAGCAGGGTAAGCGGTAGCAGTAACCCCTGTCATCCTGAGCCGCAGCGAAGGATCTCTCCTGATGGTGTAGCACCCGGGTCGTTGTAAGACAGGGGAGATCCTTCGGCTGCGGCCTCAGGATGACAGGGAGGGGACGTGCCGGCCCTGTCGCCGCGTGCCGAAGCGAAGGACCTTTTACCAGCGATTGACGGCAGTTACCGTGAAATGACAGCGCAGCGACATCCTCCGCGACGTGAGATAACGGGCGCGCTCGCGCTTGCCAAAAGCGATCTAATCCGCCGCCAGCGCCGCCACCGGCAAGACGCCGCGCAGCGCCTGGCCGGTGTAGGAGCGCTCGTGCTCGGCCACCGCTTCCGGTGTGCCCTCCGCCACCAGCTCGCCGCCCGCCTGGCCGCCCTCCGGCCCCAGGTCGATCAGCCAGTCGGCCGACTTGATCACGTCCAGGTTGTGCTCGATCACCAGCACGGTGTTGCCGGCGTCGGTCAGCCGTTGCAGCACCCCCAGCAAGCGCTCGATGTCGGCGAAGTGCAGGCCGGTGGTCGGCTCGTCCAGGATGTAGAGGGTGCGGCCGGTAGCGCGCCGGCTCAGCTCCGAGGCGAGCTTGATGCGCTGCGCCTCGCCGCCGGAGAGCGTGGTGGCCGGCTGGCCCAGGTGGATGTAGCCCAGCCCGACGTCGTAGAGCGTCTGCAGCTTGTTGCGGATGGCCGGGATGTTCTCGAAGAACTCCAGCGCCTCGGCCACGGTCATGTCGAGCACCTCGGCGATGCTCTTGTCGCGGTAGCGAACCTCCAGCGCCTCCTCGTTGTAGCGCTTGCCGTGGCAGACCTCGCAGGGGACGTAGACATCGGGCAGGAACTGCATTTCGATGGCGATGATCCCCTCGCCCTGACAGGCCTCGCAGCGCCCGCCCTTGACGTTGAAGGAGAAGCGCCCCGGCTTGTAGCCGCGCGCCCGCGCCTCGGGCATCGAGGCGAACAGCTCGCGGATCGGGGTGAAGGCGCCGGTGTAGGTGGCCGGGTTGGAGCGCGGCGTGCGCCCGATCGGGCTCTGGTCGATCTCGATCACCTTGTCCAGATGTTCGATGCCCTGGATCGCGTCGTGCTGCCCAGCCCGACTCTTGGCCCGGTGCAGCACCTGGGCCAGCCGCGGGTAGAGCGTATCGGCCACCAGCGAGCTCTTGCCCGAGCCGGAGACGCCGGTCACGCAGACGAAGGTGCCCAGCGGCAGCGCGACGTCGATCCCCTTCAGGTTGTTCTCGCGCGCCCCGAGGATCGTCAGCCACTTGCCGTTGCCCCGGCGGCGCTCGCTCGGCGTCTCGATGCACCGGGCCCCGCTCAGGTACTGCCCGGTGATCGACTCGGGCACGGCCAGGATCTCCTCCAGCGGCCCGACCGCCACCACCTCGCCACCGTGCTCGCCGGCTCCCGGCCCGATGTCGATGATCCAGTCGGCGCGGCGCATCGTCTCCTCGTCGTGCTCGACCACGATCAAGGTGTTGCCGAGGTCGCGCAGCCGGACCAGGGTGCGGATCAGCCGCTCGTTGTCGCGGTGGTGCAGGCCGATGCTCGGCTCATCCAGAATGTAGAGCACGCCCATCAGCCGGCTGCCGATCTGCGTCGCCAGGCGGATGCGCTGCGCCTCCCCGCCCGAGAGCGAGGCCGCCGCGCGATCCAGCGTCAGGTAGTCGAGCCCGACATCGACCAGGAAGCTCAACCGCTCGCGGATCTCCTTGAAGATCTGGCGCGCGATCAGCATCTCGCGGTTGGTCAGTACCGGCTCGCCGCGTTCGCCGTCGGCCAGCCGCTCCACGAACGCCAGCGCCTCGGCGATCGCCATGCCGGAGACCTCGACGATCGAGCGCTCGCCGATGGTCACGGCGCGTGCCTCGGGCTTGAGGCGGGCCCCGCCGCAGGTCGCGCACGGCTGCGCCGCCATGTACTGCTCGATCTCGGCGCGCACGTAGTCGGAGCTGGTGCTCTCGTAGCGGCGGCGCAGGTTGGGAATGACGCCCTCGTAGGTGACGTCGAAAGAGCGCACCCGGCCGCTGCGCGCTTTGTACTCCACCCGGATCTTCTCGCGCCCCTCACTGTTGAGGATCAACTCGAGCACCTGCTGGGGCAGCTCGCGCACCGGCACGTCGAGCGCGAAGTTGTGCTTGCGCGCCAGCGCGGCGATCACGGCGTCGAACCAGGCGGTGCTGTCGCGCCCGGCCTTGGCCCAGGGCGCGATCGCGCCACCCGCCAGCGTGCGGTCGCGGTCGGGGAAGATCAGCTCGGGGTCGAACTCCATGCGCGAGCCGAGGCCGCTGCACTCCGGGCAGGCGCCGTGGGGGCTGTTGAAGGAGAAGTTGCGCGGCTCCAGCTCGCCGAAGCTGAGGCCGCAGTGGGCGCAGGCGTAGTGCTCCGAGAAGAGGAGTTCCTCGCCGTCGACGATCTGTACCTGGGCGTAGCCGTGGCCCATACGCAGCGCGGTCTCCAACGAGTCGATCACCCGGATGCGCGCCGCGTGCTGCTCCTCACCGTCGCCATGCCCCACCACCAGGCGATCGACCACCGCCTCGATGGTATGCCGCTTGTAGCGCGCCAGGCTGAACGACTCCTCGATCTCGCGCACCTCGCCATCGACCCGCACGCGGCTGAAGCCGGCGCGGCGGATCTCGTCGAGCACCCCCTGGTGCTCGCCCTTGCGGTCCTTGATCACAGGCGCCAGCACCAGCAGGCGGGTCCCATCCGGCAGCGCCTGCACCTGCTCGGCCATCTGCTGCACCGACTGCTGCGCGATCGGGCGGCCGCAGTTGGGGCAGTGCGCGTGGCCGATGCGGGCGTAGAGGAGGCGCAGGTGATCGTAGATCTCGGTGACGGTGCCCACGGTCGAGCGTGGATTGCGGCTGGCGCTCTTCTGATCGATCGAGATCGCCGGCGAGAGCCCCTCGATCTGGTCGACGTCCGGCTTCTCCATCAAGCCCAGGAACTGGCGGGCGTAGGCCGAGAGCGACTCGACGTAGCGCCGCTGCCCCTCGGCGTAGATGGTGTCGAAGGCCAGGCTCGACTTGCCCGAGCCGGAGAGGCCCGTCAAGACCACCAGCTTGTCGCGCGGGATCTCGACATCGATATTCTTGAGATTGTGCTCTCTGGCTCCGCGGACCACGATCTTGTCGCTCGCCATGCCGTCTCCGTCGAACTCGAACAAACGATCGCAAGTACTCATTCTACAGCCTCGGAGGCCAGAGTGACAGGGGGACACCAGACCATTAAGGGAGCTGAATCTCCGCGAACGAACGCGTCTTTGTCACGATCGGTCAAGCTGGTACAATGGAACGTCGCCAGGCCACGGCGGGGCGCCGCCGCATGGCCCTCGCAAGCAAGAAGGGACCTCCTGTTGGCGTTCGGCCCCTCCCAATGCGGCGACCCGGCCGCCGAACGGGTCGACGTCAGCCTGATCATCCCTGCCTACAACGAGGCGCGGCGTCTCCCCGCCACGCTGCACGAGGTGGTCGCCTTCCTGAGCGCGCAGCCCTTCAGTTGGGAACTGATCATCGCCGACGACGGCAGCGAGGATGCGACCGTGTCGCTGGCCGCCCAAGCCGCCACTCAGCCGGGCGTGCGGCACCTGCGCCTGCCGCACCGCGGCAAGGCGGCGGCGGTGCGCGCCGGGGTGCGTGCGGCGCGCGGCCGCTCGATCATCTTCACCGACGCCGACCTCTCGACGCCGGTCGCCTACGTCGCCGACGCGCATCGTCTGCTGGACGACGGCTGGGAAATGGTCATCGGCACCCGCGAGGCCCCGAGCGCCCGCCGCATCGGTGAGCCGTACTACCGCCACCTGATGGGCCGCGTCTTCAACTGGGCGGTGCGGGTCCTGGCCGTCCCCGGGCTGCGCGACACGCAGTGCGGCTTCAAGGGCTTTCGCGCCGGGGTGGCGTGCGACCTCTTCCGGCGCGCCCGGCTCTACCGCGACGGCCAGCCGGTGCGCGGGCCGCTGGTGACCGGCTTCGACGTGGAGTTGCTCTACCTGGCGCGGCGCTGTGGCTACCGGCTCTATGAGCTGCCGGTCACCTGGAGCCACGTGGCCGGCAGTAAGGTCCGGCCGGGGCTCGACAGCCTGCTGATGCTGCGCGATGTGCTGGCGGTGCGGCGCAACGCGCTGCGGGGCGCGTATCGTGAGTCTTCCCCGTGCGACCCCGCCGCGGCCGAATCGGGACACGTGTGACCGTCAGGCGGGTCAGAAATGTCCCGCGTTGCCCTTGTTTTTCGGCCCGATCTGCACTATAAATGGGTGCGTTCGCCGCGAACAACAGCTCTGTTCCTGCTGCCTTCTGGTAGCGACCCATGACGCTACGCGGTGAACGGGGAGGGTAAGGGATGCGGATCCCGGCGGCGGATCGTTTCGGCCTGCTGACGCGCAACCGCGACTTCGCGGCGCTGTGGGGCGCCGATGTCGCGTCCACGCTGGGTGATCGCGTCCATCGCGTGGCGCTGGCCGCGCTGATCTACCAGTTGACCGGCTCGCTGACGCAGACCGGCCTCGCCTTCGTGGCGGTGATGCTCCCCGATCTGGTGCTCGGTCTGGCCGCGGGCGTCTTCGTCGACCGGCACGACCGGCGACGGGTGATGATCGGCTGCGATCTCCTGCGGACTCCGCTGGTGCTGGCCCTACCGCTCGTGGCGTTCACCTTCTTGCCAGCCACCTATGTCCTGCTCTTCGTCATCAACAGCCTGACCATTGTTTTTCGCCCGGCGCAGCAGTCGTTGATCCCGGCGGTCGTGCCGGCCGAAGACCTCTCAGCCGCCAACGCCATCTCCCAGGTGAGCGGCAATGTCAGCGACATCATCGGCTACCCGCTGGGCGGGCTGGTGGTCGGCGTGCTCGGCGCCTGGCTCGGCAGCCACACCGGGCTGGTCACGGCCTTCAGCATCGACTCGCTCTCCTTTCTGATCTCGGCGCTCCTGGTGCTCTCGGTCCGCGCCCACGCGGCGATCGCACCGGCCCAGCGGCACCACTCGATGGTCGACGACCTGCGCGAAGGCTTCGCCTTCCTGCGCAAGAGCGCGGTGGTGCGCGCCAACACCTTCGTCATGCTGCTCGGCCCGCTGACGCTGGGCGCCGAGACCCCGCTCCTGATCGGCTACGCCTGGGGTGTGCTCGATCGCGGCTCCTGGGCTTACGGGCTGCTCGGCTTCGGCATCAGCCTGGGGAGTATCCTGGGCGGCATCGTTATCGGGGCGTTCGCCGAGCGCCTGCCCGGCTACATCGTGGTCGCCGGCCTGGCGATCATGGGGCTGGCAATCGCGCTGGTGGGCGCGGTGGCCAATCTCTGGCTGGCGGTGGCAGCCATGGCGCTCTGCGGCGTGGGCAACGTCATGGTGTTGATCCCCAGCATCACCCTGGTACAGCGACAGACGCCGCCGGAGCTGATGGGGCGCATCTTCAGCCTGCGCACCACCCTCATCTTCGGCGTGCTGATCGCCTCCAACGCGGTCGGCGGCTGGGCGGGGCAGGTCTTCGGCACGCGCCAGACGCTGATCGTCTGCGGCTCGCTCCTCCTGGTCGGCGCGACGCTGGCCTCCTTCTTCCCGGTTACCCGCACCATGCAGCCCAGTCTCCCCATCGAAGAGCCCGCCTTCGACTGAGGCCGACGGTCCCCCTCATCCCGCACGGCCCCTATTGCTCAGCGAAGGGGAGCTCGTCGGGGCGGTGGCTTACGACCAGGTCGGGACGTAGGACGAGACGGATCCCGCGACTGCGCTCGATGGGCAGCCTCACGTGCCCCCGCCACCCTGCCGAGCTACCGGCCTGTCCGAAGGGACAGGCCGCCGCCGTTCCGTTGTCCGATGACTGGTCCTCGCCGCACCACGATACTGAGCGAGGAGAGAAGCGAGCGTCGACCGGCGCCGTGAATCGCGGAATTACGGGAGAGAAGGGTAGGCAAGATGCGAGCATTGCTCTCTACTGCCGGACTGGCCCGCGCGAGCGCGCGACATCCCTGGCGTGTACTGGGCCTCTGGCTCATCATCCTGGTTTTGGCGGGCGTTTCGGCATCCGGCTTGGGCAAGGCGCTGACGACCGACGCCAACTTCACCGGCACGCCGGAATCGAAGAGAGGCGCCGAGTTGATCGAGCAGCGGCTCACCGGCGCGACCGCCATGACCGAGTCGATCGTCGTCCACTCGGACCACGCCACCGTCGATGACCCCGCCTTCAAGGCCACCGTCGATCACCTGGCGGCCAATCTCGCCGGGCTCGACGGACTGACCGAGTCGGCGCCGAACTACTATCAACTCCAGGCGGCGGGCGCGCCGAGCGCGGCGCAGCTCGTGTCCAAGGACCGCCACTCGATGCTGATCCCGGTCACCTTCGCCGGCACCAACGAGGCGGTCACCGACCGCGGTGACGCCTACCTCGACGCGGTGCATCAGGCGGAGAGCGCCGACGTGCAGGTGCTGACCGTGGGCGACATCAGCGCCAACAAGGAATTCAACGACATCGCCTCCAGTGACCTGGAGAAGGCCGAGCAGTTCGCGCTGCCGATCACCTTGATCATCCTGGTGCTGGTCTTCGGCGCGCTGGTCGCCGCCGGCGTGCCGCTCCTGCTGGCCATCTCCTCGATCGTGGTGGCGGTCGGCCTGACCGCGCTGGTCGGCCGGGTGATGGACCTGTCGTTCTACGTGGTCAACATGATCACCATGATCGGCTTGGCCGTCGGCATCGACTACGCGCTCTTTATCGTGACCCGCTACCGCGAGGAGCGGCGCCACGGCCTCGACACGCTGGAGGCGATCACGCGCGCTGGCGCGACCGCCAGCAAGGCCGTCCTCTTCTCCGGCATCACCGTCGTCTTCGCCCTCTCGGGCATGCTGCTGATGCCCTCGACCATCTTCCACAGCCTGGGCACCGGCGCCGTGCTGGTCGTCATCGTGGCCGTCGCGGCCATGTTGACCCTGGTTCCCGCGATGCTCAGCCTGATCGGCGACAAGATCGACTGGCCGCGCCGCCGCCGCTACGACGCCGCCGCGGTGGCCGAGCAGGAGCGCTACGACCACGAGACGATCCACCGCGGCTTCTGGGGCACGGTCGCGCGCGTGGTGATGACGCACCCGGTGCCAGCCGTCGTGGTGGCCGTCGTGCTGCTGGGCGCGGTCGCCATCCCCTACGTCAATATGCACCGCGGCACCGCCGGCATCGAGACGCTGCCGCCGAGCGACACCAAGTCCGCCTACGCCATCCTGAACCGGGACTTCTCGGCCGGCGTGCTGGCCCCCTACGAGATCGTGGTCGACGCGCCCAAGAATGCCCAGACTGAGGCGAACATTGCCACACTGACCGAGGCGATCAAGGCTGAAGGGGACTTCCTGCCGACCGTCACGGTCGAGTGGAATCAGGCAAACGACCTGGCGCTGGTCAAGGCGACGCTCACGCGGGATTCCAACTCGGAGGCGGCCTACGATACGCTGACGACGCTGCGGAAGCAACTGATCCCCAGCGCCTTCGGCGGGGCCGCCGACCAGGTCTACGTCACCGGCTCCACGGCCTCCAACGCCGACTTCTTCCACATTATCGACCAGTACACCCCGGTGATCTTCGTCTGGGTGCTGGGGCTGAGCTTCCTGCTCTTGCTGCTCGCCTTCCGCTCGCTGGTCGTGCCGGTGAAGGCGATCCTGATGAACCTGCTCTCGGTCGGCGCGACCTACGGCTTGATGGTGCTGATTTTCCAGAAGGGCTACCTGCACAACCTCTTCGGCTTCCAGCAGACGCCGACGATCGAGGCCTGGGTGCCGATCATGCTCTTCTGCGTGCTGTTCGGGCTGAGCATGGACTACCACGTCTTCCTGCTCAGCCGCATCCGCGAGCACTATGATGAGACCGGCGCCAACCGCACCTCGGTCGCGGTGGGTTTGCAGGCCACGGCGCGGCTGATCACCGGCGCGGCGCTGATCATGGTGGTCGTCTTCGCCGGCTTCGCGGCCGGTCGGCTGTCGGCCTTCCAGCAGTTGGGCTTCGGCCTGGGCGTGGCCGTGCTGCTGGATGCAACGATCGTGCGTTCGGTGCTGGTGCCGGCGGCGATGACGCTGCTGGGCAACGCCAACTGGTACCTGCCGCGCTGGCTCGAGTGGCTGCCGGACCTGCGCATCGAGGGCGGCCGGCCTACCCCAGCGCAGACCCCCGCTCCGGTCACCGAATTGGCGGCGCTCGGCACCGACGACTAGCCGCTTCAAGCGGTCCTGCGGCGGCCGTGGAAGTCTCCACGGCCGCCCTCTTCTCCCCCACTTCGGTATACTTAGAGCCGCATCAGAACAGGCGTGCGCAAGACAGGAGCGGCCGATGCCGGAGTTCCAACTGGCCAGTGATATGCGCCCCACCGGCGATCAGCCCAAGGCCATCGACCAACTCGTCCAGGGCCTGGAAGCGGGCGCCAAGCACCAGACGCTGCTCGGTGTGACGGGCTCGGGTAAAACCTTTACGATTGCGAATGTTATACAAAATGTTCAACGTCCAGCATTAGTCCTGGCGCCCAATAAGACGCTGGCGGCTCAGCTCTACGCCGAGTTCAAGGAGTTCTTCCCCCACAACGCGGTCGAGTATTTCGTCAGCTACTACGACTATTACCAGCCCGAGGCGTACGTCCCGCGCACCGACACCTACATCGAGAAGGACGCGCAGATCAACGACGAGATCGACAAGCTGCGGCACGCCGCCACGCGCGCGCTGCTGACCCGCCCGGATACGATCATCGTCGCCAGCGTCTCCTGCATCTACGGTATTGGCTCGCCCGAGGACTACGGCCAGTCGTTCGTCGCCCTGCGCCGAGGCGCCACCGTGCGCCGCGACCGCATCCTGCGGCACCTGATCGACATCCAGTACGACCGCAACGACCTGACGCTGGTGCGCGGTACCTTCCGCGTGCGCGGCGACACCATCGACATCTTCCCCGCCTACGAGGAGATCGCCATCCGCGTCGAGTTCTGGGGTGATGAGGTCGAGCGCATCGTCGATATCGACCCGCTGACCGGCGAGATCCTGGCCGAGCGCAACGAGATCGACATCTACCCGGCCAAGCACTTCGTGACCACGCAGGAGAAGCTCCTGCTGGCGGTCAAGGACATCGAGGCCGAGCTGGAGGAGCGCCTGGCCGAGCTGGAGGCCGAGGGCAAGGTGCTGGAGGCAGCCCGCCTCAAGCAGCGGACGCTCTACGACCTGGAGATGCTGCAGGAGGCCGGCTACTGCTCGGGCATCGAGAACTACGCACGCCACCTGGCGCGGCGCAAGGCCGGCGAGCCGCCTTGGACGCTGATCGACTACTTCCCCGACAACTTCATCGTCTTCGTCGACGAGTCGCACATGTCGCTGCCGCAAGTGCGCGGCATGTTCGCCGGCGATCGCTCGCGCAAGGACGTTCTGGTGGACTTCGGCTTCCGCCTCCCCTCGGCGCGCGACAACCGCCCGCTGACCTTCGACGAGTTTCAGGATCACCTGCGCCAGGCGATCTACGTCTCGGCCACGCCCGGCCCCTATGAGCTGGAGCACAGCACCCAGGTCGTCGAGCAGGTGATTCGCCCCACTGGGCTGGTCGATCCCGAGATCAGCGTGCGCCCGACCAAGGGGCAGATCGACGACCTGCTGGACGAGATCCACCGCCGGGTGGCGCGCGGCGAGCGCGCCCTGGTCACAACCCTGACCAAGAAGATGGCGGAGGATCTCTCCGACTACCTCAAGGAGGTCGGGATCCGCACCCACTACCTCCACAGCGAGGTCGAGACGCTGGAGCGCATCGAGATCCTGCGCGATTTACGGCTCGGCGTCTACGACGTGGTCGTCGGCATCAACCTGCTACGCGAAGGGCTCGATCTCCCCGAGGTCTCGCTGGTCGCCATCCTCGACGCCGACAAGGAGGGCTACCTCCGCTCCGCCAACTCGCTGATCCAGACCACCGGCCGCGCCGCGCGCCACGTCGAGGGTCTGGTCATCATGTACGCCGACACCGTCACCCACTCGATGCAGGTCGCCATCGAGGAGACCTACCGCCGCCGTGGTATCCAGATGGCCCACAACGAGGAGCACGGGATCACGCCGCGCGGTATCGTCAAGGAGATCCGCGACCTGACCGATCGGGTCAGAGCGGTCGCCGAGGAGCAGAGCGCCTACCGCGCCGAGCAGCCGGGCGCCATCGCCCAGATCGCGCCGGACGAGCTGGCGCGCCTGATCAAGGATCTCGAGCGGCAGATGAAGGACGCCAGCAAGATGCTGGAGTTCGAGAAAGCCGCTCTTCTGCGCGATCAGATCATCGAATTGCGACGCATCCAGGAAGTTGTCTGAGCGTTCCTGCCACGGCGTGTGAGCGGGAGAGGAGTACGCCTCCCCTCGCGCCGGCGATGCGCGCCTGCCCTCCCTCGCCCGTCCCTCGCGCATGGCATCCTTAGTGGCCGTGAGCAGGAGATTCGCCGTAGCGCCGGCGGCCGGTCGCTCGCCCCGGGACTGCCCGCGCTAGAGAGCAACGGAGCGCATGGCACAACGCAGGAACCAACCCCCGCCTCGACGGCCCCGGCGTGGCGCGCGCCGCACCGGCAGCTCGTCCTCGGTCGCCATCGTGGTGGCGACCTCGCTGCTGGTGATCGTGGCCGCGCTGGTCGCCTGGCTGGCGTTCGGCTTCGGGAAATCGTCCTCGTCACCGGCGGCCGGCGCCACCCCGAGTCCCACCACCATCGCGCTGGCGCCCAGCCCGACCGCCACCACGAGTGAGACCCCGGTGGCCACGGCGACCGTCACCGCGGCGCCGACCACCGCTCCCACTCCCAAGCCGACGGCCACCGGCACCAGCGCTGAGACCCCGGCGCCCACCAGCACCGCCGCACCGACCCCCGCGCCGACCACGCCCAGCAAGCCCGCGACCGGCGCCTTCGGAGAACTGCCGCCGGCTGACATCCCGACCGGCAACGCCGCCGGGCGTCAGATGTCGCTCGACTACCGGCTCGACATGAGCCTGCAACAGGTGCCGCAGAGCGCACCGGTCTACGAGCTCCAACCACGCAAGTGGACAAGCGACGACGTGGGGGCCCTGGCGAAGTCGCTTGGCCTGACCGGCGAGGTCAGCGATCAGGGGGGCGCCTTCCGCGTCTCAGGTGGTGGCGAGCTCTACGTGGCCGGCAACTTCGTGCAATACATCGCCGGGGCCGAGACGGCGACGCCGACCACCGCGCCGCTGCCGGACGACGACACGGCGGTCCAGACCGCCCGCTCCTGGCTCGTGCAGCACGATCTGGTCGGCGCCAACCTGGGAGCTGGCCAGGTGGTGGCGCGCGACGAGTCTGCCGGCAAGGTGCAAGTGCGCATCAAGCCCGCCGATCCCGACACCATCCTCTCGGCCACGCCCTCGGCGACGGTGACGCTCGGGCCGGGCGGGCAGGTGCAGGAGGCGGACTGCCGCTGGCCCGGCGATACTCAGCAAGCCAGCTACGGGCTGCGCGCCGCCGACGATCTCTGGTCCGACGCCCAGCAGGGCCAGGGCTATCTGGAGGTCGATCCCAACGCGCTGCCGAGCGGCAATCTCCAGGGCACGGCCACCATCACCGGCGCCTCGATCGCCTACACCATCGCCGGCTCCCCGAGCGGCGTGCAGTACCTGGTGCCGCTGGTCGTCTTCAACGGCCAGGCGACCTTCCAGGGCGAAGGCACTCCGGTCCCGGTCAAGGTCTACGTCCCGGCGGTGAGCGCCCAGTCGGCGCCGCGGGGGTGAGGGGACCAGGCGGTAGTCAGTGACACGGCTTCGGGTGACGGTAGGTCGTGGCCCGCGGGTTATGGGTGCCGCGTGACGCCCGGGAATCAATTCCCGGGCTGAATCCACGAAGCCCGCTGAAGGGGCTGGGTTTTGCCTGGGCGATGATGGAACAATGGCGGCTATCTCGGTGAACCGTCGCGGTATCATGACGCGATTCAAGTCAACCCGGCGGCAGCAACTCTCAGCCCCTCATTGGGCTCCGTGGATTCAGCGCTGCGGCTTGAGCCGGACGGAGTCGGCGCGACGCGAACGCGGCGGTCTCGGAGAATGGCGGCGATCCGAATTTCGGTCCCACGCGACTCACGCTAGAATGCCGCGTTAACTCGCCAAACCTGACCGGCCGCGTGAGCGCGCGCGACAACGTTCGCAGCCGAACGGAACCTGGGGCAGGGGAAGGGGAACGGATTGCCATGATACGGGGGATCGCCCTGCGCCTGGGGACGCTCGGGCTGCTGCAGGTTGCCGCGCTGGTCGGGCTGGCGCTTATGCCGGTCGCGCTGTTATCGGATGTGTCGACGGCGCCGTCCGTCGCGCCCGCCGCGCCGAGCGCCGCGCTGGCGCCCGCAACCGCCGCGCCCGCCACGGCGCCCCCCGAACTGGCCACGCAGCGCTGGGGCTACTACGTCACCTACGACACCACCTCGCTCGCCACCCTGCGCCAGCACATCGGCCAGCTCGATGTCGTCGTGCCCTACTTCTACCAGCTCAACGCCGACGGCACGATCAAGGACACGACCAACGACACCGCCCTGGCGCTGATGCGCGACGCGGGCGTGCGCATCTTGCCGATGATCAAGAACGTCGCCCAGTACGACGCCTTCCACGCCAGCATGGCCAGCCCCGCCCAGCGCGACGCGGTGGCGGCTACCATTACCAACCTGGTCCTCGCGAACGACTTCGACGGCATCCACATCGACTTCGAGGGGCTCAATCCCGCCGATAGCCCGCTGCTGACCGACTTCATGCAGCGGCTGGCGGCGAGGCTGCACGCACAAGGCAAGATGGTGACGCAGGCGCTGGCCGCCCGCACCAATGACGCGCAGACCGGCTGGGCCGGCGCCTTCGACTACGCCGCGCTCGGCAAGGTCAACGACTACGTGGCGATCATGGCCTACGATTTCCACTACGCCGGCGGCGCACCCGGCGCCGTCGCGCCCGCCGACTGGGTGCAGAAGGTCGCCGCCTACACCACCTCGCGCATCTCCGCCGGCAGGGTCATCCTCGGCGTGCCCTTCTACGGCTACGACTGGGACACCACCAGCGGCGACAGCGCCCACTCGGTCCGCTTCGATCAGACCGCCACGCTGTTGGCCCAGCCCGGCGTGGCACGCCAGTTCGACAGCACGTCGCAGACTCCCTGGTTCACGTACACCGACAGCGCCGGCCACAGCCACCAGGTCTGGTACGAGGACGCCGATAGCCTGCACGCCAAGCTCCAGGTGATGCTCGACAACCGCCTGGCCGGCTTCGCCAGCTGGCGGCTCGGCCAGGAGGACCCCGCCGCCTGGAACGAGATCGCGCGGCTAAACACTCCGGCCACGCGCATCCCGCCCTTCACCAGCAGCGCCGATCGCACCTACTTCAGCGCCACCGGCCACAGCCTGGCCTACGGCTTCAAGACCTTCTGGAGTCAGTCGGGCGGCCTGCCGGTCTTCGGCTACCCACAGACCGAGGAGTTCACCGAGGGCGGCTACACGGTGCAGTACGTCGAGCGCCAACGTTTCGAATATCACCCGGAATTCAAGGGCACGCCCTATGAGGTCGAGCTGGGCTTGCTCGGCTGGTCGGAGGCGCGGCGGCTCGGGCTGACGAATTTGTCCGCCTTCCAGCCGCTGCCCGCGAACGCGGCGCCGGCGCCCGGCTGCGAGAACTTCGCCGCGACCGGCCACTCGCTCTGCGGTCTCTTCCGCGACTACTGGCACGGCCACGGGCTGGAGTTCGGCGACCCCGGCGTCTCCTACCGCGAGTCGCTGGCCCTGTTCGGCTACCCGATCAGCCAGCCCTTCACCGACCCGGCCACCGGCCTGACGGTGCAATACTTCGAGCGGGCGCGCTTCGAGTACCATCCGGAGAACGCCGCGCCCTACGACGTGCTCCTGGGGCTGCTCGGCAACAACGAGTTGCAGGCGAAAGGCTGGATCCGGTGAGCGAGAGCGGCGAGCGCACCATCCTCGTCCTACACGGACCGAACCTGAATCTGCTCGGCCAGCGCGAACCGGCCATCTACGGTGCGACGACGTTGGAGCAGATCAATCAGGCGATCCGTGCCGTCGCGGCCGAGCATGGGTTCGAAGTGGTGATCGCGCAGTCGAACCACGAGGGTACGATCGTGGATGAGATCCAGCGCTACGGCTTTCGCGCCTGTGGTATAGTCATCAATCCGGGGGCGCTGACCCACTACAGCATCGCGGTGCGCGACGCGCTGGCAGCCGTGCCGGCTCCGGCCATCGAGGTCCACCTGAGCAATATCTACAAGCGCGAGCCGTTCCGCCATGTGTCGGTGATATCCCCCGTGGTGACCGGCCAGATCGCCGGCCTGGGAGCAAGCGGGTACCTGCTCGCCTTGCGCTACCTCATGGAGACCGCCAAGGATGCACAGTCGGCTGACCGCCCTGCGTGAGGCCCTCGCGCAGGCTGAGCTGGATGCGATCGTCATTACTAACCCCTTCAACCGCCGCTACCTCACCGGCTTCGAAGCCGAGGATCACCCGCCCAACGAGTCAGCCGGCCACGTCGTCGTCAGCCAGGAGCGCGCGGTCCTGGTCGTCAGCCCGCTGGAGGCCACCCGCGCGCGCGAGCAGGCGCCGGATTTTGACGTGTTCGACAAGCTGCGCCCGCTGGCGGCCGGCGACGCCGAGGTCCTCAAGGAGATCGGCGCCACACGAATCGGTATCGAGTCCGACGCCATCCTGCACGCCGACTTCGTCGTGCTGGAGCGCGAGTTGGGCGAGCAGGCCGAATTCCACGACGCGAGCGACCTGGTGGCCAACCTGCGAGTCTCCAAGTCGCCGGAGGAACTGGCGCTGATCGAGCGCGCCATCGCTATCACCGATCAGGCGCTGGAGCAGGTAGCCGCCGAGCTGCGCGCCGGGGAAACCGAGCGCGAGCTGGCCGGGCGACTGGACGCCGCCATGCGCGCCTTCGGCGCCACCGGCAACGCCTTCGCCACCATCGTCGCCTCCGGCCCCAACTCCGCCCTGCCCCACCACACGCCGGGCGAGCGCCAGATTCAGCCGGGCGAGCCGATCGTGATCGACATGGGCGCGGAGTACAACGGCTACTGCGCCGACCTGACCCGCACCGTCTGGGTGGGCGAGCCGAACGAGTTGCTGCGCCAGATCTACCCGGTCGTCATGCGCGCGCTCGATGCCGCGGAGGAGCACCTGCGCGCCGGGCTGACCGGGCGCGAGGCGGACGCCATCGCCCGCGAGGTGATCGAG
The DNA here is from genome assembly GCA_035693105.1 of Thermomicrobiaceae bacterium. Classification (GTDB taxonomy): domain Bacteria; phylum Chloroflexota; class Chloroflexia; order Thermomicrobiales; family Thermomicrobiaceae; genus DASSHC01. The sequence goes on along the minus strand of DASSHC010000380.1, from coordinate 17,086 downwards.
CAGGCGGGCTACGGCGACTACTTCCCGCATTCGCTGGGGCACGGCGTCGGCGTGCAGATCCACGAGCGCCCCGGCCTCTCGGCCCGCTCGGAGCAGCCGCTGGCCCCGGACCAGGTGGTCACCATCGAGCCGGGCATCTACATTCCGGGCCAGGGCGGGGTACGCATCGAGGACGTCGCCATCATCGAGGCCAACGATGTTCGCGTGCCCACGCGCGCGCCGAAGAATCACATTGATGAGGGATGAGGAGTAATTCGTGGCAATGATCGACACCGGCGGCCTGCGCAAGGGCTTGACGCTCGACATGAACGGCGAGCTGGTCAAGGTCGTCGACTACCAGCACGTCAAGCAGGGGCGCGGCAGCGCCTTCGTCCGCCTCACCCTGCGCAACCTGCGCACCGGCTCGACCACCCAGCAGACCTTCCAGGCCGGCTCCCGCTTCCAGACCGCCCGCATGGAGCGCCAGCGCGTGCAGTACCTCTACAATGAGGGCGACCAGTACAACTTCATGGACGTGGATACGTTCGAGCAGTTCCCGCTCGACCGCGAGGCGCTGGGCGATGCCGTGCACTACCTGCTGGAGAACGAGACCATCGACCTCTTGACCTACCAGGGGCAACCGGTCGATGTCGAGATTCCGATCACCGTCAACCTGGAGGTGACGGAGACCGAGCCGGGCGTGCGCGGTGACACCGCCTCCGGCGGCAGCAAGCCCGCCAAGCTGCAGACCGGCGTCACCGTCAGCGTGCCCCTCTTCGTCAACGAGGGCGACGTGGTCAAGGTCGACACCCGCAACGGGCAGTACATCGAGCGCGTGAGCTAGCCGTGGCGACGCACGCGGAGGCCGGCTCCGCTACCGACGAATACCGCACGCTGGCCCAACTGGCGCGCGAGCTGACCCAGATCATGCGCGACGGCGGCCTCTTCAGCCTGGAGCTACAACACGGTGACCTGCGCATCACGCTGCAGAGCGCCGGCGCTCAGCCGCAGGTGGTCGCCGTTGCTCAGACGCCGGCAGCGGAGCCAGCTCCCGACGGCCACGCGCAGCCGGGCGGCTATCTGATCAGCTCGCCGATGATCGGCACCTTCTACGCCGCCGCCGCCCCCGGCGACCGCCCCTTCGTGGAGGTCGGCGATCGCGTCGAGCCGGGCCAGACCGTGGCGATCATCGAGGCGATGAAGATCATGAACGAGATCGTGGCCGAGCGCGGCGGCGAGGTGACCGAGATCTTCGTCACCAACGGCGAGGCCGTCGAGTACGGCCACCCCCTGCTGCGCCTGCGCGAGGAGTAGCCGGCCATGCGCGTGCTCGACGTCGCCGAGCTGACGGCCTACATCAAGGATCTGCTCGACTCCGACCCGATCCTGGGCGACGTCTGGGTACGCGGCGAGATCTCCAATTTCACCCGCTCGGCCGCCGGCCACCTCTATTTCTCCCTCAAAGCGGCCAACGTCCAGCTCAAGTGCGTCTGCTTCCGCGGCAACGCCCGCTACCTCGGGTTCCAGCCGGCCAACGGCGACGCCGTCATCGCCCGAGGCAACGTCTCGCTCTACGAGGCCACCGGCCAGTACCAGCTTTACGTCGAGTTGTTGCTGCCGGAAGGCACCGGCATCGCGCAGGTGCAATTCGAGCAGTTGCGACAGCAGTTGGAGCGCGAAGGGTTGTTCGAGCCGAGTCGCAAACGGCCGCTGCCAGTCCATCCCCGCTGCATCGGGGTGGTCACCTCGGCCAGCGGCGCGGTCTGGCACGACATCCAGAGCGTCCTCTCCCGCCGCTACCCGCTCTGCGAGCTCATCCTGGCGCCGTCGCTGGTGCAGGGCGCCGACGCGCCGCCGGCCATCGTGGCGGCGCTGGAGGCGCTGCAGGACGACGGGCGCGCCGAGGTGATCGTGGTAGCGCGCGGCGGCGGCTCGGCCGAAGATCTCTGGTGCTTCAACGACGAGCGGGTGGCGCGCGCCGTCTTCGCCTGCGCGGTACCGGTCGTCTCGGCCATCGGCCACGAGACCGACTTCACCATCTGCGACTACGTGGCCGACCTGCGCGCGCCCACGCCCTCCGCCGCCGCCGAGCTGCTCGCGCCCCACGTGCGCGAGCTGAGCGCCCAGGTCAGCGAGCTGCACCGGCGCATGCTGGAGGCGATGCGGGAGCGGCTGCTGGAGCAGCGCGACCGGCTGGCGGATACGCAGGATCGGCTGCTGCGGCGCGGTCCCTCCGGCGCGATCGCGACCGAGCGCCAGGCGCTCGACGCCGCTGGAGAGCGCATGCGCGAGCTGCTCCTCGGCTGGATCGCCGGCGAGCGCACGCGGCTGGCCGGTGTCGCTCGCGAGCTGGTCCTGCTCCACCCCGAGCAGGTGATGGAGCGCGGCTACGCCATGGTGCTCGACCCCGCTAGCGGCGCGCGAGTCGCCAGCGCGACCGCTTTGAGCGCCGGGCGGGATCTCTTACTCCGCTTCTATGATGGCGCGGCAAGCGTCAAAGTCGAGAGCGTCGAGCCCGGCGAGCGCCACGAGCGCGCGCTGGCCCAGCGTGAGGAGAAGCGATGAGCGCACCGAACCCGAGCGGCGACGGCCCGAGCTACGAAGAGCTGACGGCCGCGCTGGAAGAGGTGATGGAGCGACTGGAGCAGGGCGACCTCTCGCTCGACGCCGCGCTGGCGACCTACGAGCAGGGCGTCATCCTGGTGCGCGCCTGTAACGACCTCCTCGACCGCGCCGAGCTGCGCGTCAGCGAGTTGGCTGCCAGCGCCGTGCCCGGCGAACCGCCGCGCGGCACGCGCCAGCAGCTCTTCCCCTTCGAGTTGGATGACGAGGACGAACCGTAGGGGGTTCACCTCAGCGGTATCGGGCACGTGCGGGAATGCTCGGAGCGGCAAGTCGTGTTCCTCGGGGCATCGTGCTGAGCGGCGCGGCTCCGTCCGGAATCAATTCCGGCGCTGAGCCGACGAAGCCCACTCAAGAGGCTGGGGTTGGTTTGGCGCCGGGCATCGTGAGCCACCTCCTCGAACAGGAGTAGATGAGGTTAGGAAGGAGAGATCCTTCGCTGCGGCTCAGGATGACAGGGGTGGCGGATGTCTTTTCCCGGTCATGTAGAGGCCGCGGCCGAAGCATCTCTCCAAACGGTGTCGATTGCTCCAGTTCAATGTCATCGCCTTTTGTGGGGCGCGTGATCTCAGCCCCTTCAGTGGGCTTCGTGGACTCCGCCCGAGAATTCTATTCTCGGGCGCCACGCGACACGCAGGCACCGGGATCCACGACAAGCCCCACGCACACGTCCACGCCCAAATCGACCGCATCGCGCGCATCCGGCAAGCGCGGTATGATGCCGCCGAGGAGCGACAACCTCCCAACCCTCCTTTCCCTGCCGCGCCGAGGTTGCCCGCTATGAGGGAAAAGGAGCCCGCATGAACCCCGAGACGAATCTCCGCCTGGCGCTAACCGGCGACAGCATCATCGCCCGCGATGTCTTCGCGGCCGAGGATGTGCCGACCCAAGAGCTCGTTCGCCTGATCCGCGAGGCCGACGTGGCCTTCACCAACCTCGAAGTCCTGCCCAACAACTTCCGCGGCTACCCGGCACTGGAGTCCGGCGGCTCGCACTTCGGCGCCCCCGCCACGGTCATCGACTACCTGACCGCCGCCGGGTTCGACCTCTTCGCCACCGCCACCAACCACGCGCTCGACTACAGCATCGCCGGCCTGCTGGCCATGATCGAGGTGCTGGAGGAAAAGGGCGTCACCTTCGCCGGGGTCGGGCGCAACCTGGCCGAGGCGCGCATGCCCGCCTACCTGGAGCACCCCGGCGGCACGGTCGCCCTCCTCGCCTGCGCTTCGACCTTCGCCAAGGGGCAGATCGCCGCCGAGCAGCGCCCCGATCTCACCGGCCGCCCCGGCGTCAACCCGCTGCGGCACGACACGACCTACGAGATCACGCCTGCCCAGCTCGCCAACCTGCGCCAGATGGCCGAGCAGCTCGGATTAGAGCAGCGGCGGCTGGAGAAGATCCAGCTCGGCTTCGGCTTCCCGCCCGACGACTCCGATGTCTTCCCCTTCCTCGACGCCAACTTCCGCGAGGCCGAGCAGGCGGCGATCGTGACCAAACCCAAGGCCAAGGACGCGGAGGCGATCGCCAAATGGGTGCGCGAGGCGCGCAACCGGGCCGATCTGGTCATCCTCAGCCTGCACGCCCACGAGCAGGGCGCCGGCAAGGAAGACCCCGCCGCCTTCATCCCGGAGTTCGCCCACCAGATGGTCGAGGCCGGCGCCGATCTGATCGTCGGGCACGGCCCGCACCTCTTGCGCGGCCTGGAGCTCTATCAGGGGAAGCCGATCTTCTACAGCCTGGGCAACTTCATCGCGCAGAACGACCTGACCTACAAGCTCCCGGCCGACGACTACGAGCAGTTCCGCGTCGATCCCAATCTGACGCCGGGCGAGGTCTACCGTCAGCGCTCCGAGGACGGCGCCAAGGGCTTCCCGGCCGACCGGCGCTACTGGGAGACGCTGGTGCCGCTCCTCCACTTCCAGGGCGGCGCGCTGCGCGAGATTACCCTCTACCCGGTATCGCTCGGTCACGGCCAGCCGACGAGCCGGCGCGGGCGCCCCAAGCGGGCCGAGGGCGAGGTGGCCCGGGAGATTCTGGAGCGCTTCGCGGAGCTATCGCGCCCCTATGGCACGCGCATAGAAATCGGACACGACCAGGCCGGTGTTGTACTGGAGTAAAGCAGCTCAAATGCGGGCGAGCCGCTGGAGAGGTCCATTGCCCCCGCCTGTCATCCTGAGGCCGCAGCCGAAGGATCTCCTCTCCCGTGCAGCGCCACTGGTGCTCCACGATTCAGAGAGATCCTTCGCTGCGGCTCAGGATGATAGGGGGGGCGAAGGATGACAGGCGGGGCGGCGCGGGCTGAGCAAGGCCAGGGGCGGCAGCCGAGACATCCTCCGGACATACAGCTTCACCGGTGTTTCAGGCTCAATCGCGTGATCGGATAGTCCACCTGAGCAGGAAGGGAGAGACAGGTATGCAGGACGGCACGAGCAACGGCCAGGCAGCGGAGCGCTGGCCCGGTCTGCGCTATCGCCTCGTCGGCCCGTTTCGCGGCGGCCGGGTCATCGCCGTCACCGGCCACCCCTGGGAGCAGGCCACCTTCTACTTCGGCTCGACCGGCGGCGGCGTCTGGAAGAGTAACGACGCCGGCGTGACCTGGCGCAACATCTCCGACGGCTACTTCAAACGCGCCTCGGTCGGCGCGCTGGCCATCGCCGAGTCCGACCCCAACGTGCTCTACGCCGGCATGGGGGAGGCGACCATCCGCGGCAATGTCAGCCATGGTGACGGGGTCTACCGCACGACCGACGGCGGCAAGAGCTGGCGCAACGTCGGGCTGGCCGAGACGCGCAACATCAGCAAGGTGCGCGTGCATCCCGACGACGCCGATCTGGTCTACGTCGCGGCGCTGGGCCACGCACACGGTCCGAACAAGGAGCGCGGCATCTTCCGCTCGACGGACGGCGGCGAGCACTGGGAGCAGGTCCTCTTCCGCAGCGAGGAGACCGGCGCCATCGACCTGACGCTCGACGCGACCAACCCGCGCAACCTCTACGCCGCCTTCTGGCAGGCGCGCCGCTACCCGCACACGCTGGTCGGGGGCGGACCCGAGAGCGGCATCTTCCGCACGCGCGACGGCGGCGACACCTGGGAGGACATCAGCCACAACCCCGGATTGCCGGAGGGCGTCTTCGGCAAGATCGGCATCGTCGCCTCCCCGGCCCAGAGCGGCCGCGTCTGGGCGCTAATCGAAGCCGAGAAGGGCGGCGTCTACCGCTCGGACGACGGCGGCGATACCTGGGCACTGGTCAACGACGACCGCAATCTCCTCCAGCGCCCCTGGTACTTCACCCACATCTTCGCCGACCCCGAGGACGCCGAGACCGTCTGGGTGCTCAACTTCTACACCTACAAGTCAACCGACGGCGGCAAGAGCTTCACCCAGATTCCAACGCCGCACGCCGACAACCACGACCTCTGGATCGACCCGAACAACTCCCAGCGCATGATCGCCGGCCACGACGGCGGCGCCACCGTCTCGCTCAACGGCGCCGAGACCTGGTCGACCGTGCTGAATCAGAGTACGGTCGAGTTCTACCACGTCACCACCGACGACTCGGTGCCCTATCGCCTCTACGGCGCGCAGCAAGACAACACCACCATCAGCGTGCCCAGCCGCTCGAACACCTCGGCCATCACCGTGCAGGACTGGTTCGAGGTCGGCGGCGGTGAGAGCGGCTACATCGCCGTGCGCCCCGACGACCCCGACATCATCTTCGCCGGCAGCTACGGCGGCATGCTGACGCGCTACGACCGGCGCACCGGGCAGCGCAAGAACATCAACGTCTGGCCGGAGAGCACCACCGGCTACGGCGCCGGCGAGATCAAGTACCGCTTCCAGTGGACCTACCCGATCGTGCTCTCGCCGCACGACCCGAATATCCTCTACGCCTGCTCGCAGCACGTCCATCGCTCGACCGACCAGGGCCAGAGCTGGCAGGTCATCTCGCCCGACCTGACCCGCGCCGCGCCGCACACCTTGGGGCGCTCCGGCGGCCCGATTACCTTCGACAACACCGGAGCCGAGTACTACGCCACCATCTTCGCCTTCGCCGAATCGCCGCTGCAGGCGGGCGTCTTCTGGGCCGGCTCCGATGACGGCCTGGTCCATGTCTCCAAGAATAACGGGCAAAGCTGGCAGAACGTCACCCCGCCCGATCTGCCCGAGTTCGCCCTGATCTCGCTCATCGACGCCTCGCCGCACGCCGCCGGCACGGCCTACGTCGCCGCTACGCGCTACAAGCTGGACGACTTCACGCCCTACCTCTACAAGACCAGCGACTACGGGCAGAACTGGCAGCGCATCATCAACGGCATCCCGGCCGATGACTTCAGCCGCGCCATCCGCGAAGACCCCAACCACCAGGGCTTGCTCTACGCCGGCAGCGAGACGGGCGTCTACGTCTCGTTCGACGACGGAGCGCACTGGCAGCCCTTCCAGCAGAACCTGCCGGTCGTGCCGATCCACGATCTGATGGTGAAAGACTCCGACCTGTTGCTGGCGACGCACGGCCGCGCCTTCTGGATCCTCGACGATCTGACGCCGCTCTATCAAATGAGCGACGAGGTCGCCAAGGCGCCGGCGCACCTGTTCCAGCCGCGCCCGGCGATCCGCTTCACGACTCACCGGGGCTTCGGCGGCGGGGGCGGGCCGGGCAACAACTATCAGGGCGTCGGCGCGGCCATGGTCATGTATCGCCTGGTCGAGGGGCCGGACGGCGAGAAGAAGGAGCAACTGGTCGACGCCGGGCAGAACCCCCCCGATGGCGTGCTGATTAACTACCTGCTGGCACAAGAGCCGGAAGGCGAGGTGAAGCTCACCATCCTCGACAGTCAGGGCAAAGAGATCCGCGGCTTCACCAGCGCCAAACCGGAGAACGGCGCCAAGAAGGAGCCGCGCGTGCCCAAGCAGGCGGGGCTCAACCGCTTCGTTTGGAACTTCCGCTACCCCGGCGCCACCGAGGTTCCCGGCGCGCTCTTCCGCACCGGCGGCACCGACGGTCCGCTAGCCCCTCCCGGCACGTACCAGGTGCGGCTGGAGGTCGACGGCCAGAGCTACACGCAGCCCCTCGAGATCCACAAGGACCCGCGCGTGCCCGCCAGTCAGGAGGACTTCGACGCGCAGTTCGCGCTGGCGCTGAAGATCCGCGACACGCTCTCGGCCGCTCACGAGGGCGTCAACCAGATCCGCGAGCTTCGTGGCCAGATCGAGTCCTGGGGCCAGCGCGCGGACAAGGCGGGCAAGCCGGACGTCACTGAAGCGGCCAAGAAGCTGGCGGAGAGGCTGACCGATGTCGAGAACGAGCTGATCGAGAGCCGGCTGAAGGTGCCGAAGGACCCGCTGCACTTCCCGCTGAAGCTCAACAACAAGCTGGCGGCGTTGGGCGCGGCGGTCGCCAGCGCCGACGGCCAGCCGACCAGAAGCTCGCAGGAGGTCTACGAGGAACTGGCGCGCGCCGTCAACCAGTGGCTCGCCGAGCTGGGCGAGCTGACCGGCAGCGAGGTGCCGCGCTTCAACGAGCTGGTGCGCTCCGCTGGGCTGAACCCGGTGGGGTGAGCGGCCCTCACCCCTACCCCTCTCCCAATGCTGGGAGAGGGGTGACGAGGGGGGAAGGGGTCGTGGCCCGCGACGACGTTCTTGTGGCGCTCCACGTTGGATCCCTCGACTGCGCTCGGGATGACAGGGGGAAATAGGGGCGTACAATGACGATTCGTGTCGTCCGTTAGACCCCTCCCTCCCCCTGTCATCCCGAGCGCAGTCGAGGGATCCATGTCGCACTCGGCACCCAACCTCCTCGACGGGCCGACCCTCTGCCCTACACCCCCTCCACCGCGTACAGGTTGTACGTCGCGCTCTCCTGTCGCAGGCGCAGGAGGGGCGCGTAGTCGTCGGAGTCGTACCAGCTCCGCAGTTGATCCAGGCTGTCGAAGCGGATGATGACGGCCGTCTGCGGGCTCTCGATGCCCTCGATCGTCACTGGCGCGCCACGCGCGACGAATTCCCCGCCATGCCGCGCGATCGTCGCGCCCACCGCGCGCCCGTAGCGCGCCAGCCCCTCCGCATCGTTGACCTCTATCAGCTCCGCGATCAGATAGGTCGCCACAGCCAGCCCCTTTCACTCCAGAACAACTGCCCCAACGAACGCGGGCGGGTTACAAAACCGCCCCTACATTTCTCGTGCTCCCCCTCTCCCAGAATTGGCTCGAACGGAGCCGTCCGGAGAGGGGGGGGGTTGGGGGGTGAGGGCGCGGTACAATTGACCGATCGAGTCGCGCTTCCGCCATTCGCGCGGGTACGGAGAACAGCTCGGGGATGCTCCTGGAACTTGCCATCCGCAACTTCGCCATTATCAAGGACCTGCGCATTCCCTTCCAGCCGGGCTTCAACGCCATCACCGGTGAGACCGGCGCGGGGAAGTCGATCATCATCGACGCGCTCGGCGCCGTGCTCGGGCAGCGCACCTCCGCCGAACTGGTGCGCAGCGGCGCGGCCAGCGCCTTCGTCGAGGCCGTCTTCGATGTGGCGCAGGTCGCCGCGCGTCCCCAACTGCGCGCGCTGCTGGAGGAGACCGGCGTCGAGCCGGAGGACGGCGCGCTGGTGCTAACCCGCGACATCAATGCCAGCGGCCGCAGCACGGCCCGCGTCAACGGCCGCACGGTGACCGCCTCTACGCTCGCCGCCCTGGGTGCCATGCTGGTCGACATCCACGGCCAGAGCGATCACCTCTCGCTGCTGCGGCCCGCGCTGCACATCGACCTGCTCGACCGCTACGCCGGCACACTGCCCGAGCGCGCGACCGTGGCCGAACTCGTGCATCAGTTCCAGGGCGTGCGGCGGCGCATCGACGAGATCCTGACTGGCGAGCGCGAGCGCGCTCAGCGCCTCGATCTCCTGCGCTTCCAGGTCGATGAGATCGGTGCGGCCGGGCTGCAGCCGGACGAGGAGGAGGTGCTCGAGCGGGAGCGCGCCGTGCTGAGCAACGCCGAGCGCCTTGCCCGCCTGGCGGCCGAGGCCTATCAGCTGCTGGAAGGGGGCGACCTCTCGGCGCCGGAGCCCATCCCCGGCGCGCTCGACAACCTGCGGCTGGCGGTCGACCGGATCGAGGAGCTGGCGGGCATCGACCGCGGCGGCGAGACGCTGGCCGCGCCGCTACGGGAGGTGCTCTTCCTGCTGGAAGACGCCACGCAAAGCGTGCGCGCCTACGCCGAGACGGTCGAGGCCGACCCGGCGCGGCTGGAGACCATCGAGGACCGTCTGGCCCTCTTCCGCCAGCTCAAGCGCAAGTACGGCGCGAGCCTCCCCGAGATCATCGCCTTCGGCGAGCGGGCGGCGGCCGAGCTGGACACGCTGGAGCACGGCGAGGAGCAGGCCGACGAGCTGCGCGAACGTGCCGAGGAGTTGAAGCGCCGGATCGTGGCGGCGGCGGCGGCGCTCTCGGAGAAGCGGCGCGCCGCGGCGGGCGAGCTGGAGCACGCCGTCGAGCAGGCGATCGCCGAACTGAACATGGGGCGCGCCCGCTTCGTGGTCGGGTTCAGTGACCATTCCGGCGGTGAGCCGGCCACGCTCGCGGATCATGGGCAGGCGCGCGAGGTCCGCTTCGACGCCACCGGCATCGACCGCGTCGAGTTCCTGATCGCGCCCAACGCGGGAGAGGAGCCGCGCCCGCTGGCGCGCATCGCCTCCGGCGGCGAGACCGCGCGCCTGATGCTGGCGCTGAAGTCGATCCTCTCGGCCGCCGACGAGACGCCGACGCTGGTCTTCGACGAGGTCGACGTCGGAGTCGGGGGCCGTAGCGGGCAGCCGGTGGGCGAGAAGCTCTGGTCGCTCGGCGATCAGCACCAGGTGCTGGTCATCAGCCACCTGCCGCAGGTTGCCGCTTTCGCCCAGGCGCACTACCGTATCACCAAGATCGAGCGCGCCGGCCGCACCGAGACCCAGGTGGACCAGCTCGACGACGCCGAGCGGCTGGATGAGCTGGCGGCCATGCTCGACGGTCAGCCGGTCACCGACGCCTCGCGCGAGAACGCCCGCGCGATGCTGGCGCGGATCGAGCGCTGGAAGCGGGGCGCGGCCACGGCCGGCGTGCGTTGAGCGTTGAACGTTGAGCGTTGCGCGTTGCGCGCTGAGCGTAGGGCACGCGAATTGCCGGGCGTGGACGAGGGTCCCGTCCGAACGACGAAATGGCCACATGATGGAAGGACGAGCCGCATGCAGCCGAACATGAAGATGCTCCAGCAGATGCAGAACAAGATCATGAAGATGCAGGAGGAGCTGGAGCAGACCACGGTCGAGGGGACCGCCGGCGGGGGCGCCGTGACGGTCACCGTCAACGGCTTGCGCAACGTGCAGGGGGTCAAGATCGCGCCGGAGGCGGTCGATCCCGAGGATGTCGAGATGCTGGAGGACATGATCCTGGCCGCGATCCAGGACGCCATGACGCGGGCCGAGGAGCTGGCAACCCAGCGGATGGGCGCGATCACCGGCGGGCTGAACATCCCCGGCCTGATGTAGCCGTCCTGCTGGCCTCACCGAGGAGCCGCGGGGGTGGCGCGAGCGCGCGTCGCCCGGCATCACGACGCGCGCTCGCGCTGCTCGGCACGGCTACCGCCTGCCGAGGCAGCCGCTCGTGTTGACTGAACCCGACGAGAATCAACCCTGGAAGTCCAACTGAGCGCGAGAGCTGGAAGGCGGAGAACGGCGCCGTGGTCATCCAGGACACCGAGACCCGACGCCGGCCGCTCGGCGCGCTGATCGTCGCCAGGCTGATCTCGCTGGTCGGCAGCCAGGTGACGCTCGTCGCGCTCCCCTGGTTCGTGCTGGTCACTACTGGCAGCGCGGCCAAGACCGGCCTCACCGGGTTGGCCGTGACGTTGCCGGCGGTCATCGTCGGGCTGGCGGGCGGCGCCCTGGTCGATCGCCTCGACTACCGCCGGACCAGTGTCATCGCCGACCTCACCAGCGCCGCCGGGATCGCGGCCATCCCGCTCCTCTACCACACCACCGGCATCGCGTTCTGGCAATTGCTGGCACTCGTGTTCATCGGCTCGCTGCTGACCGTGCCGGGCCTGACTGCCCGGCGTTCCATGCTGCCCGAGCTGGCCCGCGCCGCCGGCCTGACGCTTGATCGCGCCAACAGCATCGCCGAGAGCGGCGCCTACGTCGCCCTCCTGCTCGGACCGCCGCTGGCCGGCGTGCTCATCGCCTTCTTCGGCGCCGCCAACGTCCTCTGGCTCGACGCCGCCTCCTTCGTCGCCTCGGCCGCCATCGTTGCCGGCGGCATCCCAGCCGCGTTCAGCGAGACCGGCCAGTCGGCCCCGGGCCGCTACCTCGATGACCTCAAGGCCGGGCTGCGCTTCGTGCGCGATGACCGGCTCCTGCTGGCGCTCGCGCTCGGCTTGACCGTCTCGAACTTCTTCACCGAGCCGTTCTTCGCCGTGGTGGTGCCGGTCTACGCCAACCGCGTGCTGGGCAGCGCTCGGGCGCTCGGCCTGATGTTCTCGGCCATCGGCGCCGGCTTGCTAGTGGGCGGGGGGCTCTACGGGGCCGTTGGGGCGCGTTTTTCGCGCCGCTCCCTCTGGGTGGCCGCCTTCATGCTTGGCTTCCCGGTCTTCCTGGTGCTCCTCTTCGAGCCGCCGCTGCCGGTGATTCTGGCCGCGTTCGGGCTCGGGGCGGCCGCCAGTGGGCCGATCAACCCGATTCTGGTCACGGTTCGCCTGGAGCGTATTCCGTCCGAACTGCGCGGGCGGGTCTTCGGCACCTTCACCTCGATCAGCAGCGCGGTGATCCCGCTCGGCATGGCGCTCGGCGGCGTGCTGATCGCCGTCATCGGGCTCAAGGCGACCATCGTCATCATGGCGCTGGGCGATGCCTCGGTCGCCGTCGCCTCGCTCCTGTTGCCGGTGCTGCGCGAGATGGACTCGTCCCGAGGCACAGGAGAATAACTGGGAGGGCTGTGCCGTTCCAACACGCGTGAGCCTGCCCGCATGAGACGCATTGCGTCTCGCGGCATGTTGAACAGGTAGGGGAGGAAAGCGTGCGGATCTTCGGCGACGCGATTCGGTTCGGCATTCACTCCGGCCAGCAGAATGCCACCTACGATCAGTATCTCCACCTCTGGCAGCGGGCCGAGGAGCTGGGCTACGACTGGGCCTCCGACTTCGACCACTTCATCCCGATGGCCTCGGTGGCCGACCCGGCCGGGCCGTGCCTGGAAGGGCTGACGCTACTGGCCGCGGTGGCCGCCAAAACCGAGCGCATCCGCTGCGGCAACCTGGTGATCGGCGTCACCTACCGCAACCCGGCGATTCTGGCCAAGATGGCAACCACCATCGACCAGATCTCGCACGGCCGGCTCGAATTCGGCATCGGCGCCGGCTGGTACGAGGCCGAGCACCAGCAGTACGGCATCCCCTTCCCCCCGGCCGGCACGCGCATCCGCATGCTGGCCGAGACCGCCCAGATCCTGCGCCAGCTCTGGTCGCAGGAGACGACGACCTTCCACGGGCGCTACTACACGCTGAACGAGGCGCGCTGCGAGCCGAAGGGCGTGCAGCAGCCGCGCATCCCGCTCTGGATCGGCGGCGGGGGCGAGCAGAAGACGATGCGCGTGGTGGCCGAGTACGCCGACGGCTGGAACACCTTCGGCATGCCACTGGAGGACTGGCAGCACAAGCTCGCCGTGCTGGCCGAGCACTGCCGCGCCGTCGGCCGCGACCCGCGGGACATCCGCAAGTCGCTGGTCTTCCGCGTGCAGCTGGCTGAGAGCCAGGCCGAGGTCGACGCGCTGCGCCGCGCGGGCGGCGACCGCCCCGCCGGCTTCATCGGCACGCCCGAGGAGTGCGTCGAGTACCTCCTACCCTACGCCCGCCTGGAAGTCGGCGACTTCATCTTCGGCATGTCGGCCTCCCAGGGCCCCGATGCCTGGCGCACCATGGAGCTGATCGCCGAGAAAGTCGCGCCCGCGGTGAAAGCGCAGGCGGCGGCGACCATGCGGTAGGGGCAGACCTCTGTGTCTGCCCTCGTGGCCTGGCACCAAACCCACCTGTTCGCCACCCACGTTTCCCATGTCCCCGCGGCCAATGCCTGGAACGGCGAGGGCAGACACGGAGGTCTGCCCCTACATGACATCCGGCGTGGCAACCCCGCCTCACTCCCGCAGCGAGTCGGGCGGGCGCATGCTGGCGTGGAAGTCCTGGTAGAAGCGGTCGAGGTAGTGGTCGAGCAGTTGGTTCACCCGCGAGGGGTCGGGCGAAACCACGATCAGCCCGGCGTGGTGCTCCTTGTTCATGCGCCAGGCGATCTCCGGCTCGGTGTAGCCCGAGAGATCGGGGTACTGCTGGCGCGCCAGGGTGATGATCACGCCCGAGTACTCCTCGCGCCGCTCAGGCAGGGTGTAGGACGCGCTCTCCTGGCTCAGCTCGATCTTGGCCCACTCGCGCCAGAGATTGATCCCGGTCGCCAGCTCGATGCCGTCGGCGATGTTGGCTCCGCCGACTCGCGCCGCGCACTCCAGGAAGTAGAAGCGGCCGTCGTCCTGGCCCTGGATCGCCTCCAGGTGCGTCACCCCGCGCGGCAGCCCGAGCGCCGCGATCGCCGCCGCGTTCAGCTCCTTGAGCGCCTGATCGGTGGCCGAGCCGCGCGGCAGCGGGCGGCTGGTGAAGATGCCGCCGCCGTGCATGACGTCGAACGGCGGGTGGCCGTAGCGGTGCACCTCGGCGAAGACCACCTCGCCGTCCCAGACGATCGAGTCAACGTGGAAGACCTGGCCGGCGACGTACTGCTCTAGGAGATAGTGCGACTGCTGGTCGCCAAGCGGCTCGATGGCCGCCCAGAACTGGTCCGGTGTCTCCAGCCGGTGAATCCCGACCGCCGACGCCTCACCGCGCGGCTTCATGAACCAGGGCGGCGGCACGCGCGCCATGAAGTCACGGATCTGGTCGTAGTTCAGCACGCCGACGAAATCCGGCTCGTCGACCCCGCCGCGCCGCGCCGAGGTGCGCATGGCCAGCTTGTCGCGGAAATGGTTGGCGATGGTGGTGCCGATCCCCGGCAACTGGAGGTGCTGGCGCAGCCAGGCGGCCGTCTCCACGTCGAAGTCGTCCAGCGGGATGATGCGCGCCAGCGGGCGGTCGCGCATCAGGTAGCTAACCCCGTTGGTGACGTTCTCCAGGTTGTAGAGGTTCGGCATGGTGTAGAACTCGTCGATGCTGTCGCGCGGCCAGTCGCCGTGCTCGAACTCGGTCGTGGTCAGCAGGATGACGTGGCTCCCCTGCCGCTTGCACTCGCGCAGCAGATCCTGGCCCTTCTCGTGGCTCGCCATGCAGAGCACGACCAGCCCGCCGCCGTTCGCCATCAGGCACCTCCGCCCGGTTGTTCGCCGGCTGGGACCGGCAGCACACCCTCGGCCGTCTCGCGGATCAGCTCGTCGACCACCGCCTTCAGGCTGCCCGTGCGACGGAAGACGGCGAGCTGGCGATCGGCGCTGGTCCCCTCCTCCAGGATGCGGAAAGCGTACTCAACCTCCTTGCGGCTGCCGAGATCGTCGAGCACGTCGTCGACGAACCACTCGATCAGCTCGCGCTCCAGCGCCCGCGCCGCCAACTGCTCGCGCTTGCCGAAGTCGATCAGCTTGCCGTCGAGCCCACGGCGCACCACGCGCCACTTGTTCTCCTCGATCAGCGTCGCGGGGTAGACGCGGAAGGTCAGGTTGTCGCGGCGCAGCTTCCAGATCTTGGCCACGATCGCCTGGAAGATGGCGGCGATCGCGACCGCCTCGTCGACCCGCGTGCAGACGTCGCAGATGCGGAACTCCAGCGTGGGGTACTTGGGGTTGGGCCGCACATCCCACCAGATCTTGCTCGCGTCGGGGATGGAGGACGTCTCGACCAGCGTGTCGACGATCGAGTGGAGCTGCGGCCAGGACTCGAACTCGGGCGGAATGCCGGTGCGCGGGAAGGCCTTGAAGACGACGCTGCGGTACGACCGGAGGCCGGTGTCGCGCCCCATCCAGAAGGGCGAGCTGGTCGAGAGCGCCAGCACGTGCGGCAGGAAGTAGCGCGAGACATTCATGGCGTGCACCAGGAACTCGCGATCCTCGATACCGATGTGGACGTGGGTGCCGAAGATCAGGAGCTGCTGCGCCAGATCCTGCATGTCCTCCTTGACCCCCACGTAGCGCTCCAGCGGCGTGATCTCCTGCTCCAGCCAGGAGGAGAAGGGGTGCGTGCCGGCGGCCGCGATGCGCAGCCCGTTGCGCCCGACCAGCTCTATCACCAGGCGGCGCAGGCGGATCAAGTCCTCGCGGGCGTCGGCCGCCGTCTCCCAGACCTCGGTGCCGACCTCGACGATCGACTGGTGCAGCTCCGGCTTGATCTGCTGCAGCACGACATGGTCGTCCTGCAGGATCTCCCGGATGTAGGAGCGCAGCTCGCGCGTCACCGGGTCGATGATCTGGTACTCCTCTTCGATGCCGATGTTGAGCGAAGGTTGCCTGAGCATCGCGACCTCCTCTGCCGGTGCTAGCGCTCCTCGACCAGCATGGTGGGTACCGTGGAGCCGCCGCCCGCGGTCACGTTGAGCAGCGCGGCGGTGGAGACGCGGGTCAGCGCACCGTCCATGAACGCGCCGTGGAAGACGAAGGGGTCGGTATCGAGCATGCGGTCGAGGATCTGCAGCTCGCCCGACAGCACGCTGGGGAAGGGCTCGCTATCGACCGGCACGCGCTCCTGCACCACGCTCGGCTCGGTCAGCGCCGTCTGGACCGCCCACTCCCAGCCGGCGGCGTCGGTCTCCCAGCCGAGCACGACTCCCTTGCCCCCGTACTCGTCGTTGGCCTTCAGCACCAGCCGGTCGCGGTTGGCCAGGATGAAGGGGATCAGCTCGACCTCCTGCCCCTGGTATCGCGTGTTCTCCTCCACCACCCGGCGCGTCCAGGGGATGTGCGCGGCGATGGCCTGCACCTGGGACGGCGAGAAGAGGTGATGGTTACGCTCGTCGCTGAGCACGGCCAGGCTGGCCTTCTTGTGCAGGATCTTGCAGGCGAAGGGGTTGACCATGCAGACCGCGCCGTCGCGCACCGCGCGGATCACTGGCTGGTCGAGCCGCCCGCGCTGGATCAGCTCGGAGATCAGCACGCGCTTGTAGATCAGATTGACCGGCGTGTCGGCGGCGTAGAGGACGCCGTTGCGGTACTCCAGATGGCGCGGGTCGGCGATGACGCAGTCGAAGCCCTGCTCCTGGAAGTAGTCGCGCACGAGGACGAACTCGCTGTAGGTGGGCACCTCCTCCCAGTCGAGGATGGCGATGCTCGGCTTCTCGCGCCGCCCGGCCCACTGCTCGAAGGCGTCGAGCAGCACGCCCAGCAGCAGGTGGCGCGAGGAGAGCGGGCGCACCTCGTAGCGCTTGAGGAACTCGCGCATCACCGGCAGCCCCAGGAAGATCTCGGAGACGGCGTGGTTGTAGGCGATGGCGGCCGGCACCTCGGCG
>DASSHC010000379.1:0-18486 GCA_035693105.1 Thermomicrobiaceae bacterium | reverse complement strand
AGGCACGAGGGCCAAGCGGCGGCAGCCGAGCAAGTTGGGTGTCGCCTGGGGCACGGATTCCTCCACTTCGATCGGGATGACAGGGGGAATAGGGGGCGGGCGACGGCACTTTGCCTCGTCCGATAGGCCCAGCTTTCTCCCTGTCATCCCGACCGAAGTGGAGGAATCCGTGCCCCAGGCGGCACCCAACCTGCTCGGCTGCCGCCGCTTGGCCCTCGTGCCTCGGACAGCGCTACAATCGCGTTGCGTCCCAGGAGGCGGGCGCGTTCCAGCAGGAGGGAAGCCGGTCGATTGGACACCCACACCCTGATCATCGTGGCCGTGGTCGCCGCCGCGGTCGTCGCGGCGGCCATCGATGTCGCCGTGGTGCTGCGCCGCGCACCGCTGCCAGGTCATGCCACCCTGCGGCGGGGGTTGCTGGCGCTGGCGGTCGTGATGCCCCTGCCGGCCGCGATCGCCGTGGCGCTCACCGCGCCGGCCAACTGGAACCACTCGGTGCTGCTGGTCGCCGGGCCGCTGGCGCTGGCCGTCCTCTTCGCCTTCCCGATCGCCTTCTTCAGCGCGATCACCTTCACCATCCTGGGCGTGTTCAAGGAGTAGCGCGAGCGCGGGCGTTGCGGATCATCACTGCGTGACGCGGATCACGACCGGCCCCGACGACGTTGGCGTCCAACCGGACTGACCAGCCCCGGTGAGGTCGTAGCCCATCAGCAGCTTACCGTCGTGCGTGTTGGCATTGACCTGCGTGACGTAGAACGCCGCGTAGCCCACAACGTAGACTTGCTTGGAGTTGCCCTGCTCCGGCGGCTGATCGACCGCGACCGGCAGGATCAGTACGCATTGATCCGGGGCATCATCCTTCTGGCACCCCTGTATGCCGGCGACCGTGCTGCGGGTCGGCCCTGCCTTGGTGCCGGTATCGTAGGCGAACCAGCCGGGAGTCGTGCGGCCCTCGTTGGCGTCCTGATTCGCCAGGCCCTTGAAGCGGTCGCCCTGCGTGTTGCAGCCGGGAACCTGCGGCCCGTGGATGACGAATGTCTGGTCAGTGGCGTTCTGGTTGAACACCCATTTGCCGTTCTGAGACTGGAGAATGTTGACCGTCTTGCCTTTCGCCGTCTGCGAACCCACACCGCAGACGATGAAGGGGCCGTCCTGAGGTGGCGACATCATCAGTTGCACGTGCGCGGTCGCCGACGCGGAGGTCGTGACCGTCTTGGGCGCGCCCGGTACGGCCTGCATAAAGAAGGTATCGTGCGTCTCGGTTACCGCCACCTTCACGCCGGTGGCGGTCGCCGGCACAGCCGCCGAGCAGTCGCCCAGCACGGTGTCGTTGTCGTCGACGTAGGAGCAATTGACCTTGGGAGCGACCTTGCCGGCGTTGGCGTTGGCCAGCGCCTTGGCGTCGGCTTGCGCCGAGAGCGTGTTGTTCTGTGCGGCTTTGAGCACGACCAGCGCCCCCGCCTCGCTGGCCGCGTCGGCCGAGTTTTGCATGGCGCGGCGCTGAGCGAAGGCGTAGCCGAGATCGGTGGCCAGGCCGGCCATACCGATCAGCACCACGAGGAACATGGCGAAAAGAATGAGCACCTGGCCGCGCGGCGCGGCGTCGGATACGTCATCAATTCGTCGCACGACACGCCACATGCACGCGCACCTCCCTGCCGGGCAGTATCGTTGACTGCCCGGCTCCGGTGCAGTGCCGAAATGTCCTGTATACGACTGATACGATGGCCGATGTCGATTTGGGACGATCGGGGGGCAGACGGAGTTCGCCACCCGCGTTTAGCGGAACACCTGGCGGATCCGCTCCACCGCCGTCTCCAGCGATTCGTCCGAGTTGGCGAAGCTGAGCCGGATGGTAGCGGCGCTGACTTCACCGAAAGCGCTCCCCGGCGTCGCCCCCACCCGCGCCTCGTCGATCAGCCGGCGGGCGACTTCGTCGCCGCTCAAGCCGGTGCCGCTGACATCGGGCAGAGCGTAGAAGGCGCCCTCTGGCAGCGGGCACTGGAAGCCGGGCACGCTGTTCAGCCCGCCCGCGATCAGGTGCCGGCGGCGATCCCAGGCCTCGACCATGGTGTCGATGAAGCCCTGCGGTCCCTCCAGCGCGGCGATGGCGCCGTACTGCGCGAACGAGGTGGCGCAGGTGACCGAGTGGCTATGAACCTTCAGCACCTGGGCGATCACCGGGCGCGGGCCGGCGAGGTAGCCGAGCCGCCAGCCGGTCATGGCGTAGGCCTTGGAGAAGCCGTTCACCGTCACGGTGCGCTCGGCCATCTCCGGCAGTGAGCCGATGCTGATCGGCTGGTAGCCGTCGTAGGTGATCTTCTCGTAGATCTCGTCGGAGATGACCAGCAGATCGCGCTCGATCGCCACCGCCGCGATGTCCTCCAGCTCCGCGCGGGTCAGCACGCGGCCGGTCGGGTTGTTCGGGCTGTTGGCGATCAGCACCCGCGTCGCGGGCGTCAGGTGTGCCCGGAGCACCTCTCGGCTGACGCGGTAGTTCTCCGCCGGATCGAGCGGGATGTGGACCGTGCCGGCGCCCGCCATGGTCGCCATCGGCTCGTAGGATACCCAGCCGGGATCGAACATGGCCACGTCGTCGCCCTGCTGGGTCAGCGCCAGGATCGCGGCGAAGATGGCCGATTTTGCGCCCGGCGTCACGATAATCTGGTCCGGCTCGACCATGATGTTGTTGTCCTGACGGAGCTTCTCCGCGATCGCCTGGCGCAGCCGCGGCAGCCCGGCACTGGCCACGTAGTGCGACTCGCCCCGCTCCAGCGCCTCCTCGGCGGCGCGCCGCACATGCTCCGGCGTGGGGAAGTCGGGATCGCCCCCACCGAGGTCCACCACGTCGAGTCCCTGCCGTCGCAGCTCGCGCACTCGATCGGAGACCGCCAGCGTCGGCGAAGGGGCCATCGAGACTACGCGATCAGCAAAACGGTACTTCACGCTACACTCCCTCATTGCAAGCACGCAGCGCCAGCTCCCGCTGGCGCTCCACCGCCAACTATACGCGAAGCCGGTGCCCGGGCATGGTATCCTGCGTGCGCGACAAGCGATGGATGAGCCGGAGGAAGCGAGGCAGGCATGGCGGAAGCCAGGGTCACGGTGCGTCCCGGGCGGCTGAGTGACGCGGGCGAAGAGGCGGCGCTCAACCGCAGTCTCGATTGGTGCTACGACGAGGCGAGCGCCGTCGCGGAGTATCACGACGATGCCTACGAGCCGAGCAGCGTGCTGGTGGCCGAGATCGACGGCGAGGTCGTCGGCAAGCTGGAGCTCTTCATCGGCTACAAGACCAGCCACGGCCGCTTCGGCATGATCCGCCGCTTCGTGGTGCGGCAGGACTATCGCAGCCAGGGCGTTGGACGCATCCTGCTCGACGCGGCGACCGAGACCGCTCGCCAGGCCGGCTGCTCCTTCATCGAGCTCAGCGTCGACGTGACCAACCCGATCGCCCACGCCTTCTACAAGCGCGACGGCTTCGACGAGGACCGCGTCGAGGTGATGATGCGCAAATCGCTGGACGGCCAGCAGCACGCCTCGCTCTACGAGGCCCAGTATGCCGAGTGGCTGCGCGAGAAGTGATCAGCGGCGGCACTGATGCCTGACGACCCCGCGGGCCGCCCGGTGCGCACGAACTGGACGGCCAGTACGCCGGTCAACGGCGAGGCGGCCCCGGCCACGGAGCGCGCGGCCGCGTTGCCGGCCACCGGGATCGGAGCGGGACTGGGGAGCCTCCCGAACAAGTGGGCCGCCTTCGTCGTTATCGCCATCGGCATCTTTATGTCGACGCTGGACTCCTCCATCGTCAACATCTCGCTGCCGACCATCGCCGGGCACTTCCACGTCGGGCTGAACGGCACCATCGAGTGGGTCATCATCGCCTATCTGGTCGCCTCGGCCTCCTCCCTGCTGACGATCGGCCGGCTGGCCGACATGCTCGGCCACAAGCCGATCTGGATCTCCGGCCTGATCGTCTTCACCACCTCCTCAGCCCTCTGCGGCGCCGCGCCGGGCCTCCCCTTCCTGGTCGCCTGCCGGGCGCTGCAGGGGTTCGGCGGCGCGCTCCTGGTCGGCATCAGCCCGGCCATGCTGCTGGCCGCCTTCCCGCCCTCCGAGCGCGGCCGCGCCCTGGGGCTGAACTCGCTGGTAGTGCAGCTCGGGATCACCACGGGACCGACCATCGGCGGCATCCTGACGCACGCCATTAGCTGGCGCGCCATCTTCTATGTCAACGTGCCGATCGGCATCGTGGCGGTGATGCTGGCCGCCCGCATCCTGCGCCCGGCGGAGCACCATGGCACCGCGCGCGGCCGCTTCGACCCCGCCGGGGCGCTGCTCCTGGCTGTCGGGCTGGCCGCGCTGACGCTGGGGCTGTCGTTCGGGCGTGAGTGGGGCTGGTCGACGCCGCGCGTGATCGCCGCGCTGACGATCGGGGCCGTTGGGTTGCTGGGGATGATCGTGGTCGAGCTCAAGATCACGGACCCCATCCTCGACCTCTCGCTCTTCAAGCGCCGGGTCTTCGCCTCGGCCTCCTTCACCCAGATCCTGAGCTTCCTCTCGCTCTACCCGGTCAGCTTCCTCTTCCCGTTCTATCTGGAGCAGCAGCGCGGTTATTCGACCATCGAGGCGGGGTTCCTGATGACGCCGCTCCCGCTCTCGATCGCGCTGGTGACGCCCTTCAGCGGCGCGCTCTCAGATCGCATCGGCACCCGCTGGCTGGCCGCCATCGGGCTCGCGATCGCGACCGGGGGGCTGCTGCTGATCGGTAGCCTCGGCGCCCAGACTCCCATCTGGCTCGGCGCCGTCGCGCTGATCGTCACCGGTGTCGGGCAAGGCATGTTCAATTCGCCCAACAACAGCGCCATGCTCGGCGCGGCCCCGACGTCGCGGCGTGGCGTCGCCTCGGGCATCCTGGCGACCGGGCGCACGGTGGGGCAGAGCATCAGCGTGGCGATCGCGGGCGCGATCTTCGCCAGCGCCGGCGCGGCGGCAGCCGGCGCTAGGCTGGCGTCCGGGGCCGACGGAACGCAGGTCGCCGCCCTGCACCGGACCTTCCACCACGGCTTTCAGGCGGCCTTCCTGGTCTGCGCCTGCATCTGCGCCGTCGGCGTCGTCACCTCGCTGACCCGCGGCGACGCGTGATAATGTCCGAAGGTATGTGGCGACTGACGAGTCCTGGTGCCATGTGAGGACGGATCCCTCGACCGCGCTCGGGATGACAGGGTTAGATCGGGGCGGACGAGTACGAATTGCCTCGTCCGGTAGGCCCCACTTTTACCCTGTCATCCCGACCGAAGTGGAGGGAACCGTCCTGGAGCGGAACCCAAGCTCCTCGATGGTCAGCGCGCCGCCGCTACCCCTTTCCCAGCAGCCAGTCGAGCAGGGCCATGCGCACGTAGACGCCGTTGTGCGCCTCGCGGAAGTAGACCGAGCGCGGGTCGTGATCGACGCGCGGGCTGATCTCATCGACGCGCGGCAGCGGGTGCATCAGGATCGCGGCGGGGTTGAGCGCCGCCATCACCGCCTCGTCGATCACGTAGCGGCCGCGCGCCTCGGCGTAGTCCTCGGCCGAGCGGAAGCGCTCGCGCTGCACCCGCGTGACGTAGAGCACGTCGACCCGCGGCACCACCTGCATCAGGTTCGGCTCGTCGCGCAGGGAGACCCCCGCCGAGGTCAGCGTCTCGCGCACGCTCTCCGGCAGGCGCACGTTGGGCGGCGAGACCAGGGTCAGCTCAGTGCCGCGCGTCTGCGTCAAGAGCAGCGCCAGCGAGTGGGCCGCGCGCCCGTATTTGAGGTCGCCGACCATGGCGATGCGCAGGTTGTCGACGCGCCCCAGCTCGTGCCGCATGGTGTAGAGGTCGAGCAGCGCCTGGGTCGGGTGCTCGTGGCTGCCATCACCGGCGTTGATCACCGGCATTTCGACGACCGCGGCGGCGCGGGCCGGCGCGCCCTCCTCGGGGTGGCGGATCACCAGCGCGTCGGCGTAGCCCGCCACGATGCGCGCCGTGTCCTCGATCGTCTCGCCTTTGGCGAAGGAGGAGGTCTCGCGCGCGTTTTCGGCGCTGAGCACGGCGCCGCCGAGCCGGGCCATGGCCG
Source organism: Thermomicrobiaceae bacterium (assembly GCA_035693105.1). GTDB lineage: Bacteria > Chloroflexota > Chloroflexia > Thermomicrobiales > Thermomicrobiaceae > DASSHC01. Next base: position 12,390 of record DASSHC010000379.1, on the reverse strand, counting down.
ATTCGAAGCTCAGGCGGGTGCGCGTGCTCGGCTCGAAGAAGAGAGTAGCCAGGATCTTCCCGCGCAACCGGTCCGAGCCGCCGGAGGCGATCACCTGCCGCATCTCGTCGGCATGCGCGAAGAGCTCGTCGAGCAGCGCGCGGTCGAACTGCTCGACGGCCAGGACGTTCTTGAGGGCGTGGCGGGCGCTGTCGGTCACGGGCATGGCTCCTCCAAGCTGCGGCCAGGCGAATCGTCGAAGAGAAGATGCGTACGAACGCGGAATCCATCGCCGCGCCGGTCGAAGTATAGCGCGCGGTCGGCGCCCGGGCACAGCAAACGGCCCCGGTGCTTTCGCTGCCGGGGCCAGCATGGTTCAGGGCCTCGTCGGCCGCCGATCGCTAGCGCATGGTGCTCGGCAGGATGTTGAGCTCGGCGCGGTACTTGGCGACCGTGCGGCGCGCGATGCGGATGCCCTGCTTGGCCAGGAGATCGCAGATCTTGCGGTCGGTCAGCGGGTTCTGCTCCTTCTCGATCAGCTCCTTGATCACGTCCTTGACGCTGAGCGAGGGGGTGAAGAAGTCACTGAAGGGGATGACCTTGCGGTTGGGCAGCATCACGAACTTGTTGGCGGTGGCGCGGCTGACGGTGGACTCGTGCACACCCACCTGCTGGGCCACGATGGCGCGGGTCAGCGGGCGCAGCTCGCGCACGCCGCCGCGCAGGAAGTCCTCCTGCAGATCGACGATGCAGCGCGAGATCTTGAAGAGCGTCTCGCGCCGCTGGTTGATGTTCGACATGAAGAGCTTGGCGCGGTTGACGAACTCGCGGATGTGCTGCCGTTCGCCGTCGGTGTAGTTGCCGCGGGTGCGGCTGCGCCCGATCTCGTGCGCGATCTGGCCGTAGAGCGGGCTGAGGCGCAGGTGAAAGTGCCGGGTATCGACCACCTCGACGTGCAAGTTCTCGTCGCGCAGCGTGACGGTCACGTCGGGGGCGACGTAGGGCGAGCGCAGGGGCGTCTTCCAGTAGCGCGCCTCCTGGCTCTGCAGCGGATAAGGGTTGAGGTGCGTGCGGATGAACTCGCGCGCGTCCTCGACATCCTCGTGGTTGATATTCAATTCTTTGGCTATGTATCCGAATTTATGTGAGCCGAACTCATCCAGAAAGCCCTCGACGATCGGCTCGACGAACTGCGGCACCTCGACACCGATGTCGCGCAGATAGCGGATCTGCAAGAGGAGGCACTCGCGCAGGTCGCGGGCGCCGACGCCGATCGGCGCCACCGACTGGATGAAGCCGACGACGCGCTCGACGTAGTCGCGCGTCCTGCCGAAGCGCCGGGCGACATCATCCAGGTCGAGCGTGATGAAGCCGCGATCGTCGAGCGAGCCGACCAGATACTCCGCCACCGCCAGGTCGCCGTTGTGACAGAGCGTGGCGACATCGGAGAGGATCTGCTCCGGCAGCGTCAGCTCCGAGGCCACCAGGGTCATGGGATCGAAGTCATCCCCGTCATCGCGCGTGCGGCTGATACTGGAGTAGAGCGTCTCGGGGTAGTCCTCGTAGGACTCCTCGCTCCGCTCCGACTCCTGGGCCTGGTTGATCATGCAGGTGGGGCAGAAGGAACCCTCGATGACTCCGCCGCAGACGGGGCAGATCTGTTTATCCTCCATTTCGAGCGCGGGATTCGCCTCGAGCTCCTGCTTGATCACATCCTGGAGCTCCATGCGCGAGAGGCTCAAGATGTAGTTGGCCTCGATCAGGCTTGGCGAGATCCAAACCCGCATCTCGGGGGTGAGCTCGTATCCGATGTCCATTCCCGCCATTCGCGGACTCCTCCGTGAATTTGCTCGATTCCGCCTGCTCCATCGCCGCTTGGATCAGCGCCGGACATGGTCAGCGGCAATGCGGTCTTCGGCACCTCGTCCTCAGTCTACCCGACGGGCAAATCGTTGGCAAGGTTCTTGCTATTACAACGCGATCTCGCTTGCGCCGTGACGCTCGCCCGCGGCAACGCGCCGTCGATGACTCTCGTTCATCGCTCGCTGCACCAGGGCTAACGCACAGCTTGTGCCAGGGCGGATGCCAGGGAACACCATACCGGAGCCGCCGGCCGATTAGGCAGCCCGGCACCGGGCTGCTATCATGCGGCTGGGAGGGTTGCGTTGGGCTCATCGATCGCCCTGCTCACCATTCGTGGGATCAAAGTCAAGCTCCATCCCAGCATCGTTCTGGCGCTGGCCTGGGTCGCCTACCATTGGGATGTCTCGGCGCGCCACGGCTGGGCGGGGGCGGGGTTCGGCTTCGTGCTGCTGGTCGGGATCTTCGCCTGCGTGGTGGGGCACGAGCTGGCGCACGGCTTTCTGGCGCAGCGCTACGGGCTGGCGGTGCACGACATCGTCTTGCTGCCGATCGGCGGTGTGGCGCGTATCCAGCAACTGCCGCTCAGCGCGCGGCGCGAGGCGATGATCGCCCTGGCCGGTCCGCTGCTCAACCTGCTGGTCGCGCTGGGGCTGACTCCGCTGCTGCTGGCCATCGTGCTGGCGCGGCACCTGTCTTCACCCCTGGCGATCCTCTCGCTGGCCGGCGAGATCGGCTTCAGCGGGCTGATCTTCCAGCTCTGGTTCGCCAATCTGATGCTGGCGCTCTTCAATCTGCTGCCGGCCTTCCCCATGGACGGCGGGCGCATCTTCCGCGCGGCGGTGACCGGTTTCAGCAATCGGCTGACGGCGACCCAGGTCGCCTCGCTGGTCGGGCAGGGCTTCGCCGTCCTGATCGTGATCGCCGGGCTGCTGATGCATGATCTGATGCTGCCGCTGCTGGCCCTCTTCATCGTGGCCTCGGCCTACGTCGAGTCGCGCCTGACGCGCCTGGAGGACGTGCTGCGCAAGCTTCCGGTGGCGCAGTTCGCGGTCTGGGATATGGGCGGCATCGACCCCGAGGCGCCGCTCAGCTTCGCCCTGCGCGGCGGGGCGCGCGACGTGGCGGTGGTGGACCGGGGGATCGTGGTGGGTATGCTTTGGCGCGAGCAGATCCTGAGCCGGCTCAATGGCGCCGGGCAGCTTACGGCGCGCGAGGTGATGGACACCACGGTCACCCCGATGAGCGTGGACGACTCGGTTTTCTCGGTGCATCAGCAGATGCTGGCCAGGCGCCAGCCGGCGATCCCGATCACCGCCGGCGGGCGCTACCGCGGCGTCTTCACCGCCGAGCGCCTGGCGCACGTCTACCGCCACCTGCAGCGCACCTCGACCCGCCGCTTCAGTTACCGCGACATCGCCGAAGCGCTCGGCCTGATCGGGCGCTGACGCGGGTCCGCACATCGTTGTGTAGGGACGGACCTCCGTGTCCGCCCTGGATGTCCTACGCATTGGCAATGGGGAAACGCGGGTGGCGACCGACGCGCCATGAAACGATCGACGAGGGCAGACACGGAGGTCTGCCTCTACAACCTTGACCTGGTCCCACTCTCCCGTACGGCTGCGCCCGGCGAGGGGGTCGGGAGCGAGGGCCCGTCCTACGACGGAAAGTTCTTCTGGTAGTAGTCGACCCACTGCTGCACGCGCGCCAGATAGACGTCGGTGCAGGTGCCGAGCGCGTCGCAGCCGATGCCAAAGTAGCGCTGGATGGCCAGATCGATCGCGCCGCCCTGGCCGAGCGTCTCGGCGAGAATCCGCGCGGCGGTGTCGATGTTGGTGGCCGGATCAAGCCACTTCTCCACCGGAATGCCGTAGCGCTGGAACTCGTCGGGCATGACCTGCATCAGCCCCTGCGCGCCCTGCGGCGAGATCGCCCGCGGGTTGCCGTCCGACTCGACCGTCATGATCGCGGCCAGCAGCGCGGCCGGCACCGTGTGCGCGGCGGCGGCCTGCTGGACCAGCGTCGCCCAGCCCATGATGCCGGCCGCGTCGGCGGGGTTGATGCGCGCGTTGGCGACCGGCGCCGGGAGCGACGCCCTGAGCCAGGCCAGCGGATCGACCGTGCCGCCGCTGTTCCGCACCACCGTGAAGTGCAGGTGCGGTCCGGTGGAGTAGCCCACCGAGCCGACCTCGGCGATCACCTGCCCCGCGCTGACGTGCATTCCGACGCCGACGAAGGACTTGCGCCAGTGCAGGTAGATGTTCTGATAGGCCGCGTTGTCGCCGTCGAGCTGGATCACGATCTTGGAGTTGCCGCTGGCGGTCGAGTCGATCCCGGCGAAGATGACCGTGCCGCTGGCGGCGGCGAAGATCGGCGTACCCGCCGGCGCCCCGAGATCGACGCCGTCGTGGAAGCTCGGCCGGCTGGCCGGGCAGGAGCCGGGGCTGGGGTAGCCGGCGTTGGCCGGCACGCAGCCATAGGGCTGGGTGATCTGGTACGAGCCCGCCAGCGGGAAGAGCCGCACCCCGCCGGGGCCGGAGGTCGCGGCCACGACGATGCCCTGCGGCTGGCTCGGCACGAGCCCCTGCTCCATCGCCTGCGCGGTCCAGTCCTCGGGCACCCAGGTCCAGGAGAAGAACTTGCCGGTCGTTGGATCGTAGTTCAGGTACCAGGCACCCTTGGTCCAGCGCGGCGCGGCACCCGAGACGGAGCCGCCCTTGATCATCTGCCGAGCGCCGTCTTTGATGTGCGCGTAGGCGTCCGTGAGCGCGGGGTTGTCGGCCCCGCCCAGAATCTTAGGCGGCCCTTGCTGGAAGTTGTCGAGCATCACGCAATCGGCGCAAGCGTCGTCGGCGCCCAGGGTGCGCACGAGCGTGGCGACGTAGTAGGGCACCGGCTGCGGCACGCCGAAAGCCACGTCGTACTGGGCGCTGGTAAAGCGCTGGCTGCCGTCGAAGGCCTCATAGACCCAGTGCCAGCCGCTCTCCTCGGACCAGCTCATGTTCTGTGCGAAGGTCGCCGGCACAACCGAACCGGCCGGGGGCAGATCGGGCGCGCTCACGATGCCCGACTGCAGCGCCGGGTAATCCGGCGTGGGGATGTTCGGACTGACCGTGATCGACGGCGCGGCGCTCGACGGAGCCTCGACCTGCGGCGCGGCCGTCGCGGCCGCCGGGGAAGCGGCCGGTGTGGCCTGTGCTGTGGCCGGCGTCGGTGACGCAGGCGGGGTGGACGTGGCCGTGGTCGGCGCGGCCGGAGTCGTGGCTGACGCGGCGGGCGTGCCGGCCCCGGTGGGCGTGGCTGATGGCGAGGCCGCCGGCGTCCCGGTTGGAGTGGCGGTAGCGGTAGCGATGGCGGTGGCGGCGGCGGTCGGATTCGGCTCCGGAGTGGAGGTCGTATCCGGTGTCGCGGTCACATCCGGCGTCGGCGCCGGAGTCGCCGCCGGCTCAGGGGCGGGCGTGCTGTCGGAGGCCGGCTCGGCGGTGGTCGGCACCGGGGTTGGGACCGCACCCCAACTGGAGGACTGGTTACCCCAGTTGCTCGCGGCCGGGGTCGCTGGCGTGCTCGCGGGCGTGGCGGGCGCCGGCGGGGCCGGCGCCGCTGTCACGGTCGCGGTCGCGTGGGAGCCGGTGAACGGCCCGGAGGTCACGGTGCTGGTCTCATCCGTGCTGCCGGTCGGGGTGCTTGTGGCTGTTGGCGTAGGTGAGGCGCTTCCATCGGCCGCGAGCACCACGGACGGCGCCAGGGCCAGCAGCAGCAGGAGCGCCAGCAAGAGCCGTGGCAGGCCGTTGAAAAAACGGGACCGCTCGATCACGTTCCCAATCCCCCCAGGTTACGAAGCCCGGTACGCACGGCAAGGTTGTCCGACCTGAATGGTCATGGACACGGCGGCGTGGTGGTCATTGGTGCTGGCATGGCCCTTCCCGTAGCCCGGCGAACGCAGAGCGAGCGTTGCCCCACCGTCAGTGATGTGCGATTAATACCACGGAGAATGCTATTGATCAAGAGCGGACGCCAGCAACCGGAGCGTGCTACTGGCCCGCCGCCAACAGGTTGCCCGGATCGTGCTCCTCGGACCAGCGGCCGATGCGGCGATATTTTTGGTAGCGGCAGGCCAGGAGCGCCTCGATCCCTCCCCGCGTTGTCAGCCCGTCAAGCTCGCACAATTGGCGGGCGATGGCGTCGCCCACGCGGCGGATCGTCTCGACCGGCTGCTCGTGCGCCGGGACCGGCTCCGGCACAACCTCGTCCGCGATCTCGAATTGGAGCAGATCAGCGGCGGTGATCCGCAGCGCCTCGGCGGCGGTCGGCGCCTCCGCCAGGTTCTTCCACAGGATGGTGGCGCAGGCCTCGGGCGAGGCGACCGCGTAGATGGCATTCTCCAGCATCAGGATGCGATCGGCCACGCCGATTGCCAGAGCCCCGCCGCTGCCCCCCTCGCCGATCACCGTGGCAACGGTCGGCACGCGCACCGAGGCCAGGGCGACCAGATTCTCGGCGATGGCGATCGCCTGGCCGCGCTCCTCCGAACCGAGCCCCGGATCCGCCGCTGGGGTGTCGATGAAGCTCAGGATCGGCAGGCCGAACTTCTCGGCCAGGCGGATCAGCCGCAGCGCCTTGCGGTAGCCCTCCGGATGCGGCATGCCGAAATTGCGCTCCAGGTTCTCGCGCGTGTTCGTGCCCTTCTGATGTCCGAGCGCCAGAACCTGGCGGCCGTGAAACGCGCCCAGCCCGGCGATCAACGAGCGGTCGTCGCCATAGATCCGGTCGCCGTGCAGTTCGACGAAGCCGTCGAGCAGCTCGTGCAGGTAGTCGAGCGTGTGTGGGCGCTGGGAGTGCCGTGCCAGTTGCACGCGCTCCCAGGCGGTTAGCGGTTCAGACACGGGGCTCTCCAACGAGGAGCAGCGGCTCGGCCGCGGGCACCGTGGCCAGGTGGCCCAAGAGCAGCGACAGCCGCTGCGGCAGCTCGCGCCGCGGCACCACCAGATCGATCATGCCGTGCTCCAGCAGGAACTCGGCCGTCTGGAAGCCCTCGGGCAGCTTCTGCCGCGTGATCTGCTCGATCACGCGCGGTCCGGCGAAGCCGATCATGGCGCCCGGCTCGGCGACGATGACGTCGGCCACCGTGGCGTAGCTGGCGGTCACGCCGCCGTAGCAGGGGTCGGTCAGGAGCGCGATGTGCGGCAACCGGGCCTCGCCGAGGCGCGCCAGCGCGGCCGTCGTCTTGGCCATCTGCATCAGTGAGAACATGCTCTCGTGCATGCGCGCCCCGCCTGAGGAGGAGATCGTGAGCAGCGGCAGGCGCTCTTCCAGCGCGTGCTCGACCGCCCGCACCAGCTTCTCCCCGAAGACGGAGCCCATGCTGGCGCCGAGAAAACCGAACTCGGTCGCCGCCAGCACGACGCGCCGGCCGCAGATCGTGGCGGCGCCGCAGACCAGCGCCTCGGCGGTCCCGGTCTTGCGCCGCGTGGCGACGACCTTGGACGCATAGGCGTCGCCGTTGGCGACGAAGTGCAGTGGGTCGGCCGGCACCAGCCCGGCGTCCAGCTCGCGGAACGAGCCGACATCGACCAGCGCCGCGATCCGCTGACGGGCGCTCAACCGGCGGTGATGGCCGCAGCGCGGGCAAACCTGGAGGAGCCGCTCGGCCTCGCGGCTGTAGATCAGCTCGCCGCATTTGGAGCACTTGATCCAGAGATCGTCGGGGATCGACGTTTGTTCGTCGTTGCCCGTGGTGAATTTCGGCTGACGGCGAAAAAGCTCCCGCATGGTCCCCCAACCGTCGGAGTAGCAACCGCGTGCCCTTTGCAGCGGGTCAGTATAGCATACGGAAGAGCTTGGCCCGGTTCTTGAACGAGTAGGTGGCAACCAGCTAGCGGCGCTGGCGATTCCCGAAGGGAACGGACGAGATGAACGACGTCGCGGTGATGATCCTGGCCGGCGGCCAGGGAGAGCGGTTGAGCATCCTCTCGCGCCAGCGCGCCAAGCCGGCGGTACCATTCGCCGGCAAATATCGCATCATCGACTTCGCCCTGAGCAATTGCGTCAACTCGGGTCTCTTCGATGTCGCGGTGTTGACTCAGTACCGGCCCCACTCGCTCAACGAGCACATCGGCCACGGGCGGCCCTGGGATCTCGACCGCGAGCGCAACGGCGGCATCATGATCCTGCAGCCCTACCTGGGCCGCGCGCCCTCCGGCTGGTATCGCGGCACCGCCGACGCCATCTACCACAACCTCTTCTTCGTTACGCGCAAGCCCTTTAGCGATGTGCTGATCCTCTCCGGCGACCACGTCTACGCCATGGATTACCGTCCGATGATCGACCTGCACCGGGCCACCGACGCCGACGTGACCATCGCCGTCCAGCCGGTCCCCTGGGAAGATGCCAGCCGCTTCGGCGTGATGACGGTGGACGCCGACGAGCACATCGTCGAGTTCGTCGAGAAGCCCGCCGAACCCCAGAGCAACCTGGCGTCGATGGGCGTCTACATCTTCAAGCGCGACGTGCTGGTCAATGTCTTCGACGAGGCGCCGGAGGAGATGACCGACTTCGGCCACCAGGTCATCCCCTACCTCATCGCCGGCGGGCGCGCCTTTGCCTATCGCTTCGAGGGCTACTGGCAGGATGTCGGCACCATTCAGTCGTACTGGGAGGCCAACATGGCGCTGCTGGAGGACATGCCGCGCCTGAACCTCTACGACCCCTCCTGGCGCATCCACACCCGCAGCGAGGAGCGCCCACCGGTCAAGATCCTGGAGGGCTCGGAGGTGGCGCGCAGCCTCCTCTCCCACGGCTGCATCGTGATCCGCGCCACGGTCAACCACTCGGTCCTCTCGCCGGGCGTGAAGATCCACGAAGGGGCGATCGTGCGCGACTCGATCCTGATGACCGATACGGTGATCGGCCCCGGAGCGGTCATCGAGCGCTGCATCATCGACAAGGAATCGGTCATCGGGGCCAACAGCCTGCTCGGCACCGGCGACGACTACACCTCGAACTGGCTGGAGCCGAACCGGGTCAATACGGGCATCACCGTGGTCGGCCGCAACGCGATCGTGCCGCCCGGTCTCCGCGTGGGGCGCAACGTCGTGATCGGGACCGACGTGAAGGAGTCGGATTTCCCGGAGGACGAGGTTCCAAGCGGGGAGACGATCGACTCCGCGCGCACGATCGCTCTGTGGGCGTAGGGTGTTCGCCTCCAACTGCCTGAATGGGCGACGGGGGAGAGCTGCTTCGGCCGCGGCTCTGCCCCGGTCATCCTGTGCCCCCCTTTGTCATCCTTCGGCTGCGAACTCAGGATGACAAAGGGGGGCGACAGTGCGTCGGTGCAAGACGGGGGAGATCCTTCGGCAAGCTCGGGACGACAGGGGGTCGAAGGATCTCCACCTTTCCGGAGCGGCAGCACGCGTGAACGTGTCCGTACACCGACACAGTGTATACTTTGGGGATTGGGGAGCAGTAACGTGCGCGACGTTCGCCCCGTCCACACGCATGAATTAGAGAGTGAGCATCGTTCGTGGTGGAAGTAGGAGAGACGGTGCGTGCCCTGGCGCGCCGCACGATTTTGGACCTGGGCGAGATCGTCGGCGAGTTGGCGCCGTCCGAGCAAGAGCGCTTCAACCGGCTCTTCGCGGTCGAGCCGGCCGACGGGCGGCTGGTGCCGCCGGAGCACATGCACCGCTGGGTGGAGCGCTACTTCGGCTCGGTCGAAGCGGTTGCCTCGCAGAAGGTCGTCAAGGTCACCAACCGGGTGACGCTGGAGGAGACCCTCTTCAACGAGCTGCGTGCCAGGCGCCCGCTGGAGGCGCGAATCCCGGCCGAGCTGGCCGAGGAGATCGCGCGCACCGCGCCTGATCCTTTCTGCGAGCCGGAGCTGAATACGCCGGCCGACACCTTTGGGCGCGTCCGCGGCTCCCACGCCATCACCGCCAGCAACATCGCCAAGTACGACGGCGCGCACGGCGTGATCATCTTCGGGGACCACGACCCGCTCGCCTTCACCGAGGACTCGGTGGTCGACGTCGTACGCGTGGCCGAGGAGTGGTTTGCCCAGGCCCACGCCGCCGACCCCACGGCGGTCTACCCGCTTTTCATGTGGAACTGCCTTTGGAAGAGCGGCGCCTCGATTCCGCACGGGCATGCCCAGGTCAGCCTGACGCGCGGCATGCACTACGGCAAGGTCGAGCGCCAGCGGCGCGTGGCCCAAGACTACCGGCAGGAGCACGGCCAGAACTACTTCGACGACCTCTTCCGCACGCATCAGGCGCTCGGGCTGGGCGCCGAGCTCGGCGAGGTGCGGGTCATGGCCAGCCTGACCCCGCTCAAGGAGAAAGAGGTCGTGCTGCTGGCGCCGCGCGTCGACGATCAACTGGCGCGCGTTGTCCACGGTACGCTGCAATGCATGGTCGAGCACCTCAACGTCGTCTCGTTCAATCTGGTAATCTGGCAGCCGCCGCTGGCGGAGACGCCCGAGGACTGGCGCGACATGCCGGTTATCGTGCACGCGGTGGACCGCGGCGACCCGCTCAACCGGACCTCCGATATCGGGGCGATGGAGCTGTACGCCGCCAGTGTCGTCTCCAGCGATCCGTTCCGGGTGGCCGAGGCGGTCCTGCCGCGGCTGACATAGCACCTTGACGAACGCCCTCTCGGGGCTCATAATCGCGTAAATTGCCCGAAAAATGTGGCAGTTCGGGCGGCGTAGCGGCGTGCGTGGAAATGCCGCTTCGGCGCGAGTGTCGTTTTTGGACATGTTGCTCGCGCAACACAGGAGGAGATCGCCATGGAGAGTCCAGAGCTTAAACGGCTCTACGCCCAGGCTGTCGGCGGCAAACTGACCCGGCGCCAGGTGCTCCGGCGTGCCGCCGCGCTCGGGCTGAGCGCCCCCGCCATCGCCATGCTGCTTGCCGCCTGCGGCGGGAGCAGCTCGAACAATTCGACCGCGACCACGTCCTCGGCGGCGACCACGGCCCCGACGACGGCGGCGACCAGCGCCACCGGCGGCGGCACCACTCCCGCCGCGACAGCGGCCGCCACCAGTTCCACGGGCTCGGGTGCCGCGACCCCTGCCGGCAGCCCCACGGCCTCCGCCGCCAACGTCAAGATTCTCACCAGCTCTGGTTCGCGCGGCGACCAGGGCGAGTTGAAGCTCCTGTGGTGGCAGGCGCCGACCATCCTCAACTCGCACCTGGCGCAGGGCACCAAGGACTACGATGCCTCCCGCCCGGTCTCCGAGGGGCTAGCCGACTTCGACTCGGACGGCAACTTTATCCCGTTGCTGGCGGCCGAGATCCCCTCGTTGGATAACGGCGGCGTCTCCTCGGACGGCAAGACGGTCACCTGGAAGCTGAAGCAGGGCGTCAAGTGGTCCGACGGTCAGCCGTTCACCTCGAAGGACGTCAAGTTCACCTACGACTACGTCACCGACCCCGCTACGGCCTCGGTCAGCGCCGCCTACTACGCCGGCATCGACTCCATCGATACGCCGGACGACAACACCGTCGTGATCCACTTCAAGGATCCGACGCCCGCCTGGTACGGTGGCATCTTCTGCGGCGACTACGGCCGCATCCTGCCCGAGCACGTGCTCAGCCAGTACAAGGGCGCTCAGGCGCACAGCGCGCCCTACAACCTCAAACCGATCGGCACCGGCCCCTACAAGGTCGATGACTTCAAGCCCGGCGACGTCGTCTCCTACTCGATCAACGACAACTTCCGCGAGGCCAACCAGCCGCACTTCAAGACGGTCACGCTCAAGGGCGGCGGCGACGCCACCAGCGCGGCTCGTGCCGCGATCCAGACCGGCGAGGCCGATTTCGCCTGGAACCTCCAGGTGGACTGGTCGGTGCTCTCCTCGCTGCAGAGCGACAACGGCCCCGGCAAGCTGCTGGTCAATCCGGGCAACGGCGTCGAGCGTATCCTCATCAACTTGACCGACCCGAACAAGGAAGTGAACGGAGAGCGGTCGCACTTGGGCACGCCGCACCCCTTCCAGTCGGACTTGAACGTGCGCAAGGCCTACGCGCTGCTGGTTGACCGCGACACGATGGCCAAACAGCTCTACGGCCAGACCGGCGTCGCCACGGCCAATCTGCTGACGGCGCCAGCCAAGTTCGTCTCAAAGAACACCTCGTTCAAGTTCGATCCCGACGGGGCGGGCACGATGCTCGACACCGCTGGCTGGAAGAAGGGCGGCTCCGGCGTCCGTGAGAAAGACGGCGTCCAGATGAAGATCGTCTACCAGACGTCGGTCAACGCCCTGCGCCAGAAGGAGCAGGAGATCGTCAAGCAGGCGTTCGACGCGGCCGGCATCCAGGTCCAGCTCAAGTCGATCGATGCCGGCGTCTATTTCTCGTCAGATGCCGGCAACAACGACACCGCCAACCACTTCTACGCCGACATCGAGATGTACACCAACAGCGGCTCCTCGCCCTATCCCATCGACTACATGTCGTCGTGGTGGGGCGATCCCTCCAACATCGCTCAGAAGTCGAACCAGTGGGCGGGGCTCAACGTCGAGCGCTGGCAGAACGCCGACTACGACGCCGC
>DASSHC010000378.1:0-5443 GCA_035693105.1 Thermomicrobiaceae bacterium | reverse complement strand
GGCGAGATCGAGATAGGCGCCGCGGAAATCCGGCCCCAGCCCGTGCGTCCAGACGCCGCGGTAGACGACGCGCAGTGCGCGGCCGTCGCCGAGCGCCAGCGGCTGCGCCAACCACTGCGCGTGCCAGATCTGCGCCAGCAGCAGCTCGGCCGGCTCGGAGACGGCCACGTCCCGGGCCTCTAGCTCGGCGGCAGCAGGCTGGTCGTCACCTGCTGACGCACCGGCCAGCGACCGGCCTCGACCAGGCGGAAGAAGTCGAGCACCGCGTGGTTGAAGCGCGCCGGCTCCTCCAGGTTGATGGTGTGGCCGCTCTGGGGGATGACCACCAGCCCGGCCGAGGGGATGACGCGCTTCATGAAGACGGCGGGGTCGACGCAGGGCTCGTCCTCGTCGCCGATCAGGATCAGCGCCGGCACGCGCAGCGCGCGCAATTGCTCCTCGAGCTGGTAGATCGTCGGGCGCTGGCGCTGCACGCCGAGCTGGGTGAGTGCCGCGCCGCGCGCCGAGTGCTCGGCCAGCCGCTCGCGGAAGACCTGCCAGCCGGCGGGGTCCTTGCGCCGGTAGGGGAGCCGGGTGACGCCCTGGCTGTAGATCTCGGCGAAGGCGGCCATGCCGCGCGACTCCAGGATGCCGACGATCTGCTCGATGTCCCGCTCGAAGCGCTCGCGGTTGGTGGTGCCGGCGCCGCAGCCGGCCACCACGATGCCGTGGCAGCGCTCGGGGTAGCGCAGGGCGAAGTTGAGCACGACATTGCCACCCATCGAGAGCCCCACCAGGTGCGCCCGGGCGATGCCGAGCGTATCGAGCAGCCCGCGGAGGTCTTCGACCAGCAGCTCCTGGGAGTAGGCGGCGGGATCGTCGGGCACGCTGGAGGGCGGGAAGCCGCGGTGGTTGTAGGTCACGCAGCGGTAGAGGCGCGAGAAGGCGTGCACCTGGGGCGCCCAGCTCCGCGCGTCCCCGGCGAATTCGTGGCTGAAGACGACCGGCGGCCCCTCGCCGGCCTCCTCGTAGAACAGCTCGACCCCGTTCACCCGCGCCAGCGCCATGTTCACCCCCTCTGCGATTTCTTGGATCGTGACGCATGGTAGCCGAGGCGGCGGGCGGCGGCAAGGCGCTGTGCGGCATGGCCGGCTTTCCGTCCGTACGCGTATGCTTGCGGCGCTGTTCGTATCTCGCGAGGGAGGATTGATGAATCGCGCCGTGCTCTTCGACTGGGATGACACGCTGGCTGCCTACCGCCCGCACCGCTACGAGACGGTCGAGGCGGTGCTGCGCGCGCACGGCCTTCCCCTCGACCGCCGGCTGCTGCACCGCGCCTGGGGGGTGGCCGACGATCCGACCGTCGCCGGGCGCGACGCCGGCTTCTGGGCGCGCTTCGGGCGCGAGATCGGCCTGGAAGACCCGCTCGTCCTGGCCGCGCTCGACGCCGCCTTCGCCGAGCGCGATCTGGTCAAGCGCTTGACCGTCTTCGAGGACGCGCTGGAGCTGCTGGAGCACCTGACCGCGCGCGAGATCCCGGCCGGCATCCTCTCGAACAACGTCGAGGCGGCGCGTTTTGCCGATGAGCTGGGCGTGCTGCCGCGCTTCCGGGCGGTGGTGACCCCGCGCGAGGCGGGCGTGGGCAAGCCGGAGCCGGCCATCTTCCACTACGCGCTGGAGCGCCTGGGCACGCGCCCCGAGGAGACGCTCTACGTCGGCGACACCTACGAGCACGACGTGCTCGGCGCCCGCGCCGCCGGCCTGCCGGTCGTGCTGGTCGACCGCCTCGGCCTCTGCGACGCGGACGACTGCGCGAGGCTGGCATCGCTTGCGGAGTTGATGCTGGAGACGACCAACCGCTGAACGGGGGCAGCGCGGCTCGCCGGGAGGACGCGCCCGGCGAGATCGCCGGGCGCGGGCCAGGCCGGCTACTTGCCGACGAAGATGTCACCGTTGTTGAGCGCGACCGGACCGAAGCTCAAGTTCGCCACGAGGTTCCCCGAGCTGTCCTTGACCTGCTGTCCGTACTGATCGTTGGTCGTCCCGTTGTCGATCCCGGTGATGACGTAGCCGTAGTTCCCCACACCGTCCAGGGTCGCTTTGCCGGTCACCTTGGCGGTATTGCCGCTGATCGCCAGGGTGCTCATGACGTTCCCCTTCAGGACGTGGACTACGTTCCCGTCGCCATCGCGGGCGATGGAGAGGAACTTGCCTTGAACCTGCCCGTTCTTGAGGTAGTTGGCGGTGTAGCAGACATCGGCGGTGATGCCGTTGCCGCGGTCGACCGTCCCCGCGCCGCTGCTGCCGCCGGCCGAGGGATCGTAGACGGTCAGCCCGCTATCGTCACTCCCCTGGTAGTAGTTGCCGCCGACCTGGAGGGTCACCTGGTAGACGTTGATCGGGGTGCCGGCCGGGATCGGGCAACTGACCAGCTCGAAGCCGGGGCTGGTGGTGGTCGCGGGCTGGGTCTGGGTCACGCCGCACGCGACGGTGAGCGGGCTGCCATTGCCGACAGGATCCAGGCTCAGGGTGATCGGGCGGGCGTTGCTGATGTCGCCGTAGGAGCCGTCGCTCGCCTCGGTGATGCGTGCGGTGAAGGTCAGGGCCGGGGCCGTACCCGAGCCCTTGCCCGAGGTCACGATCTGGACGGCGTGGGGGCTGTTCTGCGCCAGCCGGACCACCGCGTCTTCCCGCGTCACGGTGATCGTAACCGGCTGGGCCGCTGAGTCGCTGTGCCCGTCGCTGGCGATGATGTCGACGGTGTAGCTGCCGGCTGGAGCAGTCAGCGTACCCGAGACGGTTCCGGTCCCGTCGCCGTGGTCGCTGAAGCTGAGCCCGCTGGGCAGGCCGCTGGCGCGCAGGCTGAGCGGGTCGCCCTCGGCGTCCGTGGCCGAGACATCGAAGCTGAGCGGATCGCTGTACTGCGCGCTCTGGGCGCCGGGCACCGTGACGAGCGGCGCGGCGTTGGCGATGCCGAAGGGCGTGCCGCTGAGCTGGCTGAGGCTGGGTTTGGTCGAGGCGGTCACCGTGATCGTCACGCATTTGGTCGCGGCGTTGTAGGTCTGATTCGAGGCCAGCACCCACACGGAGCCGGTCCACCACCAGGCCTGGGTGCCGCCGCCGAGATCGCAGTCGACGATCTGGGCCGCGCTGTACGTGCTCCCTGGTGCCAGATAGACGTCGAAGTAGGCGCCGACGCTGTTGAAGCCGGGTGCGCCGCCGGGGTTGTCGGTGTAACTGGCCACCGCGATCGTCCCGCTGCCGCCGCTGGCCGTGACGGTGAGGGCGCCCACGCCGGCCTTGCCGGTGCTGCTGACCTGTTCACCCGAGAGGCCGACGGCGTTGGCGGTGATGAAGACCGGCCAGGCGGCGGAAGCGCTGCCATTGCTGGACGGCGCGGGGTTGATGACCGCCAACTGGCCCGTCCCGATCGGTAGGTGGGCCGGGAGCGTGACGGTGAGGCTGCTGCCGTCGCTGGCCACGCTATCGGGCGTCAAGGCGACGGACTGCCCGCCGGGCGACGTCCAGCGTACCGTGGCCGCCAGCGCCGGATAGGAGTCGCTGGCCGGGTAGTTCTCGAAGGCGGCGCCGCTCACCGTCACCTGCACGGGCGAACTGCGGTTGGCCTGCACCGCGCCGGGGCTGACGCCGCTCACCGTTGGCTTGGGGAGAAGGGTGAACAGGTCGGCGGACCCTTCGTTGCTGTCCCCGCACGCCGTGGCGCCGCTGACGCAGGCCGCCGTCACTACCACGTCGTAGCGGCCGTTGCCGGGCAGGTCCGCGGTCGGGACGGTGACCTTGAGCTGGGTGTCGGAGATCACGTCGAGACTCGAAGCCACGGTCTGGCCCAGCGCATCCACGGCGAGCAGGGAGACGGCGTCGGCCGTGGTGAAGCCGGTGCCGTTGACCGTCAGCGTCACGGTCGAGCCCGGGACCGCGGTGCGGGGTGAGACGCCGGTCACGGTGGGCAGGGGCAGCACGTCGTGCTGCGTCAGCGGATCCGACCGGCTGATGACGTAGCCGCCGTGGGCGGGGAAGCCGTCGCTGCCCAGATAGACGGCGACGATGCTGTGGTCGCCGAGGCTCAGGGGGCTCTGGGGGGTGCAGGTGGCGGTGGCGTAATCCAGCGCCACGTCGCTGCACTCCGGCAGTGGCACGTCGTCGACGAAGAAGCGCACGCCCCCGCTCGTCGGGACCGGCAAGACCGTCGCCGTGAAGGTGGGCTTGCCCGGGTAGATCGCGGGGTTGGTCGACGTGTTGATCGTCGTGACGGTCGGGTAGAAGATCAGGACCTTACCATCGCCCACATTGACGCCCGAGGTGAAGGATTTCGCGAGCGGCGACCCGCCTCCAACGTAGCTGCTCCCACCCCCGCCGCCGCCGCCGTAGCCGATGAAGCCGGCTGCGCCGCCGCCGCCGCCAAACCAGCCCGCTCCGCCGCCGCCGCCGCCACCGGCCGCGAAGCCCGAGCCGTCGCCTCCGAGGCCCGAGTCGCCCGCGGCGAACTGATCGCTGCTATCACCCCCCTGGCCGCCGCTGGACGGGGTGCCGCCCGTGCCGCCGCCGCCGCCGCTCACACCGCTGGCGCCGCTACCGTTGCCACCGGTGAGGCCGCCCCCGCTGCCGCCCTGTCCGGCACCGCCGCTTGTGGCAGCGGCCCCGCCACCGCCACCGCCACCGGCGGCCACGACGTACGCGATGCCGCTATCGATGTCGCGCACGTCGGTCTCACCACCACCGCCGCCGCCGCCGGTGGAGAGGGAGCCGAGGGAGCCGCCGCCGAGCCCCCCGCCGTATTGGCCGCCCCTGCCGCCGCCGGTGTTATCGGCACTGCCGGTGGACCCATCGGAACCGCGCACTCCGATGAGGAACTGGAACTTCTGGAAGGGCGTCATGGTGAACGTCCCGCTGGCTTCACCGCCCAGCCCACCGCTACCGCCGTTATAGGTCGTCCCGACAATCGTCATCGTGCCGCCGCTGCCGCCTTCGCCGCCGTAGGCGTCGAAGGTGACCTGGCTGATTCCGAGCGGAACGACGTAGCACAGCGGCAGTCCATCCGGAGAATGGTGCCACTCCGTGTCGGACGTACACCCGTCGGCCCGGGCCCTCGGCGCGCCCGCCAGCGCCGCGCCCGCCAGGGTCAGTGCCAGGACGGCTATCACTGAGAGTATGCTCCGTCGCATTCGCTTGCTCCTTTTTGCTCCCTGTCCCGTCGAGGGTGACGTGGCGGGTCGCGGAATCCGACTTGGCCTATGGCGATTGGTGCTGCTTTCTCCGTTGTCCACCACTATGCACGGCACTATGCGCCGATCCGGCACGCCAAGCCAGCAAAGATCCCCAATCTCGCCCCCAATCTCGCCCCCAATCTCGCGTGACAATGAGGCAGAAGCGAAGTAAAATGAGCGCATGCGACAGAATTACTGGGAGGGCCGGCGCATGGCGCAGGTGGACGAAGACTCGCTGG
>DASSHC010000377.1:0-4852 GCA_035693105.1 Thermomicrobiaceae bacterium | reverse complement strand
TCGGCGCTCTCCGCCTGGGTGGCCGGCGCCCTCTCCGACCGCATCGGCCGGGTGCCGGTGCTGCGGATCACGGTCGTGCTGGGGACCGTCGGGGTGGCGGGGGTGGCCTTCTCCCCCTGGCTCTGGCTGGTGGGCATCTTCGGCGCCTGTGTGGCCAGCGCCTTCGGCGGCTTCCAGTCGGTGAACTGGGCGCAGATGGCGGATGTCATGCCCAAGGGCCGGAGCGCGGAGTTCTACGGGCTATCGAACATCGCCACCGCCGGCAGCGGCGCCGTCGCCGGCCTCTTCGGCCCCCTGGCCGACTTCCTCAACGCGCTGCTCCCCGGCGGCACCTACATCATCACCTTCGGGCTGGCCGCCCTGATCGCGCTCTCCAGCCTCATCCCCCTGCGCCGCTTGAAGTAGCAGGCCATGGATCTCGCGGGCTGCGGTAAGCGACCGAGGGAAGGGGCACCGGCCATCCTGTTGGCTGCGGGCCGGGAGCGCCACCAAACGTCGTCGGCGGGCAGCGTCCTCAGTACGCGTTCTCGCCGCGCACGATCTGGCGCGCGGTCAGGAGGACGATCTTGAGGTCGAGCCGCAGCGACCAGCCGGCGATATAGGCCAGGTCGTAGCCGGTGCGCTCCTCGATCGAGGTCGCGCCGCGCAGCCCGTTGACCTGCGCCCAGCCGGTGATGCCCGCCTTCATCGCGTGGCGCTCGGCGTAGCCGGGGATCGCCTGGCTGAACTGGCGCACGAAGTGGGGGCGCTCGGGCCGCGGTCCGACGACGCTCATCTCGCCACGCAGCACGTTGATGAACTGCGGCAGCTCGTCGAGCGAGAAGCGGCGCATGACGCGGCCGACGGTGGTGGTGCGCGGGTCGTCGCGGGTGGCGAAGACCGGGCCGGTGGACGCTTCGGCATCGACCGTCATCGAGCGGAACTTCAGCAGGCGGAAGCGCCGCGCGCCCAGGCCGACGCGCTCCTGGGTGTAGAAGACCGGGCCGGGCGAGTCGAGCTTGATCGCCAGCGCTAAGAGGAGCATCAGCGGGGCGGCGCCGAGCAAGACCAGGAGGCTCAAGACCAGATCGAGCAGCCGCTTGAGCGCCTGACGGTAGCCCGCCGTGTGGTAGGGGCAGCGGGTCAGCAGCGCCGCCGGCTCCGGCTCTGCCAGCGCCGAGCTGGCGCCGGCCGGCGCGATCAGGTGCAGGTGTTCGGGCGGCTCGGGCGCGTCGTGGGGGAGCGCGGTCATGCGACCCGCTTCGCGGCGCGCGGGCGCAGCAGGTTCAGGAGCAAGGCGAAGCCACCGCGAGCCACGATGCCCAGCGCGATCAGCCAGTTCACCAGGACGAAGGTGCGCGCCGCGTAGTGCTTGCGGTGGAACAGGTACATCGCGTGGTAGAAGGCGATGATCAGGCGGTAGCTGCGCTTCGAGCTGGTCGCTCCTTTGAAGTGCAGCGCCCGCGCCGCCGGGTTGTAGTACACCTGCCAACCTTGTTCCTTGATGCGAAAGGCCCAATCGAGGTCCTCGCCATACATGAAGAACGCTTCATCCAGCAAACCGGCATCATCGACGGCGCTCAGGCGCACCAGCATGCAGGCGCCGACCACCGCGTCGACCGCCGCGACCTGGCCGGGATCGAGAAAGGTGAGGTTATAGCGCGCGAAGCGCGGGCTATTGGGGAAGAGCCGCGCCAGCCCGGTCAGCTTCCAGAAGGCGCTGGCCGGGGTCGGGAAGGAGCGGCGGCAGGCGAGATCCAGCCGTCCGTCGGGCAGGGTCAGCCGCGGCCCGACCACGCCCGCCTCGGGGTGCTCGTCGAGGAAGCGCGTCAGCCGCGCGAGCGTCTCCGGCTCGACGAAGCAGTCGGAGTTGAGCAGGAGCACGGCGCGGGCCGCGCGGTCGGCGCCGGGCGGCACGTCGGCCAGCGCGCGGCGCAGGGCCAGATTGTTGCCGCCGGCGAAGCCGAGGTTGCGTCCGGCCGCGATCGCGACGACCTCGGGAAAGCGCTCGGCCAGGCGAGCCAGGCTGTCATCCGTCGAGCCGTTGTCGACCACGTAGATGGTGGAGGGGACGGTGGTGCGGCTGTTCGTCAGCCGGCCGAGGCACTCCAGGAGGAGTTCGGAGGTATTGTGATTGATGATGACAATCGCCAGGTGCTCCATAGCGTGGCCTAGTATGGAGCGCAGAGCGGCAGACGCGCAAGCATCGCCTGCCGCCACGATGCCCGCGTGCCCAGGAATTGCCGGCGGTTCAGCCTGACCGTGCGTGTCCGTCTCCACTAGCCTCCGTAGCGCCAGGCGTAATAGTGGCGCCCGACGTTCCCCATCTCAACTTTCCAGCCGTCCGGATTGGACGGCGTGTAGGTCAGGCAGCGCCGCTCGAAGCACTGCAGCAGCACATCGCGTTCCACACCGCCGACCTTCACCCGCGCCCAGTAGGCCTCGGTGATCGGGAAGCCGGTGGCGAAGAAGGTCGGATCGAAGAGCTGCCCGCTGGTAATACGCGCGCCGTCCCAAATCGGACCCTGGCTGGTGAGGTAGGCCCAGAAGACGTCGGCGATGGTGTGGTCGGTCTCGGAGACGAGCTGGGTGGCGTGGACACCGCCCGGCCCGCCGCTGCCAACCGCGCCGCTCCGGCTCAGCGTGGCCGTGATCTCGCTGCCGACGGCGGCGGGCGGCGCCGAGCGGAGGTGCGTGAGCGAGGCGTAGGTCGGCCCGTTGGGGTCGTCGGTGTCGCCGGCCACGTTGACCTGGGCCGGGCCACGGTTGACCACGGCGCTGGGGTCATTGCCGACCTGCATCTGGCCGGTGATCAGCTCCTTGGCCAGCAGGCCGTTGGTCACATACCACTGCGAGCTTTGATCGGCGGAGGGCGTGTTGATCTCCATGCGGCTCTTGTCGTAGTAGAGCACCGGGCGCCGCCCGCCGGGTGCGTCGGCGTATTGCTCCTGCTCCATGGCGAAGGGGCTCGGCCCCCAGACCCAGGTGCGCTGCACCGCGCCGGCGGCCACCGGCCGATCCTCGCGCGCCCAGGTGCGGCTCCAGGCCAGGAACGACGACGAGGTGATCGCCGAGGGCTCGAAGGTCAGCCAGCCGACGTACTTGAAGGCGACCTCCTGGCCGCTTTGCAGGTCGCGGATCGAGGCCACCGTCGGCTTGCCGTAGGGGTTATCGACCAGCACCACCTGCCGGTGATCGGGCGAGAAGGCCAGCACGCCGCGCCACTCGTCGGAGAGGAGCGTGGTCAGCGTGCCGCTGGCCAGGTCGAGCCGGGTGATGCGGGTGGGATAGGCCTGCACCAGATCGACGAAGCTCCCGCTGACGTCGGCGCCGACGTAGGCAGCGGGCAGGACGCTGGCCGGGAACCCGACCGGCAGATTGGGGTAGACGCGCTCCTTGGCGCTGTCGACGTTCAGCGCCACCAGGGTCGTGCCGCCGGCGGCCTCGTCGAGGAAGAGGAGCTGATCGCCCTGGGTGGTGGTGAAGAAGGGGCCGGCACAGGGGTCGGCGGTGCGCGTCGAGAGCGTGCGATTGGCGCCGCTCGTGATGTCGAAGCTGTGCACGTCGCCGTCGTCGGCCGAGACGTAGAGGAGGCGGTTGCCGTCGTAGGCCCAGGCGAAGGCGCCGATCGAGCGCGCCACCTCCTTGCTCTGCCCGCTGGCGGCGTCGAACCAGCCGAGCGCGCGCACCGGGCAGTTGGTGCCGTAGGGGTCGGCGACGATGCGGGTATAGCCGACGACGTGGGCGTTGGGCGACCAGCGCAGCGTGTCGGCGCCCACCGCCGCGCTGCGCACGTTGGCGCCGTCGCGGCTGAAGACGGCGATGGTGCCGCCGTCGATCAGCGCCAGGTCGCCGCTGTCGGGCGCCCAGGCTGGCTTGGCTCCGGCGCTGAGCGGCTTGAGCGGCAGGCTGCCGTCGGGGCTGGTGAGATAGACGCCCTGGCCGCCGTTGTAGGGACCGGCGGCGGCCAGCCGGCTGCCGTCGGGCGACCAGGCGACATCGCCGAAGCCGCCCTGGGTGAGCTGGCGCGCGGCGGAGCCGTCGGAGTTGCTGACCCAGAGGTTGTTGCCGCGGTCGAGGTAGGCGACCAGGTCGCCGGGGCGCACGGAGCCGGCGGCGGCGGCCGTCCGTGAAGCGAAGGGTACGAGCGTCAGCGTGAGGGTGAGGCAGAGGAGCACGAACGCGACGCGCACCGGCCGGTGAGCGGGCCTGGACATGCGCGAGACCTCCCAATCCCAGGGGTAGAGCAGCACCACGCGCCCGCCTCCCACGCGGGCGCACAGACTACAACGAACGGGCAGCGGCGGGGGTTGTTCGGGGAGAGATGTCCGCGATCCGTGAGGCAAGGGTGCTCGCCGACGCTCGGCTCCGTCCGGAATCGAATTCCCGGGCTGAATCCAAAAAGCCCACTGAAGGGGCTAGGAACGATTGTCGCGGCGTCGTGGCTATCGCGCGGACACGAGGCGCCGAGCACCTCCCGGGCTACAGGGAATGCGACAACCATCGTTTGCCCGCGCCCACCGTCACATCGCGCCGCGATGATTCGTTGTACGGTATGAGGGGTGTGCCGGAGCAGGAGGACGAGCCGTGATGCGCGATGCGGCGGGGGCCGGGCGGCCGGAGGCGGCGGCCGCGGAGGAGGAAGCCGCCCTGGTGGCCGCCGCCAAAGTCGACGGCGCGGCCTTCGCCGCGCTCTACCGCCGCCACCGCGGGCCGATCTACCGCTACCTGCGCGCCCGCACGCGCTGCGACGAGGACGCCGCCGACCTGACCCAGCAGGTCTTCCTCAAGGCCTTCGAGGCGCTGCCGCGCTACCAGGAGCGCGGCCTCCCCTTCGCCGCCTGGCTCTTCCGGCTGGCGCGCAACGCCGCCA
>DASSHC010000376.1:0-2004 GCA_035693105.1 Thermomicrobiaceae bacterium | reverse complement strand
TGTTCTGGTTTGGCGTCGATCCGTGGATCACTCCTCGGGACCGCACGTACACAGTAGCATCCCGCTGCCTGGCTGTCAATACCCTTGGCCCGGTTTCTCCAAGAATCAATACTCGGGAGCAACGCGACGGGCTTGTGCTCGTGCGACAATGGCTGGTGTGAGTAGCCGAGGAGTTGTGCGGATGTGAGCGACCGCACGCACGGAGGGCAGCGATGAACGCGACGACACAAGCAATCGGATCGCAGCACGCGGGAGCCGGCGCCGTGCCGCCCGGCGACGACGTGATGGCGCTGGGCGGCGTGGCCGCCTCGGCGCACCCCTTCGTGACGCAGACGGCGCTCGATGTCATTCGCCACGGGGGCAACGCGATCGACGCGGCGGTGGCGGCGGCGGCGGTCCTCACGGTGGTCGAGCCGCGCAACGGCCACCTCGGCGGCGACACGTTCATGCTGATCAATCTCCCTGGCGAGAACCGGGTGGTGGCGCTCAACGGCAGCGGCGCGGCGCCGGCCGCGGCCGCGCTGGAGCGCTACGTCGAGCGCGGCGGTATCCCCAAGGACGGCCTCTGGGCGGCGTCGGTGCCGGGCACGGTCCACTGCTGGGGCACGGCCGTCGAGCGCTACGGCAGCCAGCCGCTGGCGCGCCTGCTGGCCCCGGCGATCGCCTACGCGCGTGAGGGCGTGCCGGTCACGCGCCGCCTGCACCGCATGCTGGCGAACGAGGCGGAGCGCTTCCGGCCCTACCCGGCCAGCGCCCGCACCTTCCTGCCGCATGGCCGCGTGCCCGCGGTGGGGGAGATCTTCCGCCAGCCCGATCTGGCGCGCTCGCTGGAGCGGATCGCCCGCGACGGCTGGCGGGATTTCTACGCGGGGTCGCTGGCCCGCGAGTTGGTCCAGGCGTCGGATGAGCTTGACGGGCTCTTCAGCCTGGAGGATTTCGCCAACCACGACACGCTGGAGCGGGCGCCGCTCAGCATCGACTACCGTGGCTACACCGTCTTCGAGCAGCCGCCGGTGTCGCAGGGGGTCATCGTGCTGCTGGCGCTCAACATCCTGCGCGGGTTCGACGTGCCGGCGCTCGGCCCGGCCACGGCCGAGACGATCCACCTGCAGATCGAGGCGCTGAAGCTGGCCTTCGAGGATGCTCGGTGTCACCTGGGCGACCCCGATCACGGCGAACTGCCGCTCGAGATGCTCCTTTCGGACGAGCACGCGCGGGAGCAGGCGGCGCGCATCCGCCCCGATCAGGCGCGGCCCTGGCCCTGGCCGGGCAATATCCAGCCCGATACGACCTACATGTGCGTGGCCGATGGGCAGGGGACGCTCGTCTCGTATATCCACAGCCTCTTCGCCGGCTGCGGCGTAGTGCTGGGCGACACCGGCGCGCTGATGAACAACCGCATGCTCGGCTTCAATCTGACGCCGGGGCACCCCAACTGCCTGGCGCCCGGTAAGCGGCCGGTCCACACGCTGAATAGCTACCTCGTCCAGCGCGACGGCGAGCCGGTGCTGGTGGGCGGCACGCCGGGGGCGCACTGGCAGGTGCAGACGAACATCCAGATCCTGACCAATTCGCTCGACTTCGGCATGGAGCCGCACGAGGCGATCGCGGCGCCGCGCTTCCTGATCGGCGATCAGATCGCGGTTGGCGATCCCACCATCCGGCTGGAGTCGCGCGCCGGTGCCGAGGTGACCGCATCGCTGCGCCAGAAGGGGCACCAGATCGAGGAGGTTGGCCCCTGGGCGCTCGGCGGCGGGGTGCAACTCATCGCCCGCGATCCCGCCACGCGCGTCTACCGCGCCGCGACCGACCTGCGCCGACCCGGAAACGCCGTCAGCGGCATCTGAATTCGGCCCGTGGATGGCGAACACGCGGGTCGTTATCGCGGTCGGGGCAGACCTCCGTGTCTGCCCTCATGGGCTACTACATGGTTCGTCGTTCGCCGCCCACGTTTCACCATCTCCGCGTCGCCAAGACGTGGGACAACGAGGGCAGACACGGAGG
>DASSHC010000375.1:0-5181 GCA_035693105.1 Thermomicrobiaceae bacterium | reverse complement strand
CCGGCATGTGGATATCCATCAGGATCAGATCGGGTTGCTCGTCGCGCGCCAGCCGCAGGCCCTCCCAACCGTCCTCCGCCGCGAGCACCTCGATATCCTCGCCCGCCAGCAGCAGGGCCAGGACATCACGAATCTCAGCCTCATCGTCGACGATCAGGACACGCATGATGGCGGCTCCCTTGGCTCGTGCTTCCTTGGGTCCCCGTTCGCGCCGCCCCTGGACCCTCGCCGCACGCGGATGGCGGCAAACCCAGGACGGGAAATAGCGGGAGCAGTGCTCCGCGATCGCTTTGAGTGAGGATGCAGCGAACGAACTCCAAAGCGATCCGGAATTACCGGAATGATCCACCTTGGGCCGAGTGAACGTGTGGCCCAAAAGTACTGGAAGCCGCTGGCCAGAATTCCTCATACCAAACCTGGACCAAGGTCCGCCGCACGCCCGCGCACGGGAAGCCACCATGAGCGTGGGAGGGAGGGCCACGGGCGTGAGTCGGCGGCTGCCCGCCGGAAGGGACCACAGGCGCATGGAGAAGTTGCTCGCCGAGCTGGATATGCTGCGCCGGCAACTTGACGCGGCGCTGGAGAACGCCGCGCAGGGCGCGCGCGAGAGCCACGAGAGCTGGACCCAGCGGCTTGAGACGGCCGAGTCGATCGGGGCGGAGCTGTCGGCGCGCGGCAAGGAGGAGATCCAGGAGGAGCGCCGGCGCGAGATGCTCTGTCTCGGCCAGGCGGCCGGGCTGGCCTGGGTCGCGATGCGGCTGGCGCGCATCGTGGACAACGCGGAGCACGCGGCGAGCGGCGAGCGCACCGGGCCCCCAGAGCGCATTCCCCAGGCTGCCCCACCCCCCGAGTTAGGGGAGAGCGCGCGCTGAGCCCGGTCCCGAGCCGGCGGTGGGAGGCTCGGACGGCATGGCGGCGCGCTTACCGCGTCCCGATCATCCCCAGCGGCACGTCCTCCCCCTTGAGCATGCGCAGGTCGGCATCGACCATCAGCTCGATCATCGCCTCGAACGAGGTCTCCGGCTTCCAGCCGAGCACCGCCCGCGCCTTGCTGGCATCGCCCACCAGCAGATCGACCTCGGCCGGGCGCATGTAGCGCGGATCGACCTCCACGTAGTCGCGCCAGTCGAGCCCCAGCGCGCCGAAGGCCAGCTCGCAGAGGCGCTCGACGGTGTGGGTGCGGCCGGTCGCAATCAGGAAGTCGTCGGGCCGCTCCTGCTGCAGCATCAGCCACATGGCGCGCACGTAGTCGGGCGCGTAGCCCCAGTCGCGCTGGGCGTCGAGGTTGCCCAGGCGCAGCTCGCGGTCCAGCCCCAGCTTGATGCGTGCCGCCCCGTGCGTCACCTTGCGCGTCACGAATTCGAGTCCGCGACGACAGCTTTCGTGGTTGAACAAGATTCCACTTACCGCGAAGAGGTCATAGCTCTCGCGGTAGTTGACGGTGATCCAGTGGCCGTAGACCTTGCTGACGCCGTAGGGAGAGCGGGGGTAGAAGGGGGTTGTCTCGCGCTGCGGCACCTCGCGCACCTTCCCGAACATCTCCGAGGAGCTCGCCTGGTAAAAGCGCGCGTCGGGCTTGATCAGGCGGATCGCCTCCAGCACGCGGATCACACCGAGCGCGGTGAATTCGCCGGTCAGCACCGGCTGCTGCCACGAAGTCGGCACGAACGACTGCGCCGCCAGGTTGTAGACCTCGTCGGGCTGGTAGCGGCGCAGGAGGTCGATCAACGAGAGCTGGTCGAGGAGATCCCCCTGCACCAGCTCGATCGTGTCGCGCAGGTGCGCCACCCGCCCGACGGTCTCGGTGCTGGTGCGCCGCTGCATGCCGACGACCCGGTAGCCCTTCTCCAGCAGGAACTCGGCCAGATACGAGCCGTCCTGCCCGGTGATCCCCGTGATCAACGCCGTCTTCATCACCCGCTCCGTCCGCCTTCCCAAGCATGGCCGCGAGCGGCAAGTGTACCGGATGGCGCCGCCGCGCGGGCGCGCCATGCTACACTCGCGTGGATAGGCTTGCTGACCTGGGAGCGCGAAGATGCCGGAGATACCGTTTCGCAAGTTGAGCGGCGCGGGGAACGATTTCATTCTGATCGACGAGCGGGAGTGCGAGCTCGACCCCGCCTGGCTGGCCCAGCACGTGTGCCGCCGGGCGCGCTCGCTCGGCGCCGACGGCCTGATCCTGGTCGGCCCCGACCCGGCCGGCGTGCGCGTGCGCTTCTACAACCCCGACGGTTCGCGCGCCGAGCTGTGCGGCAACGGCAGCCGCTGCGCCGCCCGCGATGCCGTCGAGCGCGGGCTGGCCAGCGGCCCCCGCTTCACCCTGCTCAGCGACAGCGGCGCGCTGGCGGTCGAGGCCCGGCCGGACGGCAGCTACGCCGTGGCCATGCCGGTGCCCAGCAACGTCCAGCCAGGGCTGCTGGCGGTCGAGGTGCGCGGCGAGCCGGTCGAGGTCCACGCGCTGCGGGTGGGCGTGCCGCACGCGGTCCTCTTCGTCCCCGATGTCGAGGCGCCAAGCGACGACGAACTTACCCGGCTGGGCCGCGCGCTGCGGCACGATCCAGCCTTCCCCGCGGGCGCCAACGTCAACCTGGTGACGCCGCTGCCGCGGGGCGGCCTGCGCCAGCGCACCTACGAGCGCGGCGTCGAGGCGCTGACGCTGGCCTGCGGCACCGGCGCCACCGCCAGCGCCACCATGGCCCACCAACTGCTCGGGCGCCCCTGGCCCGTGTCGGTCCAGGTCGATGGCGGCCGTCTGACGATCGACCACCACCACAGCCACCCCTGGCTCTGTGGACCGGCGCGGCTGATCGCGCGCGGGGTGCTCATGCCGGACGCGCTCAGCGAGTAGGAGGGGTGGGTGCGATGGCCCCGCGCGGGCAAAAGCTCTTTACGCTGGAGGAGGCGCGAGCGCTGCTGCCCCGGCTGCGCGAGCTGCTGACGGCACTGCAAGCGGAGCGCCGGGAGATGGCCGAGGAGCTGCGCGCGCTTGAGCGGCTGACGTCGGCGATGCGCGCCAACGGCCACGCGGCCGAGGCCGCCCGCCGCGAGAAGCGCCTGGGCAGCTTGACCGCCGCGATCCGGGGCGGGCTGCAGCAACTGGCGGCGCTCGGGGTGGAGGTCAAGGATGTCGACAGCGGCCTGGTCGACTTTCCTAGCCTGCGCGAGGGTCGCATCGTCTATCTCTGCTGGCGCCTCGACGAGCCGACGATCGCCTACTGGCACGAGCTGGACACCGGCTTCCTCGGTCGAGAGCCGCTGGAACCCAGCTAGGACTGCCGAAGGAATGCTGGGCGGCACAGCAGTGGACTCGCAGCACTGGCTCTCGCGAGGGCAGGCACGGGGGCCTGCCCCTACCTGAATGACGCGGCGCGTGTTTCTTGTAGGGGCGGCCCCCTGTGGCCGCCTGGTCCCCCCTACGGCGAGGCGTCGGAGTCGGCGCCTGGCGCGGGGGCACGAAACGACGATAACGACAGGTGTGCATAGCAACGAGGAGAACGCATGGCTGAACTCACCCGTGAGGCGATCCCGGCGAGCGAGCGCTGGGACCTGGCCCATCTCTTCCCCAGCGTCGACGCCTGGGAGGCCGAGCGCGCGGCGCTCCAGGCCGAACTGCCCGGGCTCGCGGCGCTCCAGGGGAGCCTGCACCACGGCCCGGCGGCGGTCCTCCAGGTGCTCACGCTCTCCGACCGCATCAGCGAGCGGCTGGAGCGCCTCTTCGCCTACGCCGCGCTGGAGCGCGACCTCGACACGCGCCAGAACGCCCCCGTCCAGCGCTACGAGCAGGCCATGTCGCTCGCCGTCGCCGCCGGGCGCGCCGGCGCCTGGATCGCGCCGGAGCTGCTGACCCTCTCCGACGCCGAGCTGCGCGGCTTGCTCGACCAGGAGCCCGGCCTGGCGCCGTACACCCGCCTGATCGAGCGCACCATCCGGGAGCGGCCGCATATCCGCTCGGCGGAGGTCGAGGAGGTGCTGGCCGCCAGCACCGAGATGGCTCACGCCGCCGAGAACGTCTTCACCTTCCTCGACAACGCCGACATCGAGTACGGCACCGTCGTCGACAGCGACGGCAACGAGGTCAAGCTGACCAAGGGCCGCTACCAGCGCTTCCTGGAGAGCCACGACCGGCGCGTGCGCCGCGACGCGTACCAGACGCTCTACGTCCCCTACCTGGCGCACCGCAACACCCTCGGCGCGCTGCTGACCGCCACTGTGCAGCGCGACGCCTTCTACGCCCGCGCCCGGCACTACGACTCCTCGCTGGAGGCCGCGCTACAGCCAGAGGCGATCCCGGCCAGCGTCTACAGCAACCTGATCCAGACCATCCACCAGCACCTGCCGCTCTTGCACCGCTACATCGCGCTGCGCAAGCGCGTGCTCGGCGTCGACGACCTGCACACCTACGACCTCTACGTGCCGCTGGTCGAGATGCCCGAGCGCGACTACCGCTACGAGGAGGCGCGAAACACCGTGCTGCACGCGCTAGCGCCGCTCGGCAGCCCCTACACCGACGTCCTCTCGACCGGCCTGCGCGAGCGCTGGTCCGACGTCTACGAGACGCCCGGCAAGCGCTCCGGCGCCTACAGCTTCGGCGTCTACGGCGCGCACCCCTTCATGCTGCTCAACTGGACGAACGCGCTCAACGATGTCTTCACCCTGGCGCACGAGGCGGGGCACGCCATGCACTCCTACCTCTCCAATACCACCCAGCCCCACCCCACCGCCGACTACACCATCTTCGTAGCCGAGGTCGCCTCGACCTTCAACGAGCAGCTCTTGACCGCCGACCTGCTTTCCCGCACCGACGACCCGAAGGAGCGCGCCTACCTGCTCAACGACGCGCTGGAGACCTTCCGCGGCACCGTCTACCGCCAGACGATGTTCGCCGAGTTCGAGCTGCTGATCCATCAGATTGTGGAGAGCGGCGAGGGGCTCACTCCCGAGCGGCTGACCAGCGAGTACGCGCGGCTGGTGGGCGAGTACCACGGGCCGCAGCTGCTCGTCGACGAGCAGGTGTCGGTCGAGTGGAGCCGCATCCCGCACTTCTACCGTGCATATTATGTCTACCAGTATGCGACCGGGCTGATCGCCTCGATGGCGCTGGCGGCGGCGGTCTCGGGGCAGCAGCCCCAGGCGCGCGAGCGCTACCTGCGCTTCCTCTCCTCCGGCGCATCGCAGGATTCG
>DASSHC010000374.1:0-2122 GCA_035693105.1 Thermomicrobiaceae bacterium | reverse complement strand
ACAACGTGCAGGCGATCCAGCAACTGCCGGAACCGGCCAAGCACATGGTGCTGACCGCCTTCACTAGCGCGCTGAACGACGTCTTCCTGGCCGGCATCCCCTTCATCGTGATCGCCCTGGTCGTCGCCTTCTTCCTGCGCGAGCTGCCGCTGCGCACCGGCCACGAAGCGGCCGCCGCCAGCCAGGAGGAGATGCCGCTGACGATGGTGGGGGATTGACGAGCCCTCACCCCAGCCCTCTCCCAATTCTGGGAGAGGGAGTACGAAAGAATCAGTAGGGGCGGGTTTGAAACTCGCCCAATTTCGTCTCCCAACGCCCCGACCGAAACTGGCACGCGCGCCTCGCCTGCGGTAGTCTCGCCCCGTGACGCGGCCGGGGAGCGGCCGCCGCCTGGTGAGGGGAGCAGATGAACGCACGACTGCGCGCCGGGATCGACATCGGCGGCACCTTTACCGACCTCCTGCTGTTAGATGAAGCGAGCGGCGCCTTCTGGATCGACAAGACGCTGACCACGCCCGACGACCCGGCCTCCGGCGTGCGCCAGGCGCTGATGCAGGGGCTGGAGCTGGCCGGGCAGCCGGCAGCGAGCGTGCGCTCGGTCATCCACGGCACCACCCTGGTGACCAACGCCATCATCGAGCGCACGGGCGACCGCACGGCGCTGGTCACGACCAAAGGCTTCCGCGACGCGGTCGAGATCGCCCGCGAGCACCGCTTCGACATGTACGACATCTTCATCGACCTGCCAGCGCCGATCGCCCCGCGTCACCTGCGCTTCGAGGTCGACGAGCGCCTGCTGGCCGACGGCTCGGTCTACCAGGAGGCCGAACCGGCAGACATCACGGCGTTGGCAGAGAAGCTGGCCCAGGCGGGCGTGCGGGCCATCGCCATCAGCTTCCTGCACGCCTACCGCAACCCGGCGCACGAGCAGGCGGTGGCGGCGCTGCTGCGGCAGGCGCTCCCGGCGGCGCGCATCTCACTCTCCTCCGAGGTCAGCGGCGAGATCCGTGAGTACGAGCGCACCTCGACCACGCTGGTCAACGTCTACGTGCAGCGGCTGGTCGAGGACTATCTCGGCCG
The DNA here is from genome assembly GCA_035693105.1 of Thermomicrobiaceae bacterium. GTDB lineage: Bacteria > Chloroflexota > Chloroflexia > Thermomicrobiales > Thermomicrobiaceae > DASSHC01. The sequence goes on along the minus strand of DASSHC010000374.1, from coordinate 1,042 downwards.
CCTGAGCGACATGCTGCGCGAGCTGGGTACCGAGGCCCGTCTGCTGGTCATGCTCTCCTCCGGCGGCACCGCCACGGTCGAGACGGCGCAGCGCTTTCCGGTGCGCCTGATCGAGTCCGGCCCGGCGGCCGGCGCGCTCGCGGCCGCCCACTGGGGCCGGCTGGTCGGCAAGCCCAATCTCCTCTCCTTCGACATGGGCGGCACCACCGCCAAGGCCTGCCTGATCGAGCACGGCCAGCCGCTGATCACCAGCCAGTTCGAGGTCGATCGGGTCTACCGCTTCGCCAAAGGCTCCGGGCTACCGATTCGCGCCTCCTCGATCGAGATGATCGAGATCGGCGCCGGCGGCGGCTCGATCGCGCGGGTCGATCAGTTCGGGCTGATCAAGGTGGGGCCGGAGAGCGCCGGCTCGCGGCCCGGTCCGGCCTGCTACGGCCTCGGCGGCGAGCTGCCCACCGTGACCGACGCCGATCTGGTGCTCGGCTTTCTCGACCCCGCCTTCTTCCTCGGCGGGCGCATGCCGATCAGCCGCGAGCTGGCCGAGCAGGCGATCGCGCGCCACATCGCCGAGCCGCTGGGACTCGGCGTGGTCGAGGCGGCCTGGGCCATCCACCAGCTCGTCAACGAGAACATGGCCAGCGCGGCGCGCATCCACGCCGTCGAGCACGGCAAGGACCCGCGCGCCTTCCCGCTCTTCGCCTTCGGCGGCGCCGGCCCCGTTCACGCCTACCGCGTGGCCGAGATTCTGGACTCGCGCGAGATCCTCTGCCCCTTCGCCGCCGGGGTCGGCTCGACCGTCGGCTTCCTGGCCGCGCCGCTGGCCTTCGACTACGTGCGCTCGGCCTACGCCGTGCTCGACCACGCCGACTGGCCGCGGCTCAACCAGCTCTACGAGGAGATGGAGGCCGAGGGCCGCGCGCTGCTGGCGGCCTCGGGCGTGGCGCCGGGCGAGGTGCGCGTCACGCGCACGTCCGATATGCGCCTGCTCGGCCAGGCGCACGAGATCAGCGTGCCGCTGCCGAGCGGCGAGCTGAGCGCGGCA
>DASSHC010000373.1:0-3271 GCA_035693105.1 Thermomicrobiaceae bacterium | reverse complement strand
CTGCGCTCGATTCCGAAGTAGAAGTGCTGGAAGCCTGGCAGTTGGCTGATCCGGGGGACGTAGTCTTTGGTCAGCACCTGTCCAAAGAGATCAGCGTTATAGGGCTTGAGATGTCCGGTGAGAATGCGCACGAACATGTGGCTCACTCCGCGTCGAATCGTTCCACGCCGTCGCCCGGCAGCCCCGCAAAGGTGTGGCCGCGGCTGGCAGCGTAAGGATCCGTGCTGACGCGGCACGCAACGACGAGGGCGGGTTCGAAACCCGCCCTACACAATGTGTTCGTGCTCCCATCTCGCGGTGTTGGGAGAAGGGCCGGGGGTTGGGTACGCGCTACCCCCGCGCGCCGGCCACGTTCTTGGCGGCATTGGGCGCGCCGTGACACTGCTTGTACTTCTTGCCGCTGCCGCACGGGCAGGGGTCGTTGCGCCCGACCTTCTCCTTGGCCTTGCGCCGCACCGGGCCGGCCTCGGCGGGATGGTTCGTCTGCCCGATCGGACGCGCCTGCTGCTGCGGCACACGCGCCAGCCGCGCGGCATAGATGCGGTGGACGAAGTCGTACTCGATATTCTGCAGCAATTGCTGGAACATGCGAAAGCCCTCGGTCTTATACTCGACCAGGGGATCACGCTGCCCGTAGGCCTGCAGACCGACGCCCGTGCGCATGTGGTCCATCTCGGTCAGGTGCTCGACCCAGAGGTGGTCGATGATCTGCAGCAGCACCAGGTGCTCGAGCATACGCTGCTCGTCGTGGCCGTTCTCCGCCTCGACCCGGTCGTAGAGCTCCTCGGACTTCTCGGTCAGGAGGTCCACGAGCTCCTCCTGCGGGCGGTCGGCGAGGTCGCGCACGCTCAGGCCGATATCCGGCCCGACGATCCCCTTGAACGAGTCCAGGATCTCCTGATACTCCGGTTCCTCGTGGCGCGACTCCGGCTGGTGCGCCGCCACCAGCACCTCGATCTGATGCTCGATCATGTCGAGCACCTTGTCCTTCATGTTTTCGCCGTCGAGGATCTTCTGGCGCTGGTCGTAGATCACCTCGCGGTGCCGGTTGACCACGTCGTCGTACTCGACCAGATGCTTGCGGATGTCGAAGTTGTGCCCCTCGACCTTGGTCTGCGCGTTCTCGATCGTCTTGGTGATCAGGTTGTGCTCGATCGGTGTCTCGTCGTCCATGCCGAGGCGGTCCATCAGGCCGCTGATGCGCGTCGAGCCGAAGCGCAGCAGCAGCTCGTCCTCCAGCGAGAGGAAGAAGCGGCTGGAGCCGGGGTCGCCCTGGCGGCCGGCGCGGCCGCGCAACTGGTTGTCAATGCGCCGCGACTCGTGCCGCTCGGTGCCGATGATGTGCAAGCCGCCCCACTCGGCCACGCTGCGACCGAGAATGATGTCGGTGCCGCGACCCGCCATGTTGGTGGCGATCGTCACCGCCGCTGGCTGCCCGGCCTCGGCCACGATGGCCGCCTCGCGCTCGTGCTGCTTGGCGTTGAGCACCGCGTGCTGGACCCCCGCCCGAGCGAGCATGTCGCTGAGGCGCTCGCTCTTCTCCACCGAGGTCGTGCCGACCAGCACTGGGCGGCCGTGCTGCGTCATCTCCTGAACCTCGCGCACCACTGCCTGGAATTTGGCATCCTCGTCGCGATAGACCTGGTCGGGGAAATCGGCGCGGACCATTGGCCGGTTGGTCGGGATGACCACCACCTCCAGGTTGTAGATGGTGGCGAACTCCTCGGATTCGGTCTCGGCCGTGCCGGTCATGCCGGCCAGCTTCTCGTACATACGGAAGAAGTTTTGGAAGGTGATGGTCGCCTGCGTGACCGTCTCCTCCTGGACGCGCACGTTCTCTTTAGCCTCGATCGCCTGGTGCAGCCCCTCGCTGTAGCGCCGACCCAGCATCATGCGGCCGGTGAACTCGTCCACGATGATGATCTCGCCATCGCGGACGATGTAGTCCTTGTCGCGCTGGAAGAGGGCCTGCGCCTTGAGCGCCTGCTCCAGAAAGGACGTCATCTCGGAGTAGCGGTCGTCGTAGAGGCTCTGCCCCTCCGGGATTGCCAGCAGCCGCTCGACTTTGTCGATACCGTCGTCGGTCAGCGTGGCGACCCGGTCCTTGCGGTCAATCTCGTAGTGGACACCCGAGCGCAACTGGCGCACCAGCTTGGCGAACTGGTAGTAGCGGTCGACCGCTTCGTGCGCCTGTCCGGAGATGATCAAGGGCGTGCGCGCCTCGTCGATCAGGATATTGTCGACTTCATCGACGATAGCGAAGTTCAACGGGCGCTGGACCTGCTGCTCCTTCATCAAGGCGAGGTTGTCGCGCAGGTAGTCGAAGCCGAACTCGTGGTTGGTGCCGTAGGTGATGTCCGCGGCGTAGGCCTCGCGGCGGGAAACCGAGCGCCAGTGGTTGAGCCGGTCGTCGGGGCTGGGATTGGGATCGGTGTAGTCGGGATCATAGATGGCCGCGTCCTCATGGAAGATGACCGCGACCGCCACACCCAGCCGGTGATACACCGGGCCCATCCAGCCGCCGCCGATGCGCGACAGGTAGTCGTTCGGCGTGACCAGGTGGACACCCTCGCCGGTGAGCGAGTTGAGATAGAGCGCCAGCGTCGCCACCAGCGTCTTGCCCTCGCCGGTCTTCATCTCGGCGATCTTGCCGTCGTGGAGAACGATGCCGGCCATCAATTGCACATCGTAGTGCCGCTGGCCCAGCGAGCGCTTGGCGGCCTCACGCACGGCGGCGAAGGCCTCGGGCAAGAGACCGTCCAGCGTCTCGCCGTTGGCCAGCCGGCCCTTGAACTCTTCCGTCTTGCCCCGGAGCTTATCGTCGCTGAGCTGCTGGAACTCCGGCTCCAGCGCGTTGATCTCGGCGACCGTCTCCCGGAGGTCGTTCAGCACGCGCTGGTTTGGGTCTCCGAGTACTTTGGTCAAAAACTTTCGCATGATGAAGTCCCCCGTGGGCAAATGAAGACGAAACGCGGTCAGCTCTCTGGCCGTCCCCCAATTTTACCCGTCTGCGTCAAGCGTTGCAGGGCGTTACGGGCCAACTTACTACCCCCAATGGTTGGGAAGTTGCGCCGTCCGCGAGTTGACCGAATCAGAAATCCCTTGACGCCATCTTCGTCACCCTGATCCCCCACCTTTGTCGTCCTGAGCCCCCCGTGTCATCCTGAGCCGCAGCCGAAAAGCCTGCCGTGAGCTTGTCGAAGGGATCTCTCCTGATCGTGGAGCACGAGCGGCGCTGCAAGGCAGAGGAGATCCTTCGGCTGCGGCTTAG
>DASSHC010000372.1:0-2792 GCA_035693105.1 Thermomicrobiaceae bacterium | reverse complement strand
CACGTGATGTGGTGCGGAAAGCCACGTGGCTCCTTGCGAGGAGCCAGACGGGTTGCCGAAGCGTTCGCAACAGGCCAGTGGGGACTGTGCCGTGTTCCGAGCACCAGATCAGCATCGGCTCCAATCGGCTTCTCCGCAGGTCCCGCGCGAGGAGTCCGAGATGCGCACGAAGTCACTTCCCGAGTCGATCCGCGTCGGCGAGCTGCGCCCTGCGCCTCCCGCGCCGCGTGTGCCGAGTGTTGGGCGCCGCCGCCGTCTCCGCGATTGGCTGGCGACCGCCGGCATGCTGCTCCTCATCCCGGCGATGCTGGTCTTCCTGCTGCCCGGCGTTCGCGCTGCGCACCCGACCCTCGGCGTCGACGGTGCCGCCATGCGCGGCTCATCGATTTTGGTCAGTGGCGGCGGTTATGCCGGCTTCGGCGCGATCGAGCTGCGTTGGGAGGGCGGCCACCTGGCGGCCCAGGTGCGGCCGGATCGGGACGGTGAATTCCAGACGGCCCTGTCGGTACCCCCGAGCATGGCGCTCGGCGAGCATGACCTGTCGGCGATCGATCCCAGCGCGCGGGGCGAGACAGGCGAGGGCGGTGACGCGCTGGCCTCGACGATCGTCACCGTGGTCGAGGCGGTCGCGGAGGCGACGCCCGACAGCCACAGCGGGACGCCGGCGGCCAGTGACGTCCCGGCGGAGACGCTCTCTCCCGGAGCCAGCCCATCCGCCCCCGTCAGCGGCGGCTCGGATGGGTCGGCCGGCAACCCGACCGCCACGCCGCGTGACAATACGTCCGCCACCCCACCGGCGACCAGCAAGCCGGCGTCGAAGGCCACGCCGAAGCCAAAGCCGAAGGCGACCGCCACTCCCCAGCCGCCGGCGCCGGTCAGCAGCGGCGCCCTGTACGTTGCCACCAACGGCAGCGACGGCAATCCCGGCACGGCCAAGGCGCCGTTCCGCACCGTCGAGAAGGGCCTCGACAGCGTCCGTCCAGGCCAGACGCTGTACCTGCGTGGCGGGACGTACGTCGAGAACATCCAGGCGTCGCCGGCCGGTAGCTCGTCCGCGCGCATTCTGGTGAGCGCCTATCCAGGCGAACGCCCGGTGATCAAGGGCCTCGTCTCGATCAACAACCCGCGCTACGTGACATTCAACGGGTTTAACGTCACGTGGAATACTGGTGCGTACGACCAGCACATGTTCAAGATCACCGGCGGCGCGAGCTGGGTGCTGCAGAACTCGGAAATCTGGGGGGCGCGGTCGTTCGCCGACCTGCTGGTGTCGGGCTCACCCCACGGCTGGGCGGTTCGCTACAACGTGATCCACGACACGTACGGCGGTGAGTCCGACGTCAACCGCAGCCACAACATCTACGCGAACACCAACCTGGATGCCACCGGCGGCGTGATCGAGCGCAATCTGATCTTCAACGCGACCCACGGCACGAACCTGAAGCTGGCCGGCGCCGGCGGCAGCGGGGGTGGCGCGGCGAACGTCATCGTTCGCTACAACACGCTCTACAACGCTACCCAGCCGCTGCTCATCGGCGACGGCAGCCACAACATCACGGTCATGCGCAATATCATCGGCAAGAGCGCCAAGGGCAACGTGGTGCGGCTCTATGACCTCGTCGGCGGTGGCAACAGCGTCAGGGACAACGTGCTCTTCGCGGGCTCGAGCGCCTGCTCCGACTACGGCAGCCTGGTGAAGTGCAGCGCCGTGATGTCCGGCAACCTCTTCCCGCACGATCCGCGCTTTGCCTCTGGCGGCTTCCATCCGACCGATGCGGTGGCGGCGAACTACGGGCGCTACGCTCCCTGAGCTGACTTGCTGGCTGACGGCTGCGGCTCGGCGTCCATCGCCTCGCGCCGCAGGATGAGGATCGTGGCGTTGGCAATCGCCACCAGGAACCAGAAGTAGCGCTCGTAGGCGAGGTGCAGGAAGACGCCGCTGCCGAGGTAGGCGGCGAGGCTGAGCAGCATCGCCGTGGCGAGATACGCGTAGTCGTCGCGTACGCCTGACCAGCGCAGTCGCTCCTTCCAGAGGAGCGCGCCGGTGACGGCCAAGATCGCCAGGAACGGCAGCAGTCCGACGAGCCCCAGGTCCGCGGCGATCCCCAGATACAGGTTGTGGGCCGGGAACTGCGAGCTGCTCAGGAAGTGGTGGATTCCCGTGTCGCTGGCGTAGGTCGCCGAGTAATCGGCTGCGAACAGCCCCGGCCCGACCCCGGTCAGCGGGTGCTCGAGGAACGCCTGCCACGCTCCCAGGTTGAGTGCCGCGCGACCCTGAATGGAGCCGTCCGCGCCCGAGCTGCCCGAGTCCGAGGTGAGCGCTTCGAGGCCCTGCAGCGATGCCACCCGGGTGAAGAAGCCGGGAGCAATCAGCAACGCGCCGACCACGACGACTGCTGACGCAACCAGGACGGCGCGCAGCCGGACGAAGCGCAGCAGCAACATCAGCACCAGGACGCCGACGAGGGCTACCGCCGCGCCGCGCGAGTAGCTCAGCAGCGTGCCGGCCAGGATGAGGACTGTCGCACCGGCCGCGATCATGCGCTCGTGGCGCTTCGGCCGCCGGACGGCGAAACCGACGCCGAGCGGCACGAGAACGAGCAGCACCTGCGCGAAGCGGTTCTGCTCACCGATCGGACCCGACAGCCGCGGCTGGCGCTGGTCGTTACCGAGCGGGTTGGTGCTGACCACCACTCCCTGGCCGTCGATGCGGGAGAAGCCGCCGAAGTTGCTGGTGTAGGCGTGCGTCGCTTCCTGCACGGTCGACAGACCACCCATGATCGCCCCGGCCA
>DASSHC010000371.1:0-7025 GCA_035693105.1 Thermomicrobiaceae bacterium | reverse complement strand
AACGACAAGAATACTCGTTTCGCGAGTCAATCGGGACTCCACGCCCGGTCTGAACGGTACTACGACCTCATCAGGTTTTCGCCCGTTGCCCTGCAAGCTAGACACGCGATACGGAGTGACTGTGTCGCCTGGCGGATGCGTGAGAGGCGAGTGCCGGTTCGATGCCGATTCAGTCGCAGCAATGGCGCGCCCGCGCCGTCGCACTGATCACCGGGGCCTATCTGCTCTACTATCTCTGGTGGCGCTCTACCGCCACGCTGAACCTCGACGCGCTCGTCTTCTCGCTCATCTTTCTGCTGGCGGAGCTGCAGGGCGCACTGAGCTTCGTGCTGTTCACCTTCATGACCTGGGATTGCGAGCACGAATTCCCCTTCGAGCCGCTGCCCGAGTGCGGCGTCGACATCTTCATCCCCACCTTCAACGAGCCCCTGGATATTCTGGAGGCGACGCTGGTCGGCTGCGGCACGATCCGCTATCCGCACACGACCTACGTGCTCGACGATGGCCGCCGCCCCGAGGTGGCCGCGCTGGCCGCCGCGCTCGGCTGCCGCTACCTGACCCGCGAGAACAACCTGCACGCCAAGGCCGGCAACCTCAACGCCGCGCTGGCGCGCACGGACGGCGAATTCGTGGTGATCCTCGACGCCGACACCGTGCCCCAGCCCGACTTCGTCGACAAGACGCTGGGCTACTTCGTCGACGAGCGCGTGGCGCTGGTGCAGCTCCCCCAGGAGTTCTACAACGCCGACTCGATCCAGCACGCCGGCCGGCACGGCGAGCCGGAGCCGTGGCACGATCAGGCGCTCTTCTACCGCGTCATTCAACCAGGCAAGAACCGCTGGAACGCCGCCTTCTGGTGCGGCAGCCCGGCCATCGTGCGGCGCGCGGCGCTCGACTCGGTCGGCGGCGTGGCGACGGGCTCGATCACCGAGGACATCCATACCTCGCTCCGGCTCCACTCCGCCGGCTGGAAAACGATCTATCACAACGAGACGCTGGCCTACGGCATCGCGCCGCAGACGCTCCACGCCTTCGCGCTGCAGCGGCTGCGCTGGGCCCAGGGGACGATGCAGATCCTGCGCAGCCGCGAGAACCCGCTGATCAAGCCGCGCCTGACGCTGGCTCAGCGGCTCAACTACCTGGCCTCGATGCTGACCTACTTCGATTCTTTCCAGAAGCTGATCTACCTGCTCGTGCCGGCGCTGATTCTGGTGACCGGGGTGCTGCCGCTGACGGTAAGCGGCCGGGACTACCTGGTCCACTGGCTGCCCTACTTCGCGCTCGGCATCCTGGCCAACCGAGCCGTCGGACGCGGCAGCTTCCGCTACCTGCGGGTCGAGGAGTACAACCTGCTGAAGATGTTCACCTTCATCTGGGCCTCGAGCGTGATCGTCTGGCCGCGCCGGCTGGGCTTCCGCGTCACACCGAAGGAGACCGCCAACGGCGTCTATGCCCAGGAGCGGCGCCAGGTTGCACCCCTGGCCCTGCTCCTCGGCCTCATCGCCGCCGCGGTCGCCCTGGCGCTGGCCAACGTGATGTTCGGAATCCACCGCACGCATATGGCAGAGAGCATCTACCTCGTAGCCATCTTCTGGGCGCTGGTCAACGCCGGGATCCTGGTCGGCTGCCTCTACGCCGTGCTCCACCGGGTCCACGCGCGCAAGCGCTACCGCTTCCCGGCACACGTGCCCGCGATTGTGCTCGGCGCGGACGGCAGCCTGCTGGAGACGACCACCAGCGATCTCTCGCTGCAGGGAATGGGGCTGGTCATCGCCGCCGATCAGCTCTGGCTGTCGCCACGAGTGGAAATCCTCCTGGCGTTGCCGGAAGGCGACGCGCTCATCACCGGCGATATCCTGCACGCCCGCGGCGGGCCGCGGGGGCGCACTCGGGTGGGCGTGCGCTTCCGCGAGATGAACGCCGAGACACGGCGCCGCCTCATCAGCTACCTCTTCGTGACGCTCCCGCGCGGTGCGACGGCGACGACTCAGCCCTTCCCCGCTCCGGCGGCACCCCACCTGGACCTGCAGCCCGCTGCCGCGGCTGCCTGAGTCCTCGTCTCCGTCACCGGGAGCCCCGCTCAGTCCCCGCACGCGGTAGGCTTTGACGCGACCCGCTTGGGGGTCACGCGGGGTCGGCAGCCTCGGGATGTGGGCGAAGGCGGTGGGCGGGGATGCGGGACACGGTGCAGTGGCTGGTGGGCGCCGCCGGATTACTCCTGATCCTTACCGTCCTGCTCGATGCCTTCGAGACGATCGTGCTGCCGCGCCGCGTCACCCGGCAATTCCGTCTGACTCGCTGGGTCTACCGCCTGACCTGGATCCCCTGGTCGAGCGTCGCCCGCCGGATGCACCGCCTCAGCCCGCGACGGGAGAGCTTCCTCAGCTTCTACGGCCCACTCTCGCTGATCATGCTGCTGCTGGTCTGGGTGGTGGTGCTGGTGCTGGGCTTCGGTCTCCTGTTCTGGGGACTCGGCTCGCCGCTGGTGGTCGCGCGCGGCAACCGGCATCTGAGCACGGACATCTACCTCAGCGGCACCAACTTCATCACGCTCGGCATCGGCGACGTCGATCCACGCACCACGCTAACGCGCGCGCTCACCGTGATCGAGGCCGCCACCGGGCTCGGCTTCTTCGCCCTGGTCATCAGCTACCTGCCCACCCTCTACCAGGCCTTCTCGCGCCGCGAGGCCCACATCGCGCTCCTCGACGCGCGTGCCGGTTCGCCACCGACCGCGGTCGAGCTGCTGCGCCGCACCGGCCGCTCCCAGGGCGTGGCCAAGCTCGACCAGTTCCTCTACACCTGGGAGGAATGGTCGGCCGAGTTGCTGGAGAGCCACCTCTCCTACCCGACGCTGGCCTACTTCCGCTCGCAGCACGAGAACCAGTCCTGGCTCGGGGCGCTGACCATGATCCTGGATGCCTGCGCCCTCGTTCTGGTTGGGATCGAGGGCGTCGCGCCGGGGCAGGCGCAACTGACCTTCGCCATGGCGCGTCACGCGGCCGTCGACCTCAGCCAGGTCTTCGGCGCCCAACCCGAGCCACCATCGCCATCACGCCTGACGACGGCGGAGTTCGACGCGCTCCGGGCCGAGCTCGCGTTGGCCGGGCTGCCGATGGCGGCGAGTCCCGATGCCTGGCACGACCTGGAGCAGTTGCGCGAGCTGTATGAGCCGTATGTCAACGCGCTGGCGCGGCGACTCCTCTTCGCCCTGCCGAGCTGGCTCCCCCCGGCGGCCGTGCACGACGACTGGGCCGTCTCGGCCTGGGAGTCGGTCTGGGCCATCCCGCCCCTGCCGGATATCGAGAGCCAGTCCGGCTGGCTCATCTCGGACGAGACTCGACCGGGATCCGCCGCTGACGGATAATCGACCTGGCGGCTCCGGGCCGGAGCCGATCGAGCGCGAGTTCAAGGACCAGGAGCGATGCACGGAGAGTACAAGGTCCCCGGCGGCAAGCTGGTGGTCGCCGACGTCGAAATTCGAGACGGGCGCTTCGCCGCCGTCGAGATCAGCGGCGACTTCTTTCTGGAGCCGGCCGAAGCGCTGGCGCTGATCGCCGAAGCAGTGCGGGGGCTGCCGGCCGATCTCACGGCGGAGGAGATCGCGGAGCAGATCGGCAACGCCCTGCCGGACGACGTCGTCATGCTCGGCTTCTCGCCCGAGGCGGTCGCCCACGCGGTGCGGAGGGCCGTGGGATGATCGAGCGCGACTGGAGAGCCTATCCCTGGCAGTTGATCCGCGGCCACCCTGAGGCGGTCGAGCCGGTGCTCAACCACGCCCTCGACGAGGTGCTGACGCGCCGCGTCGGCGCCGGGGAGCGCCCGCCCACCCTTCGCTTCTGGGGCCGGAACGCGCCCGAGGTGGTGATCGGCCGCTTCCAGTCGGTGCGCAACGAGGTCGACGAGGAGGCGGCGCGGCGCCATGGGATCGCGATCAACCGGCGCCTGACCGGCGGCGGGGCGATGTTCGTCGAGCCGGAGAACGTCATCACCTACTCGATCTACGCCCCACCGGAGCTGGTCGACGGCCTCTCGTTCGTCGACTCCTACGCCTTCCTCGACGCCTGGGTGATCGAGGCGCTGCGCGATCTCGGCATCGACGCCTGGTATGAACCGATCAACGACATCACCTCAAGGGGCGGCAAGATCGGCGGCGCGGCGCAGGCACGCCGCTTCGGCGGCGTGCTGCACCACACCACCATGTCCTACGACATCAACTCCGACCGCATGCTCGAAGTGCTGCGCATCGGCCAGGAGAAGCTGAGCGACAAGGGGATCGCCAGCGCGGCCAAGCGCGTCGGGCCGCTGCGCCAGCAGACGAACCTGCCGCGCGAGACGATCATCGCGCACATGCTGCAGACCTTCGCCGCCCGCCACGGCCTCACGGAGAGCGAGCTGACCGCCGACGAGTTGGCCGAGGCGCGGGAGCTCGTCGCCACCAAGTACGCCACCCCGGAGTGGATCTTCACGCTGCCGTAGCGCTGTCGCCGAGTTCCGCTCACTTCTTGATCGGCGCGCGCCAGATGCCGAGCTCGTTATACATATAGACGCTCTTGTTGTCGGGGGCGAAGCCGACGATCGGCACCTGGCCGCGCCCACGGTAGACGCGCTGCCACGGCCCGTTCTGGCCGTAGGGGCGCACCGAGACCTCCCAATTGCCCCAGAGGTAGCGGGTGTTGTGCTCGCCGCCGGCGCGTATGCAGAGGGTGTAGACGTTGTCGGGCGAGACGCCGCTGCAGATCACCGGGCGGGTGAAGACATCGCCCCAGTCGCCGCTCGGCTTGCTCGGCGCCGCCGTCACCGCGTCGCTGCTCAGGTCGATCACGGCGTACTGATTGCCGCCCTGCAGCAGCAGCCGGTTGCGGTCGCTGGAGATCTCCAGGCTGTCGACCTCGGCCACCGGCAGCGCGAAGCTCTTGCCGGTCGCCAGATCGGTGACCTGATTGTCGGAGCGCAGCAGCAGGCGTGCCACCTGGCGGTAGATCGGCTGGCTGAGCTGCACCGGCTCGGGGTAGGAGATCACGACCAGCCGCGCCTCGCCGGGGCCGGCCACCTTGGTCGCGTCACTGCCCGGCACGATGCCAAGCTGCTGCGCCGCGGTGAGGCGGAAGGCGGGAAGGAGGTAGAGAACGACGACGACGGCGATGACCAGGGCGAAGGTGCCGAAGACGATCCACTTGATGCGCCGCTCGGTGCGCTTGGACAACTCCTGCTCCCTAGCGGCCGCGCTGCTGGCGGGCGCGCTCGTCGATGCGACGCAACTCCTCGGCGTCGAAGAGATACTCGATCAGCCGGCGCCCGCGGCGCGGGTCGTCGGCCACCCCCTGGCCGCGCAGCAGGATCCCCTGCTCCAGTTGCACCAGCACCACATCCTGCAGGTCGTGCTCGTCGATGTAGCGCCCGATCGCCCGCAGGATGTCCTCGTAGCGATAGAGGTTGCCCGTCTCCCCGCTCACCCGTCGCCCATTCCTGATCCGGTTTCGTTGACTAGTGCACGTGACGCTTCTTGTTGGTCACGTAGTCGACCAGAATGTACTCGCCCAGGTGGTCGGGTGTCGAGAAGAAGGCTCGTCCCTTGTTGATCTTGGCCATCTCGCTGACGAAGCCGGCCATGTAGGGGCTACGCTCCAGCATGAAGGTGTTGATCGTGATCTGCTCGCGAGTGCAGCGCACGACCTCCTTCAGCGTCTCCTGCAACGTCTGATAGGTGGGCGGGTAGGAGAAGCGCACCTGCGAGCCGTCGAAGTGCGCCGTCGGCTCGCCGTCGGTGATCATGATGATCTGCTTGGAGCCGCCCTTGTGCCGCCCGAGCAACTGGCGCGAGAGCATGAAGCCGTGCTGCATGTTGGTGCCATAGTTGTACTCGTCCCAGTTGATGTGCGGCAGCATCGAGGGCTTCAGCTCGCTGGCGACGTAGGAGAAGCCGATGATGTAGAGGTTGTCGCGCGGGAACTGCGAGCGGATCAGGCTGTCGAGCGCCAGCGCCACCTTCTTGGCGGCGGCGAAGCAGCCGTTGTAGAGCATCGAGCGCGACATGTCGACCATCAGCACGGTCGAGGACTGCGTCACCAGCTCGGTGCGGAAGACCTCGAAGTCGTCCGGCGCGAGCTGGACCGGGCTGCCGACGCCCTGGCGGTAGACCGCGTTCATTACCGTCTTGGGCAGGTGCAGCAGGAAGGGGTCGCCAAACTCGTACGGCTTGGTGTCGTCGGTGCGCTCGCCGCCGCGGCCGGAGCGCTCCAGCTCGTGCTGGCCGAAGCGGTCGCGCTTGAGGTGCTGGAAGATGTCCTTGAGCGCCTTCTGGCCGATCTTGCGCACGCCGCGCGGCGTCAGTTCGAAGCCGCGGCGGGTGCGCTGGATGTAGCCGGCGTCCTCCAGCAGCTTGGTGAGCTGGCGCAGTTGCTCCAGGTTCTGGTTGACCTCGTCGCCCAGCAGCTCGCGGATCTTGTCGTTGTCGACGTTCTCCAGGTCGCGCCAGTCGCGCACACCCTTGAGCTGGTCCTCGACCTCCTCCATCTCACGCAGCCGCTCCATCAGGCGCATCGCCTCGCCGAGCGAAAGCTCCTCGCCACCGGCGACGTCGTAGGGCTGGCGGTAGGGGTTGTCCGGCATCATGCGGCCGAGGTTCTGCCCCAACTGCGAGAGCTGCTCCTGGATGCCGGGGTCGCTCATGACCGCGTCCATCGCGTCCTGCAGCTGCTGGCGCATCTCCGGCGTCATCGAGTCGAGCAGCGATTGCATGGCGGCCATCTGGCGGGCCAGGTGGTCGAGCAGCTCGTCGAGGCTGTTGATGTTTGGACCGAAGTACTGCCCGTACTTGTGCATGAAGCGCTCGAAGTCGGGCTCCTCGCCGCGCATGCGCGCCTCGAGCATCTCGTTTAGCTCGCGCAGCATGTCGCGCATGTTGCTCATGTCTTCCGGGGTCATGTTCTGCAGCGCCTGCTGCATCCCCTGGAAGGTTTGCTGCAGCATCTGCTGCTGCAAGGAGGCCAGCAACTCCTGGAACATCTGCCGGGCGTTCGGGT
>DASSHC010000370.1:0-12237 GCA_035693105.1 Thermomicrobiaceae bacterium | reverse complement strand
AGAAGTAGCCGTCCAGCCCCTGGCGACCGGCGTCGTAGTCGAGCTCCCAGCGGTTGGCGCCGTTGCCGTCCCGGCCCTGCGCCAGCACGATGCTGCTGCCGATGCCGTGCAGGTTGAAGCAGAAGCGGGTGTCGCTCTGCGTCTGGGCGTCCCCGGCCAGGTCGGCGAAGAGCCCGGCCAGCTGGCCGCTGGCCGTGGTGGTCAGCGCGGCGGCGTAGCTGCCGCTGTTGACCGTGCTCGTCTCGATCGTGGCCGTGCCGCCGCCGTTGAAGATGGTCCAGGCGTTGAGGGTCCCGCTCTCGAAGCCGTCGACCAGATACGCCCCGGCCGGGCTGCCGCTGCCGCTGAGCGCCACGCTCTGTGGGCTGTCGGCCGCGTTGTCGGTGAGCGTGAGCGTCGCCGAGCGGCTGCCCGCGGCCGTCGGCACGAAGGTCACGCTGATGCGGCAACTGGCCCCGGCCCCGAGCGTACTCGGGCTGAGCGGGCAGGTGGTCGTCTGGGCGAAGTCGCCCGGGTCGGCGCCGCTGAAGCCGAGGCTGCTGATGGTCAGCGCTGCGGCGCCGCTGTTGGTCACGGTCACCGTCTGCGCCGCGCTCGGCGTGCCGTTCGGCTGCGTGCCGAAGGCCAGGCTCGGCGCACTCAGGCTGAGCGTGGCCGCCGTCCCGCTGCCGGCCAGCGCCACGCTCTGCGGCGAGCCGCCCGCGTTGTCGACGAGGGTGAGACGGGCGGTGCGGCTGCCCGCGGCCGTCGGCGTGAAGGTCACGTTGATGCTGCAACTCGCCCCGGCCGCCAGGCTGCTGCCGCAGTTGGTCGTCTGGGCGAAGTCGCCCGGGTTGCTCCCCGTCACGCCGATGCTGCTGATGGTCAGCGGCGCGGCGCCGCTGTTGGTCAGCGTCACCGTCTGGGCCGCGCTCGTGCTGTTGAGCACCTGGTCGGCGAAGGTCAGGCTCGCCGGGCTCAGGCTGACGACCGGGATCGGCAAGGGCGCCGAGCCCGCCCCAACCGGAGCGCTGTAGCTCGCGCTGACCAATACATCGTCAAAATGGGCATCGCCGATATAGGCATTGTTGAACAGGATGAGGCGACTGTAGGGGTTCGCCGCCGACAGGTCTCCGGTGACCGTGCCGAGGCTGGTCCCGTTCAGCCAGACCTGCCCTTGCCCGCTGCTCGTCTCGTTGACCAGCACCTCGGCGCAGTACCAATGGCCCTGAACGATGAGGTTGGCGTTGCTGTACAGGTCGTAGCGACTCGGGGGGCTGGCCGTGTTCCAGAAGTAGAGGTCCAGGCCGTGGCGCGGTTGGTCGTAGTCGATCTCCCAGAGGGTGTTCCCGTTGACGTTGCGCCCCTGGGCCAGGACAGTCGTCCCGCCGGAGGCCGGAATCTGGAAGCAGAAGCGGGTGTAGCTCTGCGCCCGGGGACCGCCCACTAGATCGGCGTAGATGCCCGCGTACTGGCCGTTGGCGGCGTTCGTCAGGACCGCGGCGTATGCGCCGCTGTTGACCACCGTCGTCGTGGCCGCGGTCGTGCCGCCGCCGTTGAAGACGCCCCAGGCGCTCAGGCTGCCGCTCTCGAAGCCATCGACCAGGTACTCGCCGGCCGGCAACGTGCCCGTCCCAGTCAGGGCAACCAGGTGCGGGGAGCCGGCGGCGTCATCGGCGATCGACAGATTCGCGCTCCGACTACCGCTGGTCGTCGGCGTGAAGCGCACGCTGATGCTGCAGCTCGCCCCGGCCGCCAGGCTGCCGCCGCAGGTGGTGGTCTCGGCAAAGTCGCCCGGGTTGCTGCCCGTCAGGCCGATGCTGCTGATGGTCAACGCGGCGTTGCCGGTGTTCGCGAGCGTCACCAGCTGTGCGGCCGTCGTCGTGGTGACGACCTGATTGCCGAAGGCGAGCGTGCTCGGGCTGAGGCTGACGACCGGCGCGGTCGTCGAGGTGCCGGTGCCGGTCAGCCCCACGTTGTGCGGCGACCCCGGCGCGTTGTCGGCGATCGTCACGCTGGCCGAGCGCGAAGCGCCGGCGGCCGGCGTGAAGGTCACGCTGATGCGGCAACTCGCGCCGGCCGCCAGCGTGCTCGGGCTCAGCGGACAGGTGTTCGTCTGGGCGAAGTCGCTGGCGTTCGTCCCCGAGAGCCTGATGGAGGAGATCGCCAGCGCGGCGCTCCCGGCGTTGGTCAGCGTCACCGCCTGCGCGCCGCTGGTCGTGCCGACCGGCTGGCTGCCGAAGGCGAGGGTGCTCGGGTTGAGCCCGACCGCCGGCGTCGGGGTCGGCGTGGTGCCCAGGAACTTGTTCAGGATGTTGGAGGTGATCAACCGCGCCTTCGCGTTTGGCGCGTACCCGTTGCAGCCGCCGCAGCCGGGGCTCAGATAGCCGGCGTCGAGCCCCCAGGACCACTGCATGGTGCCGGCGGCGAAGACGATCGCGCCGTTGGCGGCGGTGTAGAGCGTGGCGTCGGAGTACGCCGCGACGCCGTTGTCGCTGGCTGGAACGGGCGAGTGGGCCACCTGCTGGAGGCCCGCCGGCTCGTAGGGGACGAAGGACGAGAGGCTGGAATCGTTCGCGGCCCGCTCATCGAACTCGTAGCCGACCAGGGAGGGAATGCTCTGGCCATTGGCCAGCCCGGTGCCGGCGAAAATCCAGCTACTGGCATCAGCAACCACCCAGGGGCGATCGTTGGCCACGCCGTTCTGCAGCACGCCGATGATGGCGTTCTCCGGCTGGGGCGGGTTGAGATAGCGCCACTGAATCGTGGTCGGGTCGAGACTCGAATTCTTATAGCAGATGATGGTGCGATCCGGATTGCCGGCGGCGTCGTTGGCGAACCGGATCTGGTAGTAGATGTTGTTGGCGCTGAAAAAGCCAGCATGCGCGCCGCCGCTAATGTACCCCAGCAGGTTGCTCCGCATGGTGGCCGAGTAATACTCGTCGTGGCCGGTATTGATGAATGCCTTGCGGCCGGCTAGGAGCGTCGGGTTGTTTTCGATGTCGATATCAGTGGCGTAGGTGACATTGTAGCCCTTGCTCTCCAGCCAGCGGACCATGGGGTAGTCCCAGATGAAGAACTGCCCCGCGCCATCGGTCTCACCCGCGACCGCATAGGGCCGGTTGAACGAGACGGCATTGGCGTGCGCGTTACCGATGTTTTCGAAGTTATTGTCACCGTTGTCGTAGAACTCGCCGTAGAGGCTGTAGCCGATATTGTTGTTCCGCGACCCACCCCAGAAGTTGTACGCCTGCCAGGTCGTGACGTCGTTGGAGAGGACAATGTCCGCGGGCGCCCCGTCGTCGCGCACCGTGAAAGGGATATAGGACTCCAGGCCCGAGTCGAGCCGCTTGAGCTTGACGATGTAGTCGCCGGTCGTCCAGTTGCTCGGGACCGAGAGGGTATACGATGGCGTCCAGGCGCACTCGGTCAGCCCGAAGTTGGTGGTGATAGTGACGCGAGGGCAGGTCGCCTGCGTCGTGCCGTTGGCGGCCGGCACGCTCTGCATCAGCCGGCCGCCGGCGCCGCCGTAGTAACCCATACGGTAGATGTTCAGGGTGTACTGGGCCGCGGTGGAGAGCGATACCATGAAGCTGATCGAGCCGCCCGCGTTCACGCTGGTGAGCGAGGCATACCCTTCGATCTCATGGTTCTGGGCCAGGAGCGGGTCACCGGTGTTGGGGTTCGTATCGATCTGCCAGGCCGTCGTGCCCGGCTGGCTGTTTTCGACCTGAATGGGGTTCGAGGCAGCCGACGCAACTGACGGCCCGAGTGGGATCGTAGCAGGGATGAGCGACGCCAGCGGCGTGAATTGGCTGAGACTCAAAACGATCAGCGCGGCCGTGAACAGGCGTGCCCGACACCAACTCATCTCATGCCCCAGCTACTTCCTCACGGAGCGACACGAACGACCGTTGGGGCAGGCTGCTCACCTTCCCCGATCCGGGCATTCGCGCCCGGCGCGCCGCTGCCCGGCCGCGCCCCGCCGCCGGCGAGTCGACTGCGCGCCGAATCCTCATGCGCGCCAAGACGAAAGGCCGCTCGGGGCCAACCACTGCATACGGATCCGGCTCATAGCTAGTATAATAATCAGTCAAGGTGGATCCATCGCCAAAATTCGTTACCCGGTCCCTCCTCATTTGAGGGAGCTCGGGCGCTGGCGCCGAGATCGGGCGGCCTGGCCGATGACGCGGTGGGAGCGCTTTGCCGCCCCGCGCGGCCGGCGCGATCATCCACGCATCGGATGGCCGTCGCGCCCCGGCACGGCGCAGAGCGGGAAGCAACGGACGTCGTGGACGGGAGGCCCCGAAATGATCGGCACCCGCCAGATCACCGGCTACCTGACGAACCATCTGGTCGCCTATGTCCCCTCCTACACCCTGCGCTATCTCTGGTATCGGCGCGTCCTGGGTCTCGAGATCGGCGAGGGCGCCAGCCTGCTGATGGGTTTGCAGCTTCAGATTCCGAGCGGCCGGCAACGGGGCGGGATTCCCGTCTCGATCGGCCATCACACCCTCGTCAACCAGAACTGCTGGTTCGATGCGCGCGGCGGCCTCACGATCGAGTCGAACGTCAGCGTCTCGCCGGATGTCTGGCTGCTGACGGTCAGCCGGGACCTGGGCGACCCGCGTCTGCCGGAGCGTGTGGCGCCGATCCAGATCCACGCTCACGCCTGGCTCGGCAGCCGGGCGATGGTGCTGCCCGGGGTCACGATCGGCCAGGGCGCGGTGGTCGCCGCGGGAGCGGTGGTGACGGAAGATGTCCCGCCCTACGCCATCGTCGGCGGCGTGCCGGCCCGTGTGATCGGTGAGCGCTCCCGGGATCAGCCCTACCAACTCTCCTACCACCCCTTGCTCGAGTAGCCTCATGGCGGGCGCCGGGGCGCTAGCGATCGCCGATGCGGCGCGGCGTTCTCGTCCAGTTCGCCGGCACGCGACCGGTCAGCACCCCCCCGTAGAGGCCAAGCTTCCAGACCATCAGCAGCGGCGCGGCGGCAAGCGCCCGGTACACCCCTCGCGGCGCGCCGCAGATCGCCATGCCGCCGACGACCCAGATGGCCTGACCGAGGAGATTGAAGAGCGCCAGCGCCAGCGCGGCCGGCGACGACAGGGCCAGCGCGAGCACGCCGGCCACGACGTTCGCCGCCAGCAGGAGCGACTGGGGCGGGATCAACGGCTCGAGCGCCCCGTGGATCTGACCGGGATCGCGCCGCCGCAGGCCCTGACGCAGCAGCCGGGGTGTCCAGGTTCGAATCAACTGCCAGCGGCCGCCCTCCCAGCGCAGTTGCTGGCTCCGCGACTGCCCGAGCGTCACCGGCATCGCCGAGCTGACTGCCGCCTCCCGCACGAAGCCGACGCGCTCGCCGGCCTCGAGCAGCCGGCAGTGATACTCGCCGTCTTCGGCCAGCCGGAACGAATCCCAGGGGTAGCGGCGCAGGAGATCGGCGGACAAGGCCATGCCGGTTCCCTTGAGGCCGCACGAGAGCCCCAGCCGGCTCTTCCCCAGTGGCTGGACCGTGTTGATCAGGGAAAAGGCGGCGAAGCGCAACGCCGCCACCCACGAGTCGCCGGGGTTGGCGACGACGTTGTCGGTCTGGAGGGCGCCAAAGCCGGCCGCCATCCGCCGCGCGACCGCGCGCAGCAGGTTCGGTGAGGCATCGCAGTCGGCGTCGAGGAAGACGAACGCGTCTGGCGAAGACTCCTCGTCCGCGCCGAGCCGCTCCAGCGCCCAGGCCAGCGCGTAGCCCTTGCCTCGCCGCAGCGGATCGTGCCGGACCAGCACCTGCACGCCTGAGCGCTCGGCGATCACCGCGGTCTCATCGGTGCAGTTGTCGGCGATCACGACCACGCGGTAGCGGTCCGCCGGGTAGTCGAGCTGCCGCAGGTTGGCCAGCGTGCGGCCGATGCCGGCTGCTTCGTCATGCGCCGGGATCAGCACGGTAAAGCGCGGTTCCTTCGCCTGGTCGTCGCCGTCCGGGGATCGGCGGGCCTCCAGCCTCGCCGCCAGCAGCAAGGAGAGCAGGTAGCCGGTCGCGAGCGCGCTCAGCCCGCTCACGGCGAGCACCGCGACGCGGGCCGGCAGCATGAACCACTCCACCTCAGGACTCCCTCATCTCCACACGCGCCGGGGCCTCCGCGACGATCGGACCTACGCCCCACGCCGGCCCGCTCTCCTCGCCGACTCGGACGACGACGTCCCCCGAGAAGGAGTAGACGTCGTGGCAGTCGGGGCAGACCAGGTCCGTGCCGGCCGGTTGCAGCCGCCTGCCGCAGCGGCAGGCGAACCCGATCAGGCGCGCGGGATTCCCCAGCACCACGCCGTGATCGGTCACGTCGCGCGTCACCACCGCGCCAGCGCCGATCAAAGCGAAGCGCCCGATCGTGCGGCCGGGCAGGATGATGGCCCCAGCCCCGATCGACGCGCCGTAGCGCACCAGCGTGCGGCCGGCGTGCCAGTCATCGGCGCTTTTCAGCGTTCCATCCGGGTTGATTGCCCGGGGATAGAAGTCATTCGTGAAGCAGACGTGCGGCCCCACGAAGACGCCGTCCTCCAGCGTGCAGTACTTATAGATCGAGCCAC
The DNA here is from genome assembly GCA_035693105.1 of Thermomicrobiaceae bacterium. Classification (GTDB taxonomy): domain Bacteria; phylum Chloroflexota; class Chloroflexia; order Thermomicrobiales; family Thermomicrobiaceae; genus DASSHC01. Next base: position 5,679 of record DASSHC010000370.1, on the reverse strand, counting down.
GATTCTGAATCTTAACGTTGTTCCCAACGATCACGTCTTCATCAATATAGACACCTTTGCCGAGAATACAGTTCTCACCGATGCGGACTCGGGGGCGAAGCTGGACATCGTGCCAGATCTTCGAGCCCTGACCGATCACGACCGAGTCGGCGACATCCGCGCTGGGGTGAATGTACACGACTTTCCTCTCCTGACGGCGAAACTGATGGGCCCGCCGCTGCCGGCACGCGAGGCGGCGCGCTAGGCGGCGCGCCGCTCCGTGCCCGCCTCGAGCTGGGTCGGTCCCCGCAACAAGCCCTCGATCAGCGAGCGATAGCTGCGCTCCTGGTGGACCCAGCGATACGGCTCACTCACGCGCGAGACGTGCTCGACTAACGCCTGCCGGCGCGCCGGGTCATCGTGCAGCCGGCGGATGGCCCGCGCGAGCTCCGGCGCGTCATCCGAGGCGAACAGCTCGAAGCAGTCGTCGTCGAAATAGGCCTCCACCGACACCGTCCGCGACACGATCGCCGGTTTGCGCATCGCGATGAAATCGAACATCTTGTTGCAGTGCGACAGGTCACGGAACGGATCCCGCTTGATCGCCACCACGCCGGCGTCGGCCGACGCGATCGCCTCGACCAGCTCGGCGATCGGCACGAACCCATCGCTGAACCACACCTGGCGCTCGAGCTGCAAGTCGGCGGTTAGCCGCAGCAGCTCGCTCCGGTACGCGCCGTTGCCGTAGACGCGCAGCCGCAGATCGGGCAGGTCGTGCCGGAGCAGGGCGACCGCGCGAATGATGGTATCCAGCCCGTAGCGCTCCTCGAGGGTTCCGTGCGAGATCAGCACGAACTCCCCGTCGTCGGCGTCCCGCGTGGCCGTCCCGACACGCTCCGCCGCGAAGACAGCCTCGTTGGCCGCGTTCATAACCACGGCGATCTTGTCCGGCGGCGCGCCCCGGCCGATGAAGGCCTGCCGCATCTGCTCGGTGCAGGTCACCGCGAGAGCGGCAAAGGCGATAGACCGCCGCTCAAGCCGGCCGAGTAGGCGGACCGCGGGATGCTCCAGCCCGGTCTTAAAGCGCGAGGCTAGGAACTCCGGCATCGCTTCGTACAGATCAAGCACGATCTTCGCGCCCAGCAGGCGCGGTACGAGGCTAGCGAAGACCAGCGCGTCGGGGATGGTGCACACCTGAACCACCCGATACCGGCGCACGACCTGCAGCACGCTCACCAGCAGGAAGACGGTGACGAAGAAGGCGGCGTATTCGTACAGGTAGCGGATCACGCTGCCGCGCCGATGCGCTGGCGGCAGCCGGAACACGGTCAGGCCGCCGTCGCGCTCCAGCCGGCGCTCACCCTCGCCCCGCAGGCAAAGGACATCCACCCGGTGCCCGGCCACGAGGAGCGCGCGGACCTCCCGCTGTAATCGCGGATCCCAGGGATAGAATCCTTGGCGAATAATGCAGATTCTGCGCATAGCGTCAATCCTCAACACCACCGCGCGATCGATCCACGGTCGCGGTCGATCTCGCCCTCCGACAGGGTGTCTTTGAACCACGAAGCGCTCGGCCTCCCACCAGTCCCGCTCGGGCGGCTCTGGTTGGCCCGATCTGCCGTCGTCCGCTCTTGGTCTGAGGGACGGTCGCGGCGGTATCGGGCCCCGGGCGCGTCGGCGTGCCGAGCGCGGAGCGCGGAGTCAGGCGACCAGCGAGCGCGCCGCCTGAATGGCGTCGGCGACGTAGTTCACCTGCTCCAGCGTCATCTCCGCGAACATTGGCAGCGAGAGGATGCGACTGGCGACCTCCTCGGTGAAGGGCATGTCTCCCGGGCGGTAGCCCAGATCGGCGACCGCGGGCTGGAGGTGCAAGGGCAGCGGATAGTGGATACCAGTCTCCACACCCGCCCGCGTCAGACCCGCCTGCAGCCCGTCGCGCGCGTCGCGCGAGGCGCAGGTGACGACGAAGAGGTGATAGACATGGGTGGAGTTGGAGCGCACGATCGGCGTGCCGACGTCGCTGGCCAGCAGCGCCGACTGATACCAGTTGGCGACCTGCCGGCGGCGCGCGTTCCAGCCATCGAGGTGCCGCAGCTTGACGGTGAGCACCGCGGCCTGGAGGGTATCGAGCCGGCTGTTGCGGCCGACGAGCGCGTGCTCGTACTTGGAGATCCGGCCGTGGTCGCACAGCTTGGCGACGCGCTCGTAGATCGCGGCATCGTTGGTCGTGATGGCGCCGCCGTCACCGTAGGCGCCGAGATTTTTCCCCGGATAGAAGCTGAAGCAGGCCACGTCACCGATGCTGCCGATCCGGCGGCCCTTGTACTCGGCGCCGTGCGCCTGGGCCGCGTCCTCGACGACCGCTATGCCCCGAGGGCGGCAGATGGCGAGGATGGGGTCCATATCCGCCGGCTGGCCGTACAGGTGCACCGGAATGACGGCGCGGGTCTTCGGCGTGATGGCGGCCTCGATCTGCGCCGGGTCGATCATGTAGGTGCTGGGTTCGATATCCACCAGCACCGGCTTGGCGCCGACCGCGTAGATGGCGGCGGCGGTCGCGATGAAGGTATTGGCGACGGTGATGACCTCATCACCAGGGCCGATTCCGAGCGCTCGCAGGGCCAGCTCCAGCGCATCGGTGCCGTTCCCGACGCCGACCGCGTAGCGCACGTCACAGAAGCGCGCGAAGGCTCCTTCGAATTCCTCGACCGGCGAGCCGCCGACGAAACGACATGTCTCGACCACCGATCCCATCGCCGTGTCGATTTCGTCCTTGATCGACGCATACTGAGCTTTGAGATCGACAAACGGGACGCGCATGTCTGTTCTCTCTCCCTCTATCGCTGCTGGGCGGGCCTAATACGCACCGCCACCAGTCAGTACTGCCGGAATCGTCAACACGATCAGCTTGAGGTCGTACAACAGCGACCAGTTGGTGGCGTAGGCCACGTCCATCTCGAGCATCTCGAGCAGCCCGGTCCGTCCTCGTCCATACACCTGCCACGGGCCGGTCAATCCCGGCTTGACCAGGTAGCGCTGGTGCTGCCAGCTCTGATAGTGCTCCAGCTCGTAGGGGATGGCCGGGCGCGGCCCGACGAGGCTCATCTCTCCGCGCAGGACATTGATCAGCTGTGGCAGCTCGTCCAGACTGGTGCGCCGGAGCACGCGCCCGACCCGGGTGACCCGCGGATCAGCGATCAGCTTGCCGCGGATCTTCCCCTGCGCGTTCAGCGACTGACCCGCCGCCAGGCGACGGATCGCCTCCCGGTGAATCCGATCGTCTGCGTCCTGGTACATGCTGCGAAACTTGAAACAGGTAAAGAGCCTCCCATCCTTGCCGACCCGGAGTTGCCGGAACAGGGCCGCGCCCGGACTATCGAGCCGAATCAGCACGGCGATCGCGGCGAAGAGCGGGGATAGGAGCGCCAGGCCGATCAGACTGACGAGCACATCCAGGCCGCGCTTCGCCAGGAGTGGCCAGCGAGGCAACGGAACCGGCGATGCGTCGTTATTTGTCAGCTGCATAGTGGCCGTTCTCCACCAGGCCCAATTGCCCCTGCGCCGCGAGCACAACCGGCTCCGGCAGGGCAATCGGCTCGGCCCGCCCGTCCGCGTGGAGCGAGCGCGTGGCCGCCTCGAGCGCCTGCACCACGCGCAGGCCCGAGTACCCATCGGCGACCGGGCGGGTGCCGTTGACGATCGAGCGGGCGAAATCCTCGCACTCGAGTGTGAGCGGTTCGCCGCTCGGGATGCGCGGCAGCACCACGTCCCCGTAGTGGTAGCCGGAGCGGAAATCGGCGTACCCGTCGCCCGCAGGAGCGATGGTGAAGCGCTTGTCGTAGATTTGCACCTGCTGCTCGGCCGCGACGTCGTTGAAGACAGCCATCCCGGTGCTGCCGACGACGGTGACCTGGCGCACCTTGACCGGATCGAGCCAGCTCACGTGCACATGAGCCGTCACGCCGTTCGCCAGGCGAACGAGGGCGTAAGCCACGTCCTCGACCTGCGGCAGGATGTGGCATTGACCGGTGGCGCTCACGCTGACCGGTGCCTGCCCCAGCAAGGAGAAGATGATCGACAGGTCGTGCGGCGCGAGGTCCCAGAGGACGTTGGTATCCGGCTGGAACAACCCCAGATTGAGCCGCGAGCTGTTGATGTAGTGAATCTGGCCGAGGCTGCCGCTCCGGATCAGATTGCGCAGGTACGTCACCGCGGGGTGATATTCGTAGGTGTGACCGACCATCAGCACCAACTGGCGAGCCTCGGCCAGCGCGATCAGCTCCTCGGCCTCGCTGGACCTCGTGACCATCGGCTTTTCGACCAGCACGTGCTTGCCGGCCAGCAGCGCCTGGCGTGCCAACTCGAAGTGGGTCGAGACCGGCGTGGCGATCACCACGCCGTTGACGTCATCGCTGTTGAAGGCGGCTTCGGCATCGCCGGTCACTTCCACGCTGCCGTATTTCTCCCGCAGGTAGTCGCGGCGCTCCTGGGACTGATCGACCGCCATCGCCAGCCGCGCCTGGGGCATCTCCCAGATGACCCGTGTGTGTTTCGAACCCCAATAGCCGCAGCCGATGACCGCGAGGCCCGGTAGCCTGCTCGTCATGCTACCCACCCTGCCCTTCCTACTCGGCAACCGATCTCCACACGAACAGCCGGACGCGAACGACTCGTCGAGCGTTACTCCCGACACGCGCCACCAGATAGCGCGCCACACCGCCGCGTCACCGTCGCCCCGGCGGTCTCTCGCTCGGTCACGATCGGACTGCGGAGCGCAGGTGTTTCGGAATAGGACGTGTTTCCCAAGCACCTAGCCAATTCGTATACCGAGCATAGGCGGACTGGTCTAGCGGTACATGGAGGAAATGAGCCACGTCCTACTGGTTCTTTTTGGGGAATACGAACACCATCACATGAAGGGGGACGACCGCCCGGCCCGAGCAGGCCGGTGCGCTTCCGCGCGCGGCGATGGGGCAAGGCGGCCCACGGCCGGCATGGAGGTAGAGGAACGGTGGCGGGAGGCTACGCCGGCCGCCTGGGGGCCCGCGTGCCGACCGGCCGCGCCGGCACGCCGCTGACGATCGCGTAGGGGGGCACATCCTTGGAGACGACGGCTCCGGGAGCCACCGCCGCGCCGGTGCCGATGGTGACGCCGGGCAGCACCGTCGCACGGCTGCCCAGCCAGACGTCATCCTGAATCTCGACGGGCGCGAGCACTTCCGGGAAATCCGGGTCGTCGGCGTCGTGACCATCCGTCAATAGCCAGACGCCGGGCGACACCACCACGTTCGCGCCGATGGTGAGGCCACCCCGCCCGTCCAGGCAGCACGCGCGCCCGACGACGCTGCGCGCCCCGATGGCGATGCCGCGAAGACCTGAGTGGCCCCGGGCGCCGACGTAGACATAGAGATCCCGCTGGAGCGAGGCGCCCCGGGCAATCGTCATCCCCACCACGGCGCGATACCAGGCGTGCCGCAGCACGGACAGGGGAACGCGGCTGACGATATTGTTTGTCACGTAGCGGGTGATCTGCAAGCCGAACGCTTTGCCCCGGCTGGAGCCAAGCCCGGCCGGGCTGATCGCCGGCGCGGGCATCGGCACGCCGCCCGTGACCACGCGGTCGCGCGGAGGCCCATCGCTGGCGAGATCGTCGCTGCCGGGCATGCAAGCATTCCTCTCTCACGCCGCGCGCTCCCGACC
>DASSHC010000369.1:0-6702 GCA_035693105.1 Thermomicrobiaceae bacterium | reverse complement strand
GCCGGAGCGGCTTCCCGGGCACCGGCTGGAGCTGGAAGCGCCGCCGGCCCTGCGCGGCTACTGGGATCCGATCCGGCTGGATCAGGTCTTCACCAACCTGCTCACCAACGCGTTGAAGTACTCGCCCGATGGCGGTCCCATCCGGCTGCGGGTCCAGCGCGACGGGAACTGCGCCGTCGTCGAGGTCGCCGACCGGGGCGTCGGCATGTCCCCCCAGGAGCAGGCGCGCATCTTCCAGCCGTTCGCCCGCGCCGAGACGGTCAGCCGCGCCATCAGCGGGGTCGGGCTGGGGCTCCACATCACCGCTCAGATCGTCCGCCGTCACGGTGGCAGCATCGGCGTTGCGAGCGCGCCGGGCGCCGGCAGCACCTTCACCGTGCGCCTGCCGCTGGGCGGGCCACCCGCGCCTTCACGATAACCCAACGCCCAGGAGTGGGACGACTCCACCGAACTGGGATTCTCTAGAGAGAACCGAAACGGGGGCGCTCTCGAGAATGCGCTGCGCCAGCGGTGCCCCGTGCGACCGGGGGATCAACACGATCCGGCGACCTGATTCGTAGAGGAACGACCCATGGATCTCTCCTGGCAGCTTGCGGTCGCCGGCGCGCTGGTCGGCCTCTCGGTCGGATTGACCGGCATGGGCGGCGGCGCGCTGATGACGCCCATCCTGGTGCTCTTCTTCGGGGTCGATCCCACCACCGCCGTCGGCAGCGACCTGCTGGTCTCGGTCACGATGAAGCCGGTCGGCGCCGCGGTGCACCAGCGCGCCGGCACGGTGCGCTGGGAACTGGTGCGCTGGATCGTGCCGGCTGGCGTGCCCGCTGGTTTCGCCGGGGCGTTCGTGCTGCACCTGCTGGGCGACGGCGCGCTGCTGCAACACCGCGTCAAACTGGCGATCGGCGCCGCCCTGCTGGCCGCGGTCGCCGGCATGATCGCGCGCGTGCTGCTCAGCCGGTTCGGGCGCACGCGGGCCGCCGCGCTCGGACCCTCGGAGCGGTTGGTGGTGCGGCCACTGCCGACGGTGCTGATCGGGCTGGTGGGCGGCTTCATCGTCGGGCTGACCTCGGTCGGCTCGGGCTCGCTGATCATCGTGATGCTGATGCTCTGCTACCCGCGGCTGCGCGCCGCCGACCTGGTGGGCACCGACCTGGTGCAAGCCGTGCCGCTAGTCGGCGCCGCCGCGCTCGGCCATCTGCTGGCGGGCGATGTGCGCCTCGCCCTGACCGGCTCGCTCCTGCTCGGCGCGCTGCCCGCCATCTACCTGGGTGCGAAACTCTCGACCAACGTGCCCGGTGCGGTACTCAAGGGGATTCTCGGCGTGCTGCTGCTGGGCTCCGGGCTGCAACTCTGGGGGCTCTCCACCACGCTCGTCTGTGTCATCTCCCTGGCCTTCGCCATCGCCGTTGGTCTGTACCGGTATGGCGGTGCGCGCTACCCGCCGCTGGGGAGCCGTCCATCATCGTAGGGCGAGCGGCGGCGTACCGGAGCCAACCGGAGCGCCGCCGCGGCCGACACGGCGTCAGAGACTAGCTCTGCCCGGCTCCCCCACCGAGATAGCGGTCGAACCAGGCCAGCGTGCGCGTCAGGAAGTCTTCGCGGTACTGCGCCGGGCCGGCGCTGGCGAAGCCGTGGCCGACGCCGGGGTAGCGCACGAACTCGACCTCGCAGCCGCCCTTCTTCAGCGCCACGAACAGCTCCTCGGCCTGGCTGGTCGGGCAGCGCAGGTCGCTCTCGCCGCTGACCAGCAGCGTGGGGGTGGTGGCGCGGTGGGCGTAGGTCAGCGGGGAGTGGGCGCGGTACCAGTCCGGGTTCTCGTGCGGCTGGGCGCGGTACTGGGTGGTGTCGTAGTGCCAGCCGATGTCGCTGGTGCCGAACTGCGAAGTCAGGTCGACCGAGGGCGCCCCGCAGACGCAGGCCTTGAAGCGGTCGGTCTGACCGAGGATCCAGGAGGTCATGTAGCCGCCGTAGCTGTAGCCGTAGATGCCGACGCGCGCGGGGTCGACGTCGGGCCGGGCCGCGACGTGGTCGGCGACCGCCATCAGGTCGAGGTAGTCCTCGCCGCCCCGGTCGCCGAGCACCTGGACCGAGAACTCGCGGCCATAGGAGGTCGAGCCGCGCGGGTTGGGCAGCACGACGAGATAGCCGTGGTTGGCGAGCAACTGCTGGTTGGCCAGGAAGCGATAGCCGAAGAAGCCGTTCGGCCCGCCGTGGATCATCAGCACCACCGGGTAGCGGCGCGCCGGGTCGTAGTCGGCCGGCTTGAGCAGCCAGGACTCGATGGTGAAGCCGCCCCGTTCTAGCTCGAAGCGCTCCCAGCCGGCCGGCCCGGCCGCCTCGGTCAGCTCGCCGTTCAGGCTGGTGACCGTGGCGGTGCTCCCCTCGCGCAGGTCGGAGACGGCGATCTCGCCGGGTGACTCGAAGCTGGTCCGCGCCTGCGCCACGAAGCGCCGCCCCTCGTCCAGGCTCAGCCCGACGGTGCTGGCGTCGCCGCTCGCCAGGCACTCGACGCGCCCGGTCTCGACGTCGAGCCGGTAGAGGCCGTGGCGCGCGTGCTCGGCGGCGTTGATGAGCACGTACCGCTCGTCGAGCCAGGCCAGGGCCGTCTCGCCCATCCCCTCGACCGGCAGGATCGGCAGGTCGTCGCTGAGGCGGTGCGTCGCGTTGCTGGCCACATCGACGAGAAAGAGGTCGGGCTGGTAGCTGTGCTCGGGGTCGCCGGTGATCAGCAGTTGGCTGCCGTCGGGCGACCAGGCGGCCGAGGGGTGCGTGCCGACCACGTCGCCGGCCCGGCGCTGCTCGCCCGAGGCGAGGTCGAGCAGCGCGATGAAGCTGGTCCAGCCGTCGGGCGCCTGCTTGCGCAGGGCCAGTGTGCGCCCGTCCGGCGACCAGAGCGGCTGGCTGTGATCGACCGGCTCACTCGTGCGCATCGTGCGCTCGCCCGAGGCGACGTCGACGGTCCAGACCTGCTTGCGCACGTCGCCGAGCCAGCCGCGCCCGTCCATCTTGTAGTCGAGCCGCCGGGTCACGCGCACTGCCGCCGGCTCGCCCTCCTTGGGCGGCTCCTCGCCGGGGTTCGCGGGATCGAAGGTGGTGGTGTAGGCGATGGTCGCGCCGTCGGGCGACCAGGCCAACTCGCCGATCGCCTGGTTGTGGGAGGTGAGCTGGCGCGCCTCGCCCGGCTGCCCGACCGGCAGGACGAAGATGCCGCTCTTGGCCGGCGCCTTGACTCGCTCGGAGACGAAGGCGATCGACGCGCCATCGGGCGACCAGCGCGCGCCGCTGTTCTTCTCGCCCTCCTGGGTCAGTTGGCGCGCATTGCCGCCCGCGCGGTCGCGGAGCCAGAGCTGGCTGGTGGTCTTCTTGCTCTCGGGGTCGACGCGCGTCACGGTGTAGACGAGGCGCGCGCCGTCGGGCGAGAGCTGGGGGTCGCTGGGCTGCTGGAGATCGTAGACGAACGCCGCCGGGCTGATCCGCTGCTTCATCAGAGTCATCCTCCTGTCGCGCCCGGCGTCGCCGACGGTGCGCCGGCGCTGGGCAGCCAATCCTCGCGGGCTGTCGATGATAGCACGCGGAAGCCGCGAAACTGAGCAGCGATTGAGCAGTGATTGAACTGGTGACGGGGCCGCGCGCCGCGGAGAATGGAGCCATCGGACCAGCACCGATGCCGGAGGAGAGCACCATGGGGGTCGAGGCGAACAAGGCGTTGATCCGGCGCGGCCTGGACGAGGGGATCAACGCGCGGCGCGCGGAGGTCTTCGACGAGTTGCTCAGCCCGCGCTACATCAACTACTCCTGGCCCGCCCCGGCTACGGGACCGGCGGGCTTCAAAGATGTCATCGCGATGTTCACCGCGGCCTTCCCCGACATGCGCGTCGAGCTGGCGGAGGTCGTCGGCCAGGACGACCGCGTCGCGACTCGTGGCACCGTGCGCGGCACGCACCAGGGTGAGTTCATGGGCATCCCCGCCACTGGCAGGGCGGTCGCCATCGAGTACATCGACATCTGGCGGTTGGAGGATGGCCAGGCGATCGAGAACTGGGCGCAGCTCGACCTGCTCGGGCTGCTGCGGCAGTTGGGTGTCGCGCAGGGATGATGGGGAGATTGGAGCCAGGCATGTCGCAGACGAGAACGCTTCTTGGTGAGCTCTTCGCCGCGGTCGACGCCCAGGATCTCGGCCGCGTCCGGTCCTGCCTGGCGCCCGGCTTCCAGGCCCACGCCCCCGGCGCGCCCGGCCCGCTGGACGCCGACGGCTACTGCAGCTGGATGAACGGCTTCTTCGGCGCCTTTCCGGACGTATCGCATACGCTGGAGATCGCGCTCGCCGAGGATGGCAAGGCGGCGGCGCGGCTGACGATCCGGGGCACGAATCGCGGCAGCCTGCAAGGGATGCCGCCGACCGGGCGCCCGGTCGAGATCGCCTCGCACAACCTCTTCCGCATCACCGACGGCAAGATCGCCGAGCAGTGGATCCAGGCGGACTTCGCCGGCATGCTGCGGCAGCTCGGGGTCATGCCCGGCTAAACCGCGAACACACTTGCTTCCCCCACCCCACCTTTTGGCCGGCGAGATTGCCCCCACGCGCTCGCCGGCCTTTTCATACCATGACCCCGCCGGTGCGGACGGCCAGCAGGACAACCACCGTGCCGACGACCGCCACGATCAGCAGCACGAGCACCAGAAGACAGCCGATAAGCCAGGGGTCTTGCTCTCGCAGGCGCATGGGCGCGGCCTCCGCGGCGAGCATACCACTGTCTTCCCTCCGGTCGTCCGGAGCCGGTCAACGGATGAGGCCGCGGCCGAAGCATCTCCCCTGCCTGGCATGCTCCGACTCTTGCACGACAGAAGAGATCCTTCGCCCCCCCCTCTGTCATCCTGAGGCCGCAACCGAAGGATCTCCCCTGTCTGACACGGGCGGTGCCGCTCCAGGCTGGTGAGAGATCCTTCGCTGCGGCTCAAGATGACAGGGGGGACGGCTCAGGCTGACCTGGGAGCGGTTCGGGATCTATGCAGCGCTCCGAAGTTCCCCTGCGGCGCATCGCTTGACCGAAGCGCTAGGCCGCCCGCGCGCCGGCCTGCTCCAGCTCGCGGAAGCGGCGCTCGCTGGGCAAGAGGAGCGCCAGCGGGATGGCGATCAGCACCACGATGACTTGCAGGCGCATCGCCGTCTGAATGCCGACGGCGTCGGCCACCGCGCCGGTGATCGGCACGCCGATGGCGCCGGTGACGAAGCCGAGGCCGAGGATCAGACCGGAGGCGATGCCGGCCCGCCCGCGCATCAGTTGCTGCGCCATGACCAGCAGCAGCGGCGCCGAGGAGGCGGCGATGAGCCCGACCAGCGAACCGGTCAGGAAGGCGATCGGCCCGGTGAACTGGGCGAAGAGGAGGAGACTGGGGATGGTCAGCACCAGCGAGCCGGCGATCAGCGCACGCCGCCCGTGGCGGTCGGCCACGCTGCCCAGACCGAGCGTGCCGGCCGCGCTGGCCAGCGTCACCGCGGTGGCCAGCGAGCCGTAGAACGACTTGCTGTAGCCGAGCTGCTCGTACCAGATCGGCACGTAGGCCTGGATGCTCGACATGGTCCAGGAGCGCGCCATCATCACCAGGATGACCGCCGCGATCGGCACCAGCGGGATCGGCGCCACCGCGCCGAAGCCCTGGCCGCCGTGCCGGCGCGACTTGACCGCGATGGTGCGCATCTCGTAGAGGAGCCAGACGGCGATCAGCGCGCCGGGCAGGATCATGGCCGCGATGCCGTGCATGCCGAAGGCCGCCAAGAGCGCCACGCCGATCAGCGGGCCGATGGCGAAGCCGACGGTGCCGCCCGAGGCATAGATCGACATGGCCGAGTTGCGCTGCCGGTCGGGGATGACCGCATTGGCGTTCAGCGCGCCGAAGGGGTGGAAGGCGCCCGAGCCGAGCCCGGCCGCCCCGGCCAGCACCAGCACGACCGTGAAGGTCGGCGCGAAGGCGATCGCGGCAAAGGTGCAGGCGGTCCAGGCCAGCGCGAAGCCGGTCAGCCGCGTGCCGTAGCGGTCGGCCAGCCAGCCGAAGAGCGGCTGCGAGACCGAGCCGACGCCGCTATATGCCAGCGTCAGCAGTCCGACCGTGGCCAGATCCAGCGTGAAGCGCCGCGAGAGGACCGGGTAGAGGATCGGCAGGAGCCCGGCGTAGAGGTCGATGGTGAGATGCCCGAAGAAGAGCGTCATCAGCGGGCGATTGCGCACCACGCTGCGGGCCGGAGCGTGTGCGGCGTCGCTTCTGGCCAACCCGGTCTGCTCCGATCGTCGTCTCTGTTGCGCGCTTCCCCGGCGCTCCCGCTGGCCGGCAACCCTACGCGAGCGCCCGGCCAGCGTCAAGGTGATTCGGCGGCTCCGTGCCGCTATACTCAGCGACCATGAGCACACACGACATCGCTCGCCAGCGCCTGAACAATTTAGGGATCGCGCACCCGCGCGGCTGGACACCGGCCGAGGTCGTGGCATCGCTCGGCGCTATCCAGGCGCAGGACTTCATCGGCGCCAGATGGGCTGTCGGCCTGCGCCTCCCCGGCGGCACCGAGGCCGACATCGAGCGGGCGCTGATGGATGGCTCGATCGTGCGCACCTGGCCGATGCGCGGTACGCTGCACTTCGTGGCCGCGACCGACGTGCGCTGGATGCTGCGGCTCCTCACGCCACGGGTCATCTCCGGCAGCGCGTCTCG
>DASSHC010000368.1:0-3090 GCA_035693105.1 Thermomicrobiaceae bacterium | reverse complement strand
GGCCGGCAGCGTGGCCATTGCCCGCCCGTCGCGCAGCAGCGAGTCGGCGAGCTGTCGCAGGACCTGGCGCCCCTGCTGCGATAGGTGCAGGGGGCGCTCGTCGCCCGGGAGGCGCAGCGGCATCGGTTCGGCGGTATCCTCCGCGGCGGCGCGCAGCAGCGCGCCGAGTTCCGCCTGAGCCGCCTCGCCGGCGGCCCGCAGCTCCACCCCGGTCAGGACCAGCGCCGCCAGCGCGGCGTAGGTCTGTTGACCGGGCTCACTGAGCAATTCAAGGGCGTCGAACATCTCGCCTGGCGCCGGCTGGCGTGAGCTCTTGTTGCCCTGCTCATCGACCTCGACCAACTGCAGTTCGTCGGCCGGCGCGACGAAGATCTCCACGCGCCAGACGTGCTGCCCGGCGTCGAGGCCGCGGTACGTCGCCCGGTTGCCGAAGCGGAAGGCAAGGCCGCTGAGGCCGCGGCGGTCGTCTTCCAGGCTAATGCGCGAGGGATCCATGGCGCTGCTCCTCCTCGTGGTCACGCCGATCGATGCATTCATGCCGGCTCACTCGGCGGGTGCCTGGCGCGGCCTGGGGCGGACCGTCCGCTCCAGCTCCAGTTCGTCCACCAGCTTCTGGCGACGGTCGAGCGGATTCTCGTAGATCGTGAAGCGGCCCTCTTTGACCAGCCGCGCCATGGTCGCCTTACTGACTCCCAGACGCTCGCGCGCGGCCCGGAGGGGGATCAGCCGCCGTTCGTACACGAAGCGACTCCTCTCGATCGTTGGTTGCCTCGCGGACACGATATCATGTCCGTACGCATCGGTCAAGATCGGTTCGCGCGTTCGTTCGCGGTGGTCCAAAATGAGGGGCGCGGCTGATGAGGTGAAGCTGTAGCCGATGAAATCGATCGCCGGCACGACTGACGAGTATCATCGTGCCGGCGACGGCGACGAACGGGCAGGGGAGGTAGCGTGACGGCGAGACACGATGATGCCGAACTCCTGCTGGCGCGCGAGGCGGCCTTGCACGTCGAGGCGCTGGCGGTGTTGGCCGACCTGAAGCTGATGGAAAGGCTAGCCGCCCTGGGGCGCCCGGTGCTGGTGGGCAGCGTCGCGCTGGGGCTGATGACCTGGCCCGATATTGACATAACGACTTTGTGCCCGCGACTCGATCCGGAGACGACCTTCGCCCTGATGCGGCCGCTCGCAACTCACCCGCGGATCGGGGGGCTACGCTTCCGCAACGACACCGGCGCCTGGAATCAGGACCCCAGCCTGCCGGATGGGCTTTACTGGGGTCTCAGCTACCGTGACGCCGCGGGCGAGGGCTGGAAGCTCGATCTCTGGTTCCTGCACGAGACGACGCGCCAGCCGGACCTCGAACACCTGGAGTCGATCCCGCCGCGGTTGACGCCGGAGACGCGCCTGGCCATCCTGCGGATCAAGGAGATCTGGTGCCGCCTGCCGGATTATCGCCACGCCGTGCGCAGCTACGACATCTACCAGGCCGTGCTCGAGCATGGCGTGCGCGCGCCGGAAGAATTCCGCGCCTACCTGGAGGCGCGCGGCACGACGGAGTGACCGGCAACGGCCGTTGGATCGGACCGGCCGCTACAATTGGGTCCTCGAACGCAGCGCGATCACGGTCTTTCAGCGGGTACGAGCGCAGTGAGCCAACGGGAGACGAACGATGAACGACGGGCTAATCGACGCCTTCCGCCACAATGCCTGGGCCACCAGCCAGGTGCTTCAGATCTGCGGCGAGCTGACGCCGTCACGGTTGGCGACGACGGTGCCGGGAACCTACGGCAACATCATCGACACGCTGCGGCACCTGATCAGCTCCGAGGCGAACTACTGGGCGCGGCTCAGCGGAGAGCAGCCAAGCTGGGACCGCCGCGCCGAGGACGCGCCGGGGTTGACTGAGCTGGCGGCGCGCAACGACGAGCTGGCCACGCGCTGGCAGCGCTTCCTGGCGCGTCCGTTCGATGCCGAGCGCACCTTTGCCATTGCCTGGCACGACGGCGGCATCCGCGATGTGCCGGCCGGCGTGGTGCTGATGCAGGCCATCCACCACGGCAACGACCACCGCACCCAGATCTGCACCACGCTGACCATCCTGGACGTGCCGGCGCCGGAGCTGGGTCTCTGGGACTACGCCGAAGCCACCGACCGTGCGCGCCGGCGCGTGATCTAGCCTGCGGCCGCTCCCGCACTGCGGATAAGTGCGCTTATGCGCGGTACAGCGCGGCCGCATCATCCATCGGAACGCTCCGGCAGCGAGGCCCACGGTATCATCTGCCCGAGGGCGCTCCCCGCTCGCGGACCACGCGATTGGTCATGGCAGGAGTACGCAGCTTGAGCGCGATGGACGACTTGCGGCGGCTACAAGAGTACGCTCGTTGGATCGCCAGGGAGAACAGCGCGGAGACGCGCTCGGTTCCTCCGTTCACCCTCTATCGTGGTAATACGCCCGACTCCGGCTGGAGCGCGGCGATACCTCACAGTGGCGCGACGCCGCATCGGCCAGCGCTCGACGAGCTGCGGGGCGCGCTCGGTTCAGTCAACGGCGCCATCTCGATCGACTTCTTCGAGGAGCTGTTTCCGGATCTCCCCTCGGCGCTCCAGGCGGCGGGCTGCGCGACGCCACGGCAGGTACCGTTGATGGCCTGCTCGCCCGCGATGCTCCGGATGCCGCCGGCCGTTCCCGGACTGATTATCGACACCGTGACCAACACCTCCCCGCTCACCCAGGTGCAGGTCGCGCTCGACGTCAATGCGCAGGGATTTGATCCAGGCTACAGCGGGCACGCGACTGTCGAGGAGGCTGAGCAGTTCCGCCGGACGTTGGCGGTGGCTCGGGCGTTCGTCGCGCGGCTCGACGGGATCGCCGTTGCCGGGGGGATGTATCAGGCGCTCCACGCGGGCATCACCCGCCTCGACGGCATCGCCACCATCGAACGCTACCGGGGCCGTGGCATCGCCGCCGCCCTCAGCGCCGCGATGACCCAGGCGGCCTTCGCGGGCGGTGTCGCGCTCGCCTATCTCTCGGCTGCCAACGCGGTGGCCGAGCGAGTCTACGCGCGCATCGGCTACCGGCGCATCGGCACG
>DASSHC010000367.1:0-5338 GCA_035693105.1 Thermomicrobiaceae bacterium | reverse complement strand
CCCTCGACTGCGCTCGGGATGACAGGTTAAATATTGTGGCGTACGACAACGGCGAGTCGTCGTCGACCGCCTCCTACTAACCCTGTCATCCCGAGCGTAGTCGAGGGATCCGTCTTGCCCTACGTCACACCCTCGTCGTACGCCACGCCCCAGCGTGCGGGCGCCGAACATGCCGGGACCATGCGGCCAACGCGCGGGCCGGCGGGCCCGCCGCGGTACGGGCGCTCCGCCCAATCGCCAGGCATCCTCAGCTCCGCGGCTCAGGCTGGAAGCGGACGCCATCGAGCCAGACCTCGGCGCCCGGGAGCAGGAAGTCGGCGTGGAGCGGGGCCAGCACCGAGCCGTGGGGGAAGAGGTGGTCGTCGCCGAGGCCGACGTGGACCATCCCCACCGCTCGCGCCTGCTCGGGGCTGAAGCGCGGGCTGGGCTGGTAGACCACCGAGGGGTTGGTGCCGATGCCGACCTCGGCGGGGCAGTGGCGCGCGGCCCGGCGCGCGGCGGGGTCGGGGAAGGCGTCGAGGAGCGCGCGCAGCCGCTCGGCCGCCGCGCCACCCTCGATCGCGACGATGGTGCTCTCCTCGATCACCAGCCGGATCGGCGCATCCAGCTCGTCCAGCAGGCTGAGCGGGCCGGTGATCATGATCTCGCCCTCGGCGTGGTCGCCGACCACGCTGACTACGCCCGCCGGAAGCTGGTCGATCTCGCCCGGCCCAACGAAGCCGTCGATCACGTCCAGGCCGGCCGCGCTGATGTCGAGCCGCAGCCGCGTGCCGGCCTCCGCGCGCAGCTCCAGCGTCTGCCGCGCCTCGGCCAGCGCCCCGATCGTGTGCTGGGTCAGCGCGCGCATGGCCGGCACGTCGCTGGCCGCCACGCGCTCCAGCATGCCGCGCTCGACCCGCGGGATGCTCAGCACGCGGCCGCCGCGCTGGCGCAGCTCGGCCAGCGCCCGGTTGTAGGTCAGCGACTGGCTGACGGCGGCGACGACCGCCGTGGCCGCGCCGAGCATGGCGCGGTCGAGCAGGTCGAGCGCCGGCACCCCGGCGCTGAAATCCACCGCCAGCTCGTGCGGCAGCGCGCCGGCTCGCGCCAGGCCCTGGAGGAGCGCCTGGCGCACCTCCGGCGCGACCGCCGCGTCGCTGATCAGCAGCGCGTTCTCGCCGGGCCGCGCCGCCAGGCACTCGCGCGCCACCACATCGGCCGCTCGCTCCAGTTGGGACAATGACATCGACACCGCCTCCTCTCCGCTCGCGGCGCTGCCCACCTCGCACCTGCATATCGCTGGCCGGGAGCGGAGCCGTCGTGACCAACCCTGCGGTACTGTAGACACCAAACTCAAGAGTCGGGTTGACCCCGCCATGTGTCAGTGGCAGACTACAGGATATATGTTGTTAGGGGTGGGGATGCAGTTCCGCGTTGTGTTCTATGAAACGGTGGATGGCGTGAAGCCGGCGGCCCAATTTTTGGAAGCGCTCAGAGCGAAGCATCCCGAACTTCACCGGCTGATGCTGCAGGGTCTGATCCGTATCGAAGACCGCGAACATCATCGACGTCCGCTGGTTGAGATGGTTGATGCCGAGCATAGGATCTACGAGGTTCGTGTGGGCGGAACGAACATTGCTCGCGCGTTCTTTTTCTTCCAACAAGGGGCGCGAATTATCGTCACCAACGGATACATCAAGAAGCGGCAAAAGCTTGATCCGCGGGAGTTGGAGCGGGCGCGCCGCTATAAGCAAGACTGGGAGGATCGCCGGAAATGAGCGTGAAGACGACCGACTTGGGCGACCTGGAACAATATCTCGCCTCGCTTCCAGACGAGGAACGCGAGCGGCTTGCGGAGGCAGCCGCTGCTCTCGATGTCGCGCAGTTGCTCTTTTCGGCTCGCGACCATCGTGGCCTGACCCAAAAGCAGGCTGAGGAACTGACCGGGGTCAAGCAGCAGGAGATCAGCCGCTACGAGGGCGGTGTTGGCAACATTACGATCAAGAAGCTTGAGCGGTACCTGCGGAAGCTCGGATTCACGTTAGAGATCGCCCTTCTCGACGACGAGACCGGCCAAATCGTCGAGCGGATTGCGGTAAATCGCGATCGTCCTCGGCCCACGGAACCCGCTCGCAAGCGCGCCTGACCAACTTCCACTTCGCCGGTGCTCCGTCGGTCAGCGCGCGGCCGGCGTCGGGAAGCCGAGGCCGAGGCGGCGCAGCGAGCGGAACTGGCCCTGGCCGATGACCAGGTGGTCGATCAGGTCGATGCCGAGGAGCTGTCCCGCGCGCACCAGCTCCAGCGTCAGCGTCACGTCGGCGGACGACGGAGTGGGGTCGCCTGAGGGATGGTTGTGGGCCAGCACGAAGGCGGGCGCGTTCAGCCGGATGGCGTCCTTGAAGACCTCGGCCACGCGCACCTGGGCGCTGTTGACGCTCCCCTGATAGACGGTGGCGACGCGCAGCACGCGGTTCTTGGTGTCGAGCAGCAGCACGCGCAGTTGCTCGTGGTCGAGCGCGGCCATCTCGGGGCCGAGCAGGGTGAAGGCGTCCTCGGGTGTGCTGATCTGCGGGCGGTCGTCCGGCTGTTGGGCGCTGAGGCGCTGGGCCAGCGCCAGGGTGGCTTTGAGCTTGGCGGCCTTGGCCTCGCCGAGGCCATGGACGCGCTCCAGCTCGGCCAGGTCGGTGCGCACCAGGCCGTAGAGCCCGCCGTGCTCGCTGAGCAGGCGCCGCGCCAGCTCGATGACCGACTCGCCGCGCACGCCGGTGTTGAGCAGGATCGCCAGCAGTTCGCTGTCGGTCAGGGCATTGGCGCCGCGCAGGCGCAGCTTCTCGCGCGGCCGCTCGTCGGCCGGAGTCTCCTTCATCGGCACGTGATAGCTCATTCGCCCCTCGGCGACCATCGCTCCCCCTCGCCTACATCCCCTCCAGCAACGGCTTGACCTCGCCGATCAGGCGTTCGATCGTCTCGACGTCGTAGGGCGCCGGCATATCGGCGATGAACTGGCTGAAGCCCAGCGCGACGAAGGGGCGCAGTTGCTCGGCGATCGCCTCGGGCGGGCCGAGGAAGAGGATGGCCGCCGGGTCCGGCTCGGCGCCGTTGTGGCGCAGGGCCGCCGCGTAGGCCTGGCGCGCGGCGCGTTCGTCGTCGCGGATGTAGACGCGCGGGCTGATGACGCGCGCGATCGTCGCCGGGTCGCGCCCCACGGCGGCGCAGTGCTCGTCCAGCACCGCGACCTTGCGCGCCACCTGGGCCGGGTCGAGCGGCATGTTGGCGTCCCAGAGATCGGCGTATTTGGCCACCGTGCGCAGCGTCTTCCGCTCGCCCGCGCCGCCGATCATGATCGGGATGCTGCCGCGCACCGGCGGCGGGTAGAGCTTCAAGTCGCGCACCCGGTAGCGCGGCCCGTCGTGCGTCACCGTCTGGCCGTCGAAGAGGGCGCGCAGGATGCTCACCGCCTCGTCGAGCCAGTCGAGCCGCTCGCCGGGGCCGCGGCCGAAGTCGAGGCCGAAGACCTCGTGCTCGCGCGCGAACCAGCCGGAGCCGATGCCGAGCAAGAGCCGGCCGTGGGAGGCGTGATCGACGGTGGCCGCCATCTTGGCGACCAGCGCCGGGTGGCGGAAGGTGTTGCTGCCGACCCAGTGGCCGAGCATGGCGCGGTTGGTGACCGTGGCCCAGGCCGCCAGCGCGGTCCAGGCTTCGAACTTGGGCTGGTCGGGCGGGCCGACCTCGCTCAGCAGGTGGTCGTTGGTCAGCAGCGTGTCGTAGCCCAGCCGGTCGACCAGTTGCGCCGCCGCCTGATAGTCGTCCCAGCTCGCGCACTGCGACCAGAGCGCCACACCCAGCCGAATCCGCGGCATCCGCCCCGCTCCTCCCTGACACGACGTTGCTCCCTAATGCGGCACAGTGTACGGGATTTCGGCTGCTCACGATATACTCAGTGCGCGTTGCGCCCTCGGTGCCGGTGCTGCGGCGGGAAGCCCCGCGCCGAGTCTCACTCCGCTTCTAAGCGTTTCATCAGGACCAACAACGGGAGTCACAAATGAGCCGCCAACCCAGGGCGATTGATGTCGCGGACTTCCCGGAGCTTCGGCGCATCGCCGACGAGGTGAACCAGACGGGCGAGCCGCGCCTGCTGCAACGCGACGGCGAGGATCTGGCCATCATCGTACCCATTACCGAGCTACGCAGGCCGTCACGCCGACCCAAGACTGAAGCCGACTACCAGGCGTTCCTCTCCTCGGCTGGTGGCTGGGCAGACCTCGATACCGACAAGCTGGTCGCCGACATCTATGCCGATCGCCGTCGCAGTAATCGACCACCTCTCGAGCTAGGAGGTTCTTGGTCGACAGCGATTGGGTAGCCGACTACCTGAAGGGTAGGGAGGCCGCGACAACGGTGCTGACCGAACTCTTCCCAGCCGGTTTGGCCATCAGCATCATCACCTTCGCCGAGATCTACGAGGGCATCTACTACGGGCACGATCCGCAGCGTCACGAGCAAGTCTTCCGGCGCTTCATTCAAGGTGTCTCGATTCTCGATTTGACACGCACCGTTGCTCGCCGCTACGCGCGGCTCCGAGGGGAACTGCGCCAACTTGGGCAAGTGATCGATCAACCCGATCTATTCATCGCTGCTACGGCGATCGAGTACAACCTCGAGTTGTTGACGCGGAATCTTCGCGATTTCGAGCGCATCCCCGGTCTCCTCCTCGCTCGGCCGTAGCGTCGGCTCTTCCGAGCGGGATATTGGCCGCTCCCGATATATCCGATATAGCCGGGGAGTGGAGAACCCGCTGGCCTGGTGTTCTGTTATGGCGCCCGGCGACACTGCGGCACTACCCCAGCACGATTCCTGTTGGCCAACGATCCTTGCATTCGTCATCATCTCTGTACCTAGATGCGACTGCCTTAGCCCAGGAGCCACGATGAAAGAGATCTCAGCTACCATCACCAGCAAGGGTCAGGTCAATATCCCGGCAGAGGTGCGCCGGCACCTCGGCCTCAAGCAGGGCGATAAGATTGCCTTCGTCCTGGCCGACGAGGGCACGGTCGAGCTGAAGGCTCCGAAATATTCCTCTGTCGCCTCGCTGGCCGGGGCCGCCGGTTGCTTGCCTCAACCGCGCGACTTCGATGAGATGCTCGAGATCGCCCGGCAAGATGCCCTGGAGCATGATTAACCGCGCGATGAGCCTGCCCGTGATCAATACCGCGGACAATGATCGCCTAGCAGACATCACCCGCCTGGAGCCGTAGCTGCCCAACGGTCGCGCCTGACGTCGCGCTCAGAGCGAGCGTGATCAACGGTGTATACTTAGCGTGCGCCGCGCCGTGAGAACCGGCGCGGCGTCGTGCTACAC
>DASSHC010000366.1:0-2014 GCA_035693105.1 Thermomicrobiaceae bacterium | reverse complement strand
GCGGGTTGCGTACCGCGTGGGGCGCGGGTCCTTCGGCTGCGCTGCGAGCCATCTCCTCCGCTCGCGCTGGTTCCTTAAGCTGCGCTTAACCTCCTGGCGTAGAATTCAGGCGCGAGATTCGCGACGCGCACGAAGGGGAGCAGAGTGGACGGGTCCCTCTACACGGCGATCAATGGGCTAGCGGGGCACATCGACGCGGTCGACGACTTCATGGCCTTCATCTCCAGCTACGGCCAGTACCTGATGCTGCTGGTGCTGGTGTTGCTCTGGTTCTGGCCCCGGCTCGATCGCTCCCGGCGCCAGTGGTCGGTGATCACGGCAGCGGTGGCCGCCCTGCTGGCCCTCGCCACCGATCAAGTGATCAGCCACCTCTGGGAGCGCCCGCGCCCCTTCATCGCGCACGCCCACCTCCTGCTGCTAGCGCCCTCGACCGATCCCTCCTTCCCCAGCGATCACGCGGCCGGCGCGTTCGCCATCGCTGTCGCGCTCGTGCTCTTCTGGCGGCGCATCGGCTGGCTGATGGTGTTCTTCGCCGCGCTCATCGCCTTCTCGCGCGTCTACACCGGCGAGCACTACGTCAGCGACGTGCTGGCCGGCGCGCTGATCGGCACGCTGGCGGCCCTCATCGTCTACTTCGCCCGGCCCCTGCTGGCCCCGCTGCTGGAGCCGCCCCTACGCCTCGCCCGGCGCTGCCATTTGGCGTGAGGCCGGGATATTCCTTCTTCGGCCGCAGACCTCCGTGTCTGCCCGGCTGCCCCTACGACTGGGCAACAGGAACATGGGGCAACGTGGGTGGCGAACGACAGGCCGTCTAGTGGGCCACGAGGGCAGACACGGAGGTCTGCCCCTACAGGCGCGACGCGATCCCTCTCCCTGCCACATCCTCCCCCGTCCACCCGGACAGTTCCCAGCACCCGCCGCGCGTGCGACACTGCCGCGCGATGAACCGAGCCTCGTACCAGGGAGGGATCTCAGCATGCAGAATCAAGCGGGCGGCGCCATGGGCGCCCTGATCGCGCCGGGCACGACGCAGACCATGGCCTGGCGCCTGGTCGGGCCGCACCGCGGCGGGCGCGTGGTCGCGGTCGCCGGCGACCCCAGCGAGCCCTCGACCTTCTACTTCGGCGCCTGCGCTGGCGGCGTCTGGAAGACCAGCGACGGCGGCACCTACTGGGAGAACGTCTCCGACGGCTTCTTCACCACCAGCGCCGTCGGCGCCCTGGCCGTGGCCGAGTCGGATCCCAACGTGCTCTACGCCGGCACCGGCGAGGCCTGCATCCGCGGCAACGTCTCCCACGGCGACGGCGTCTACAAGTCGAGCGACGGCGGCAAGACCTGGCACAACATGGGCCTGGCCGACACGCGCCACATCGGCGACATCGCCGTTCACCCCCAGAATCCGGACATCGTCTACGTCGCCGCGCTGGGGCACGCCTTCGGACCCAACGAGGAGCGCGGCGTCTACCGCTCGACCGACGGCGGCCAGAATTGGCAGAAGGTGCTCTACAAGAGCCCCAACGCCGGGGCGGTCGATCTCTCGCTCGACCCGCACAACCCGCGCATCATCTACGCGACCATCTGGCAGGTGCGCCGCACCTTCTGGAGTCTGGAGAGCGGCGGTCCCGAGTGCGGCCTCTACAAGTCCAGCGACGGCGGCGACACCTGGGAAGAACTGACGCGCAACGAGGGCCTGCCCAAGGGTGTGCTCGGCAAGATCGGGGTGGCCGTTTCGCCGGCGCAGCGCGACCGGGTCTACGCCCTCGTCGAGGCGGACGACGGCGCGCTCTTCCGCTCCGACGACGGCGGGAAGAAGTGGCAGCGGCTCTCGGAGCAGCCGGGGCTGCGCTGGCGCGCCTGGTACTACATGCACGTCTTCGCCGACCCGCTCGACCCCAACACGGTCTGGGTGCTCAACGGCGGCTGCTGGCGCTCGATCGACGGCGGTAAGAGCTTCAGCGAGGTGCCGACGCCCCACGGCGACAACCACGGCCTCTGGATCGACCCCAAGAACCCC
>DASSHC010000365.1:0-11591 GCA_035693105.1 Thermomicrobiaceae bacterium | reverse complement strand
GGCCGTTAAAGGTGTGGAAGAGGATCATCAGCAGCAGCCCGCACTCGAAGACCCGCAGGGGAGCGCTGCCGTAGAGCTGATGCACCTGGCTGTAGAGATTGTGCGAGAGGGCGTAGAGCGAGACATCGACCACGTGCAGCGCCAGGAAGGCGAAGATGGCGAAGCCGGTGAAGCGGTGGGCGTAGAAGGCCCAGCGGTCGGCCTCGGCGCGCGCGGCGGACGACGTGCCCAGCCGCCCGAAGAAGCGCGCGTCGAGGTAGGCGCCCGAGCCGCTGCGCGCCGCCCCGACCCCGATCACCACCCCAAAGCCGAGCACGACGAGCAGCACCAGGCTCAGCGCGATGGCGAAGAGGAGCTGCACCAGCGTCACGCGCGCCCTCCCGTCTCCACCTCGACGACCGCCTCCGGCCGCAGCCGGCTCAGCTCCACCGGCTGGTAGCTGACCTCGGGCTCGCCGCCCGCGCCGCGCCGCTGGACGATGGCGCGCAGCCAGTGGGCGTCGTCGCGCTCGGGGAAGTCGGCGCGGTAGTGCGCCCCGCGCGACTCCTCGCGCGCCAGCGCCGCCTCGGCCACCAGCTTGGCGACGGTGATCTGGTTGACCACGTCGAGCGCCTCCTGCCAGCCGTAGTTGGCCGCGGCCGGGCCGGGCACGCCGATGCGCGCGGCCTCCTCGGCCAATTCATCGAGCCGGGCGCGGGCGCGCAGCAGCCCCGCGCGCGTGCGCACGACCCCGCAGTCCTGCCACATCAACTCCTTGAGCGCGCGGGTGACGGCGAAGGGATTGGCCCCCTGGCGACCGAGCGGGGCGTAGGCGCGCGCCAGCGAGGCGGCCACCTGCGCCGGGTCGGGGCCGCGCAGCGGGCGCTCGGGGGCGAGGCGGGCAGCCATGTCGCCAGCCCGCGCGCCGAAGACGGTCGACTCGGCCACGCCGTTGCCGCCCAGGCGGTTGGCGCCGTGGGTGCCGCCGGAGTCCTCGCCGGCCACCAGCAGGCCCGCTAGCTCGGTGCGGCAGTCGCGGTCGATCACCACTCCACCCATGTGGAAGTGGGCCGTGGGCGAGACGTCGACCGGGCCGCGCGCCAGGTCGGCGCCGATCAGGCGGGTGCGCTCGACCATGCCGGGGAACAGGCGCTCCACGTTCGCGGCGCCCAGGTGCGAGATGTCGATCAGCACGCCGCCGGCCGGGGTGCCGCGCCCGGCCATGATCTCCAGGTAGCCGGCGCGCGAGACGACGTCGCGCGTCGCGCGCTCCATGCGCTCGGGGTCGTAGCGCGCCATGTAGCGCTCGCCCAGCGCGTTGAAGAGGTAGGCGCCCGAGCCGCGCAGGCCCTCCTCCAGCACCGCGCCGGAGAGGCGCGACTCGCCGGCCAGGAGTCCCGTCGGGTGGAATTGGAGCATCTCCATGTCGCGGAAGGGGAGCCCGGCGCGCCAGCACATCGCCTGGCCGTCGCCGGTCTTCTCGCGCGCCGGGGCCGAGACCTTGTACATGGTGGCCGAGGCGCCGGTCGCCACCACGATCACGCGCGCCCGCAGCAGCGCGGCCGCCCCGGTGCGCACGTCGAGCAGCGTCACCCCGGCCAGCTCGCCGTCGGCGTCGAAGATCAGATCGAGGGCGCGCACGTCCTCCAGCTCGCGCGGCTTGATGCGGAAGAGCTGGTCGCGCAGCCGCCCCATGATCTCGATGCCGGTCAGGTCGCCGCGGTGCACGGTGCGGTCGAACGACTGCCCGGCGAAAGGCTTCTGGTGGATGTGGCCGTCGGGGCGGCGGTCGAAGAAGCAGCCGGCGACCGTCTCCAGCTCGTGGACGATCTTGGGCGCGTCCGAGACCAGCGTCCAGGCCAGCTCCTGGTCGTTGAGGAAGGCTCCCCCCTTGAGGGTGTCGGCCAGGTGCAGCTCCAGCGAGTCGTGCGGATCGAGCACGGCGTTGTAGCCGCCCTGCACCATGCGGGTGCAGCCGGAGCGGCCCATCGCGCCCTTGCTGACGATGGTGACATCCAGCTCGGGCGCGGCGCGGGCCAGGTGCAGCAGGCAGAGGAAACCCGCGCCGCCGCTGCCGACGATCGCCACGTCGGTGTCGATGACCGGGATGTCGAGGGTACTCCTACTCACCATCGGGCAGGCCCTCCAGCCGCCAACGACGCAACTGGCGGATCGCGCCGGCCGGGTCGAGCCCCTTGGGGCAGGCCGCAGTGCACGCGTGGATGTAGCGGCAGCGCGGAGCGCCGTCGGCGCCGCTCACCTGGCTCAGCCGCTCGGCGCGGCGCGCGTCGCGGCTGTCGGCGATCAGCACCAGGGCGCGGTTGAGCGCCGCCGGGCCGAGGAAGTCACGGCGGAAGTCGGCGATGCCGCAGCCCGAGTAGCAGGCGGCGCAGCCGATGCAGTCGAGCTGCGGGTCGATGACGCGGCGCTCCGGTGAATCGGGCGGGATCACCGCCGGCTCGCTCAGCTCGGGCTTGGGCACCAGGTAAGGCGTGACCCGCGCCCACTCCTGCCAGAAGGGGGTGGTGTCGACGATCAGGTCGCGCACCAGCGGCAGCCCGGCCAGCGGGTCGAGCCGCACCTCGTCCTGCTCGGGGCGCAGGCGCGTCTGACAGGCCAGCACCGAGCGCCCGTCCATGCGCAGCGTGCAGGTGCCGCACATGCCGACGCGGCAGGAGTAGCGGAAGCCGAGCGCGGGGTCGTGCTCGCGCTGGATCGCCAGCAGCAGGTCGAGCAGCATCATCGGCTCGAAGCGCGCCACCTGGAAGGTGCCGGGGCTGGCCGGGTCGCTGCGCGCCACGTGGACGGTGACGAATTGCCGCTCGCCGGTGGGCGGCGCTTCAACTGATGCCGAGGCGGGCGTAGGCATCCTTCAGGTTCTTTCCCGCTTGCTCGCGCACGTCGTGGTAGGACGAGTCGCCGTGGCTGTCCATGGTGACGAAGAGCGGGCCGAAGCCCTTGACGCGGAACTGCCAGAGGCACTCCGGCATCAGCTCCTCGAAATACACCGCCTCGATCTCCTCCACCTGGAGCGTCTCCGGGCTGGCGGCGCCGCCGACGATCGCCAGATAGACCCCGCCGAGCCGCTGGAGGGTGGGCAGCGCGGCGTCGCTGAAGCCCCCCTTGCCGACGATGGCGCGCGCGCCCAGCTCGCCCAGGCAGCCCTCGGTGAAGCGCTCCATGCGCGAGGAGGTCGTCGTGCCGACCGAGATCGGGTCGTAGCCGCCGTCCGCACGCCGCCGCACGCTGGGCGCCACGTGCAGCAGAATGGCACCGGTGAGGTCGATGCGTGGCTTCTCGCCACGGTCGAAGATCTGGATCAGGGTGGCGTCGCGGATGCCCCAGATGTGGCCGTCGACCAGCACCTGGTCGCCGACCCGCAGCGCCCGCGTGGTCGCCTCGTCCAGCGGGGTGGTCAGGTGGATGACGCCGTCGGCGTCGCGCCGCAGCTCGTCACGCGCATCAGTAGCCATACTCGACCCTCCCATCGCCGTAGACGCGGGCGCGGGCGCGCTCGCCGCGCCAGCACTGGATATTGACCGCGACCGGGTTCATGGTGATGTGCGTCCAGGCGTACTCGATGTGGACCGCCAGCGAGGTGGTGTCGCCGCCCAGCCCCTGCGGGCCGATGCCGGTCAGGTTGATCGCCTCCAGCAGGTCGCGCTCCAGCGCGGCGATTTGCGGCTCGGGGTGCGGCTGGCCGACCGGGCGCTTGATGGCGCGCTTGGCCAGCTCGGCGCACTTGTCGAAGCTGCCGCCCAGCCCGACGCCGACGATGGTCGGTGGGCAGGGGTTGGCCCCGGCGGCCACCACCGAGTCGAGCACGAACTTCTTGACGCCGTTGAGCCCGTCGGCCGGGGTCAGCATCTTGACGAAGCTCATATTCTCGGAGCCGGAGCCCTTGGGCACCAGCTCCAGGTCGAGGTAGCCGGCGCCGTCGAGGAAGTCGACGTGCATCACCGGTATCTCGCGCCCGGTGCTGGTCTGGTTGTTCGCGCGCGTGATCGGGTGGACGATGCTGGAGCGCAGGTTGTAGCGCTTGGTGGCGCGCTCGATGCCGTCCTTGAGCGCTTGCAAGAGTTTGGCGCCGTTGAGCGTCAGCTCGGTGCCGATGCCGACGAAGTAGACCGGGATGCCGGTGTCCTGGCAGACGATCAGGCCGGTCTTGTCCGAGGTCTCGACGGCGTGGCGCATGATCTGGAGCATCATGCGGGCGTGCCGCCCCTCCTCCTGCTCCAGCGCGCCCGAGAGCGACTGGCGCACGTCGGGCGGCAGGTCGGTCAGCGAGCGCTTGTAGAGCTCGCAGGAGACCTCGCGCACCGTCTCGTAGAGCTGCTCGCCGGTCAGGGTCTGGGCGGAAATGCTCGCCACGGGCCGCTCCTCGCTGCATCGCCGTCCCCGGTCTCGGGGCGGCCGGCTCGATGTCTCCTCACGCTCGACCTCGACACTGTAACCCAGGAAACCGTTTCGTGGTACACGGCCAGACGGCCCATGGCCGGCCGCGCCGCTGCCTCAGCCTCCCAGGACGGCGCGCAGGCGCTCGGCCAGCAGCGCGTCTTCCCCCGGCCGCAGGGCGGCGGCGATTACCGACAGCGCGCCCTGATCGAGATAGCCCTGCGCCAGCGCCACCGGCGGATCTCCCTCGGCCAGCTCGTTGATGACGGCCGCGGCCGTCCGGCCGGTGAGCGCCGGGTCGAGCTGGACGACCAGCGCCGGGTAGGGTCGTGCCGGCCGATCGTCGATCTGACAGGCGACTCCCGCCAACCCCTCCAGCGCGGCCTGCACCGCCGCCAGCTGCGCGAGCTGGGCCCGGCGCTCGGCAGCGTGGTCGCGCGCCAGAAAGGCGCGCAGCGCCACCAGCAGCCCGACGATCTCCTCCTTGCCCACCTTCATCGGCCGGCCCAGACCGTGGTGCGGCGGGCCAGGGAGGCGGCCGCTCTCCAGGTAACGGCCACGCCAGGTCCAGGTGGCCGGACTGACATCCATGTCCTGGTGCTGCAGCGCGACCGACTCGATCAACTCGGCGCGGCCCAGCAAGATGCCCGAGGCCTGCGGCCCGCCGATCGCCTTGCCGCCGCTGAAGGCCACCAGATCGGCGCCGGCCGCCACGAAGCGGCGCAGGTTCTCGGCGGGCGGCAGCGCCGCGGCGGCGTCGACGATCACCGGCAGGCGGTGGCGGTGCGCGATGGCCACTGTCTCCTCCAGCGAGGCGACGCCGCCCGCCCCGGTGATGCTGAAGGCGACCGCCGCCGTTCGCTCGCCGATGGCGGCCTCGATCTGCCAGGGCCAGGTGGCGCCCTGGCCGGGCTCACCGAGGTAGCCGACCTCGACCAGCCGCGCGCCGCTGAGGCGCAGCGCGTGGGTGTAGGCGGTCAGATGCGCCCGCTGGATCACGATCTCGGAGCGCAGACCGGTGGTATCCGGCAGGCGGTCCATGGCCGCCACGTCGAGACCGGCGATGCAGGCCGCCGCGGCCAGCGCCAGGCCCGCGGCGGCGCCGGCGGTGACGTAGCCCGCCTCGGCGCCACTGACGCGTGCCAGCTCGCGCCCGGCCGCCGCCTGCAAGTCCTCGATGCGCACGCAGCGCTGGGCGGCCTCGGCCATGGCCGCCGCTACCTCCGGCCGCTGCGGCATCCCGCCCAGCCGCGTCAGGGCGCCGGCCGCGTTGATCACCGGACGCACGCCCAAATCCTCGTAGATCCCCATCAGTCGTCTCCCGCCGACACGGGCCTTCCTGCCTCCCTAGCGGCAGGCAGCCGAAATGTCGCATGCCGCGGCGATTGGCCCGCCCGCATTGTCGCACTTCGTCGCTCCGCGTGAACGAACTATATGCGCTGTGCCGCGGAAACACAGGCATCTTGCCCGCTTGCCTGCCACCGATGCCGGCAGTGGACCGAGCGCCGGGGTCCTGCTACAGTGGCGGCGTTGAGCGGCCGCTATTCACCGACCGAGTTCACCATGGCTCTGCCACCGGCGCCCAAACCGCCGTCGATCCCGCAGGCGCTAAGCGAACGTGCGAGATGCGGGCGATCACACCGGCCGCTTAGTCTTCGTGGTGCCCGCACGAGAGGACGGGTAAGACGACCAGCGAGACGATCACGATCCGCGCGGCCGAGCCGGGGGACGCGGCGGCGATCGCGCGCATCTACAACGAAGGCATCGAGGACCGGCTGGCGACGCTGGAGACGGAGCCGCGCACGGCCGAGGAGCGCGCCGCCTGGCTGGCCGGGCACGATGCCCGCCACCCGGTGCTGGTGGCGCTGGACGCGACCGGCGCGGTGCTCGGCTGGGGCTCGCTCAACCCCTTCAACCCGCGCGCCGCCTACGACCACGTGGCCGACTTCTCGGTCTACGTGGCGCGCGAGGCGCGCGGCCGCCGCATCGGCAGCCTGCTGCTCGACGCGCTGGAGGAGCGGGCGCGGGCGCTCGGCTTTCACAAGCTGGTGCTGGCGGCCTTCCCCTACAACAGCGCGGGGATGCGCCTCTACCAGCGGCACGGCTTCGCCACGGTCGGCATCTACCACGAGCAGGGGATGCTCGACGGCAAGTGGGTCGACGTGATCATTATGGAGAAGCTGCTAGCCTAGCGGTTTGGGGAACGACGTGAGCCCCCGCTTCCTCGCCGCAAGAGCGGCACGCCACCGGCGACTGTCTCACGACGGTGGTTTGTGAGTCACCTCACTGGCCCTCTCAAAACCCATCGAGTCTTGGGAGTCGGATAGGCGGCATTATCCGCTCAAAGCTGTACCCATCAGTGGGTCCCTGCTCCAGCGGCAATGCTTGCCATCGTCACCACCGTTGTGGCCGAGCGCCCGTTCGTGTGTGTCGTCCCTATTCCCCACTGCTACGCAGTTCTACGTAGCCTCCCCGCCCGGAATCCCCAGGCCGATTACGCATCTCTTCGGATGTGCACCGCGGTTCTCCTTCCTATCCTGAACGCAGGGCAGAAGCGGCGGAAGGAGAAGGGGATCATTGTCATAGTCACCCATAGTGTTCGCCAACGATTGACAACTGGGCAAGGCCGTTATATTCTCCGCAGCACAAAGTGCTCAACTCGCTACCGTCAAGCTGATCTTGTGAGCGTCGGCGTAGTGCCATTCTCGGCGAGACGATCCTCAGCGGTCCACCTGACCAGCTTGAGGTCTGAGCCTGCCTGCCCGACACTGCCAGTTGCGTCGAGAGAGGGATAACCATGTCCACCTAACCCAAGGCTGTAGGGACAAGGCTGTCGTGTAGGGTACCCGGAGGCATGCCAGGTCACGAGAAGGGGGAAGGACAGGATGCGACGTATCGGAGTACGAGTGCTGCTGGGCCTCGCCTTGGTTGGACTCATGCTGAATGGCCTGGCTGGGACGACGCTGGCCAGCGCTCCGCCTCCTCATCTGGATGACAACACCGGTCTTACCAGCACGGTCTCGCTGGCGGGAGACGTCTGCCAAGCGCTCCTAGATGCGACTCGCGTACCTCTGATCGGGGATATCGCCTGTCCCGGAATGTCCGGGCGCGTCATCGAACATCCCCATATCCACAACATCTTTGCGGGCGACGACTGGGATAATACCGTTCCCGCACCGTTCAGCCAGAATGCCATCAACCAGATGACCCAGCAGTTCGTGGGCACCGACTATTTGTCGGCTGCGGCACAGTACCACGTCAGCAATGCGAGCTTCGCGGGATCCACAGCGAACAACGGGTGCTTCGGGGCGCCGAACGGCGATACCAATCCCCTCGCGATCGAGCTCTGGATCACCTGTGAGGTTGAATTCCCAGGCACCGACATTCCCTATCCCGATGACAATACGCTGTACGTGATGTATCTGCCGCCGACCGTGGACATCACTACGCCCGCAGGGACGACCTGCAACAATGTTGGGGCCTATCATCTCCAATCCATGGCGGTTAATCCCTGGCCGATTCCGCATTTCCAGTCGTATGCCTATATCGTCGTGCCATTGAAATGCGCGGGCGGGACGAAGGACGGTTGGAGCAAATTATTCAGTCACGAGTTCATTGAAGCAGTGACCGACCCCATCGTCCCGCACGGGTGGATCGACAACTCGACCTTCAGCTTGAGCGAGCCGACCCAGTTCGCCACCGCGGGCGAGGCGTCGGATATCTGCAGCAACGAGGGGGCGGTACCGACTGATGCGGTGCGACTCGACAATGGCATGCTGGTTGCGCCCTACTGGTCGAACCAGGATAGTGCGTGCGTGCCGCTGACCCATACGCTGACCCTCACCACGCTCGGTTTGCCTGGAGCCGGCGAGGCCACGCTCACCTGTCCAGCCTGCACATGTCCACAGAACTCAAAGCCCCTCATTTGTCCAGACTGGTTTGGCGATAACAGTCCCCACTCCGTTGATCTGGCCAAGCTGAACCGCTTTCTGATCACGGACGGCTCGTCAGCGAGCTGGACCTTCCAGTCGATCGTCCCCGGATCGCCGGGCGTCCGCTTCGTCACCGATAGTCTCGGTAGCAACGGCCCGGTCGCCATCACCAGCAACCGGACCAGTACTGCCGTCTACACGCAACAGGATCTCCTCGCGGTCCACACACTGCCGCCGCAATTGGTCTTGAGCGACGCGACGTTGACCGTCAGCCAATGGGTACCCGACGGCAGCACCGTTTCGCTCGCCACCGATGCCATCATCCCCGCCGATGTCGATCGCTATCGCTTTGATCAATGGACGGGGGATCTGTCCTCGAATACTCCCACCACCAGCATTCTGATGGACGGTCCGAAGACGGCGACCGCTGAGTACGTCCTCCAGCACCACGTCACCTTCGCGCAGAGCGGCATCCCGGACGGGGTTCCCTGGTCGGTGACCGTCAACGGCGCACTACACCTGGGACCATACGACGAATGGTTTGACGCTGGTAGCTCCGTGCCGTTCAGCTACCAGGATCCCGTGCCGGATCTCTCGCCCGGCACGCGCTATCCGCTGGTCGGAGCGAGCGCCACGACGCCCCTGGACGTGACCGCGACCGGGACGGTGACGGCGTTCTACAAAACCCAGCACCTGCTCACCGTGAACACGAGCGGGTTACCGGCGCCGAACTTCGCCACGATTACCAATGGCGGCGTCACGCTCGGGAGCGCCGACGACACGACCCCCGTCTCCGTGTGGCTGGATGACGGCACGACGCTGACGCTGGCAGGCGCCGCGGTGGTCAACGGCATCGATGGCACCCAGTACTTTGCCCAGTCTTTCACACCAGCTCCGCCGGCTACGTTGGCGACGCCGGTGACGACCACCCTGACTTATCAGACGATGAGCCAGCTCGTCGCCAACGCGCTGGCTGGGGGTGGGATCAGTGGCGCTGGAGCGAACGGCGTCGCAAACGCGCTGACGCAGCAGTTCGCCGCGGTCCAGTCCGATATGCAGGCCCACCGCTACGCGCCGGCATTGGGGAGCGTGACCGCCTTTCTCAATCTGGTCGAGGCACAGCGCGGTCAGCACATTTCCCCGAACACTGCGACCACACTGCAGCTCGATGCGTTGCTCGTCTACCACAGCGCCCTCTGTTCCGGCGCTGGGCAGCTCTCGGCGGACCAGCTAAACCACGACTACGCCTACTACGTAGAGCAGGTGATGAGGCTCGGCGGGAGCGTCTTGCCAGCGTGTGGGTAGCTGCGGATTCCAAGAGGCTGACCGCGGACTCACGGCGGAGCGACTGACCGAGGTAGACCATGATGGGCGGCTCTTGGGCGTCACAGGGCGCTGAATAAGGGCCGCCCTGGCATCTATTGGGTCATAACGATCGCGACGCTGACTCGGCGTCCCCGTGATTACGTTGGAAAACTCAGACACGTCGCCGGTGATGCCAGCACTCGACGTGGGCAGACTGAAAGCAAGATATGAACGCGAGGAGTCCGACCCGTGTACCTTGCCACGACCCAGTTCCCCGACACCGGCTGTCCGCGCATACCTCGTTGAACTGGCCTATTCGCACAGGGCAGCTGTAGAGGTGCTCTCGCTTGTCTCAGAAACGTCCGGTACCGAGAAGACTTCGGCACAGCACACGCCTCTGGCGATGGTGCGGCAACGCTCCCGTGCGATCACAAGCTATCGCCTGATACCACTGATTTGTCCTAAATGACTGGGAAGAGTGATACCCCGTCGTGGCCGTCGTCTCTGTCAACGGCTTACGCCGCTTCCAGCAGTTGGATGCCGACTCAGGGCGAGGCTTCGTCGCGCTCGACCAGATGGATACCTGTCTTCATGGTAGTTATCCCTACTGTCAGCGGAACCTGCCGAACCTCCTCGTCGGGAAGCACACTCACGAGATTCCGCTTCTCCCAAAGATGTAGTCTCACCGTTAGCTCACCACTGGCTAACCGCTATTGCTCATGCTATCCTAGGCACATCAGAGATTCAATCTCTATCAACGCGCAGTACGGCGGATTCGTGATGAGCGACACGACAAGGCTCACCGTTGGCGATCTCCTACGACGGTACCGCTTGGCCGCCGGACTGACGCAGCAGGAACTGGCCAAACGGTCCGCAGTCTCCTCGCGGGCGATCAGCGACCTGGAACGTGGGAACGGGCGGATCCCTCGCGCTCAGACGCTGGCCCGACTCGCCGAGGCACTGGGCCTCAGCCCCGACGAGACCCGGGAGCTCAGAGCAGCGGTACGGCGGTCAGAAGATCGCATGGTAGGCCGCGCACCGGTCGATCCATCCTCCCATCCGCCCGTCCCTCTCACGCCGCTCCGCGGGCGGGAGCGCGAGATGGCCGAGGGTATCGCACTTCTCCGTTGCGACGACCTTCGCTTGCTGACGCTGACTGGTCTTGGCGGCGTAGGAAAGACCCGGCTGGCCATCGACCTCGCTCACGCGCTCGAAACCGCCTACACGCACGGTGCGACCTTCGTGTCGCTCGCTGCTCTCAGCAACCCGGAGCTGCTCCCAGACACCCTGCTCCACACCCTCGGCCTGCAGGAGAGCAGTGGCCGCCCGTCGTTGGAGTCGGTCAAGCTCGCACTCGGGGCACAGCAGCGGCTCCTGGTGCTGGATAACTTCGAACAGATCCTCCCTGCGGCGGCGACGGTGGTGGATCTCCTGGAGTCCTGCCCGCAACTCACCGTGCTCGTCACCAGCCGTGCGCCTTTGCATGTGCGGGGAGAGCACCTCGTCATCGTCCCACCGTTGGAGTTGGACGATGCCGTCGTCCTCTTTACGGAACGAGCCAGGGCACTGCAGGCCAATCTTGTCTTGACCCCCGCGGACGAAGCGGTCGTGGTCGACATCTGCCGTCGCCTGGACGGCTTGCCGCTGGCGATCGAGCTGGCTGCCGCGCGTGGGCAAGAACTGACGCCCACAGCCTTGCTTGCCCACTTGGATCGGCGCCTGGGCCTGCTGACACGCGGTCCGCGCGACCTGCCGTCTCGACAGCGGACGCTTCGAACCACGCTGGAGTGGAGTCACGAACTCCTGCCCCCGGGGGCGCAGCGGCTCTTCCGTCGCCTGGCCGTGTTCCGTGGCGGGTTCACGCTCGCGGCTGCGGGGGCCGTTGATCAGTGTCCTGGAACCGAGGAAGTCCTAGCGCTGCTCGGGGAACTCGTCGATTACAGCCTGGTACAGCGGCGCGGTGAGCGCTTCGCCATGCTG
>DASSHC010000364.1:0-12694 GCA_035693105.1 Thermomicrobiaceae bacterium | reverse complement strand
CGCTCTACCGGCGCGATGTGCTGGGCATGGTCGGGTTGATCATTCTGGTTACGCTTGCTGTGCTGGGGATTCTGGTTCCGATCATCTCGCCACACCCTGGTGCCTATGGCAACCCCGCCTGGGTGAACTGGGCACCGGATCAGTATTTTTGGTTCGGCACCGACGAGCTCGGCCGTAGTATCTTCGACGAGACGATGTGGGGTATCCGCAGTTCGTTCTACGTTGCGGCCTTGGCCACCATCATCGCCATCGGTCTGGGCGTCCTGGTTGGGCTGGTCTCCGGCTACTTCCGTGGGAAGCTCGGCGATCTCTTCACCGGCATCATCGATGTCTTCCTCACACTGCCGGTGCTGCCGCTTATGATCTTGCTCGCCTCGGTCATCCCGCCGAGTCGCACGACCATCGCGCTGGTGATCGGGCTTTTCTCCTGGCCCGGCACGGCCCGCATCGTCCGCAGCGAGGCGATTCGCCTGCGAGAGGCCGACTTCGTCCAGGCGGCGGGGGCGATCGGCTGCCGCCACCCGCGGATCCTGCTGCGGCACATCCTGCCCAACGCCGCTCCGCCGATCTTCATAAATCTCTCGTTCGTGGCCGGCGCCGCCATTCTCGCCGAAGCGGGGCTCTCATTCCTCGGCCTGGGTGACCCCACCAACTGGTCGTGGGGAACCATCCTCTCGCACGCCGAGTCCAGCGGCCGGTTCCTCCAATCCTGGTGGTACGCCACCTTCCCGAGCATCTTTATCGCGATCACCGTGATCGCGCTCAACTTCTTCGGCCAGGCCATGACCGAAGTCTTGAACCCGCGTCTGCGACGACGATGAGGAAGGGGGGAGAGCCATGCCATACGTGAACGCCGGAGGCGTCCGGCTTTACTACGAGTCTGCTGGCGAGGGCACGCCGCTACTACTCCACGGCCACGGCCACATGGGCTGGATGCCGTTTCAAGTGCCCTATTTCTCGCAGTATTACCGGATCATCGTCTTCGATCGCCGTGGCACCGGCCGCTCTGATGACCCGCCCGGCCCATGGACCGTCGCCGATCTCGCACGCGATGTGCGCAATCTGATGGATGCGCTCGGCATCGATCGAGCGATCGTGGGAGGTGCTTCCCTTGGCGGGATCATCTCCTCCCAGTTCGGCCTCGACTACCCGGAACGTGCCCGCGCCTTGATCGTCGGCCACACGACTCCCTACTTCTGGACGCTGGCTCGCGA
Organism: Thermomicrobiaceae bacterium; assembly: GCA_035693105.1. Lineage (GTDB taxonomy): Bacteria > Chloroflexota > Chloroflexia > Thermomicrobiales > Thermomicrobiaceae > DASSHC01. Next base: position 11,480 of record DASSHC010000364.1, on the reverse strand, counting down.
GTGGTTGCAGGAGCAGATCGCGGCCGCCCAGCGCAACGAACCGGTCGTGGTCTATCAACCGCGTTCCTACGACTGGGAGACGCAAGGACCGCCGACCGTCGCCAGCGGGTTCCGCGAGAGCCCGACCGGGCAGTACCTGGGCACGTTGAACCGTGACCTCGGCGGTCGCGAGGCCACCGTCAAGATGCTCAGTAGCCTGATCGATTGGGATCAGCGCCCGCGCTACCCGGAACTGCAACGGCTGGACGTTCCGGCGCTGGTGATCGTGGGTGGCAACGAGCCGCAGAAGACGATCGAACTCTCCTACGAGTGGCACCAGCAGTTCAAGCTCTCCGACTACGTCATCCTTCCGAATGCTCACCACGGCGCCACCACGGAGAATCCGATCGGCTGGAACCAGGCGGTGCACGGCTTCTTGCGCCGCCGTGTTGAGTAGGCCCAAGGCGCGCGGAACGAGGCAGTCGAGCCGGAATGGAGGGTTGCGGTGGAGAGCATTGAGCAACTAGTCGATATCCCGAGTATCGGCTTTCCGATCTGGTCGCCGGAGGGTGACGCCGTCGCCTACTTGCACGATCAACCCGGCTCCGGCTGGCGGCTGGAGCGCTGCCTACTGGCCGACGGCAGCCGCGCGCTACTCAGCCAGCGTGCGGTCGTCGGCGGCCGGCCCGCCTGGTCGCCGGATGGGCGCTGGATCGCGGTGGTGCGTAGCAATGCCGCCGGTGGCTCGGACATCTGGCTAGTCGCGACTGATGGTTCCGGCGACGAACGTCGCCTGGTGGGCGACGCCTGGGAATCACGCTCGCCTTCCTTCTCACCGAACGGTCGTACCGTGGCATTCATCAGCGGCGAGGCCGGTAGCCTCGATGTTTGGACCGTACCGTTCGACGGCGGAGAACCGCGTCGGCTGACCGCTGGAACCAACCCGCTAGATGAGCCGCGCTGGGCGCCGCGCTGGTCGCCGGACGGTCAGTGGATCGCCTACGTCTCCTCGCGCTCGGGCGAGCGCAACAACGACGATGTCTGGGTCGTGTCGGCTGACGGGACGCGTCACCGGCAACTGACAACTGGGTTGATGGTTAACACCGATCCTGCCTGGTCGCCTGATGGGGAGTCCCTGGCCGTCGTCGCCAACACGGTGATGGAACACTGGTATGGCGACGACGCCGATATCTGGAGGGTGCCGTTCGGTCCGGGCGACCCGGCGCGGCTGACACCGGGTGGCGGCCACTCCTGGCGCCTCGAAGGTGCCGGAATCGCCTGGTCGCCCGACGGCAGCATGGTCTACGCGCTGTCGCTGCACGACGGGGACAAGGATCTGACCGCGGTTCCGGCTGATGGGCGACCGCGAACCGCCGTCACCAACCTCGCCGGCACCCTGAGCGATTTCTCCGTCTCGCCCAACGGAGAGCTGCTCGCCTACGTCCTGGCCACGCAGACCTCGCCGCCCGACCTCTTCGTCGTGCCGCTGTCTGGAGGGCTGCCCAAGAGATTGACCGACTGTGTTGCGACCATCCCGATGCACCTGACGCCGCCGCTTCGTATCCCGTACCGCTCCTTCGACGGGCTCTACTGCGACAGCTACCTGTACCTGCCATCCGATTTTGATGAGAGGAAGCGTTATCCGGGGTTGATCCAGGTTCACGGCGGTGGCACCAACGCCTACGGCAACGGCTGGCATCCCGTCGAACAGTGGCTCGCGCGGCAGGGCTTCGTCGTCATGGCGGTCGAGTATCGTGGCTCCAGCGGGTACGGCCGCGACTTCGCGGCACTCTCCTACGGCGACTGGGGCGGTGGGCAGACGCGCGATGCGGTAGCGGCTGGAGAGTGGCTGCAGCAGCAACCGTACATCAGCCGGGTCGGCATCTATGGCGGCAGCTACGGCGGCTATCTGACACTGCACGGGATCGTCGCCGCGCCGGAGCTCTTCGCGGCCGCCGTCGACATGTACGGCAATACGAATAAGGTCACGGCGCACCACTACTGCGACCGTGTAGGACGGGTCTTCGTCGCACGCGACTACTGGGGGCGCTACCCGGAGGAGATGCCGGAGCTAATGGAGCGGGCGTCCACGTATCATAGCCTGCACAAGATCAAGACGCCCCTTTTGATCATGCACGGGGACCAGGACAAGCGCGTGCCGACCGAGGAGTCGGAGCAAGTCGCGGCCATCATGCGCGAGCAGGGACTGCCGCACCGCTATATTGTCTATCCCGGCGAGGGTCACGGGTTCCGACAGCGTGAGCACCGGATCGACTGCTACCGCCAGATGTTCGACTGGTTCGCTACGTATCTGCGCGCCTGACACCGCCGACGTGCGTGAGATGTGAGAGCGCATGACAAAAACCGCTCAGGGACTCCCTGAGCGGTTGGTGGTAGCGGGGGCGGGATTCGAACCCGCGACCTTTGGGTTATGAGCCCAACGAGCTGCCACTGCTCCACCCCGCGACGTTGCGCGAGCGCTGGGCTGAGAAGAACGGACGCACGAGCGTGGGGCGCGAGGGCCGCGTCTCCCACGGAGTCGCCCCCGCGGTACCCGCTGGCGCCCGACGCCGGTCACGCCCCGCGCTCGCCCGCCTCTCTCCAAAGCTCCCTAAGTATACCGTGCGCGAGCGTTTATGTCAAGATTTTCGCGCGACCCGCGCCCACACCCGCGCCCACGCCAGCAGGGACCGGCCGGGCGGTACAATGGCGCGACGGATCGTCGCTGGACGCTGGGATGAGGGGAGACGATGGGCGCGCGGCAGACGGTGCTCGAGCGCTACCACTGGGCGGCCGACTACGTGAATAGCCTGATCCAGGCGCCGCCCAGCCCGCCGGCCAGCGCCACGGCGGAGGAGATCCGTGCCCGGCAGGGGACCCGGCTGGCGCGGCTGCGCCGCTTCCTGGCCTACATCGGCGACCCCCAGGAGCGCTACCGCACGGTCCACGTCACCGGCACCTCAGGCAAGGGCTCGACCGCGGCGTTCATCGCCGGCATCCTGTCCGAGGGTGGCTACCATACCGGCCTGCACGTCTCGCCCTATCTGCAGGTGGAGACCGAGAAGCTGGTCATCGACGGCCGGCTACTGGCCGGCGACCGCTTCGCCGGCTACGTGGCGGAGCTGGCCGAGGCGGCGCGGCGCTGGGAGGCGCGCGGCGGCGAACGCGTCACCTACGGCGAGTTCTGGGTGGCGCTGACCTTCCTGGCCTTCGCCGGCGAGCGGCTCGACTGGGCCGTGATTGAGGTCGGCGCCGGGGGGCGCTTCGACCTGACCAACGTGATCAACTCCGAGGTCGCGGTGATCACCTCGGTCGGCTTCGACCACGTGCGCACGCTTGGCCCCGGCATCCCCGACATCGCCTGGCACAAGGCCGGGATCATCAAGCCGGGCAAACCCGCCGTCACCACCGTGGCCGACCCGGCGGCGCTGGAAGTTATCCGGCGCGAGGCAACGGAGCAGGGGTCTCCGCTCGTCGAGCTTGCGCCCGGGCGCGACTACACCTTCCTGGCCGGCGACGCCCACGGCACGCTGCTGCGCGAAGCCCGTTCCGGCCGCGAGTTCGTCGCGCCGCTGCCGGGGAGCTTCCAGGCGGCCAACGCGGCGGCCGCCATCGGCGCGGTGCGCGCGCTCGGCCTGCCGGCGCTCGACGACGACGTCAGCGCGCGCGGGCTGGCCGCGACGCGCTTCCCCGGTCGCATCGAGGTGGTGCAGGAGCGGCCGCAAGTGGTGCTCGACGGCGCGCACAATCCGGATAAGATGCGCTCGCTGGCGGCCAACGCGGGCCTGCTCGGTTCGCCGCGACGGCGCGTGCTGGTGCTGGGCGCGCTCGACGGCCACGACTACCTGCAGAACGCGCGCATCATCGCGCCGCTGTGCGACGTGGTCGTGCTGACCGCGCCGCACACCATCGAGCGCGCCACGGCTTCAACCGAGGCGCTGGGCGAGGTGATGCGTGAGCTGGGCAAGCCGGTGGAAACGGTATTGGAGCCGCGCGAGGCGATCGAAGTGGCGCTGCGTCAGGCCGGGCCGGAGGATCAGGTGCTGGTTACCGGCTCGCTCTACCTGGTGGGTCAGGTGCGCGAGCGCTGGTACCCCAGCGACGATATCGTCTGGCAGCAGACGAGCTGGCCGGTGGCCCTCACCCCCTAACCCCCTCTCCCAGCATTGGCTCGAACGGAGCCGTCCGGAGAGGGGCTGGTCTCCGTGCGGGGTGAGGACTCGAAGGAGGCGTCTTGTCCGAGAACCCGCCCGTCGCGATCGACGAGCTGTACGCGCTGGGGGGCCTGCCTGGCGATGCCAACGGCGATGGCTACCCGGACTCCCTGCGCGCCCGCATTGTCCTGGCGGATGAACCCGACGCCGCGTCCTGGTGCGCGCTGCTGAATCTGGCAGCGCGGCTGGGGCTGGAGACGGCCGGCTTCTCGCCGCCGCTGGTGGTGGACGAGCCGGGGGAGGACCAGCTCGCGATCGTGGTGCGCCGCGGCGAGGCCGCCGAGCCGCGAATCGTGCCCGGCGGCTACGGGGGGCGGGAGGCAGTGGTCGCCGAAGGCGCGCGCGCGATCGAGGCGTTGGCGCGTGCCGGGCAGGCCGATCGCGGCGCGCTGGGGGCCGCGCCGGAGGAGCCGGTTCGCCGCCTCGACCTGCGCGACCTCTTCGAGACGAGCGGCCTGCTGGCCGATCGCGACGGCGACGGCGCGCCCGACGGCACGCGCCTCTGCGTGATCGTGCCGTCCGCGCTGCCGCCCCCGCTCGGCGCGGCGCTGGTCGACTTCTGCGCGCGGCTTGGCATGGAGAGCGGCGGCATCGACTTCCCGCTGGCCATGTCCGGCTCTCCAGCAGCCGGCTCGGTGCCGCTGGCAATCGAACTTGACCCGGCACGGCAGGGGGGTGAGCTGGCGGTGGCGCCCGGCGAGGTCGGGGCCGGGCTCGTGCTGCGCGGCGACCCGCAGTCGGCCGCCGCGCTAGTTGAACGCCTGGCGCACGACTGGCCCGCGCCGGTCGAAGGGCACCTGGACGCCGCCGAGGCCGTCGCCTGGCTGCGTCGCGGCCTGGCCGGCTGGACTGCGGAGGGGCGCGCCGCCGCTCTGCGCGCGGCGCTGCTGGAGCGCGGTCCGCTCCCGGAGGGCGCGGTGGTGCGGCTGCTCGCTGGCGACGCGGACGAGCAGCGCCGCCTCTCGGCGGTGGCGCGGGGGGCCGGCGGGGATCTCGCCGTGCGCGGTCCCGGCTCCAGTCTGACGGTCTTCGCTGAGGAGTGGTCGGCGCGCTGGGAGGTCGAGCGCGCGCTGGAGGCGCTGCGCGAGCGCCTGTTGCCGGGGCTGAGCCCGGCGCTGCCGCTGGAGCTGACCGTGCTGGTCTCGGAGCCGGCGCCGGTGCGTGCCCGGTTGCGCGAGCAGGTGGAGCGGCTGCTGGCACAGGCCGGCTTCGCACCGCAGCGGACGCGCGTGGTGGTTCTTGACGCCTTTAAGGCGGGCCTGAGCTGGCTGCTGGAAGACGTGCTGCCGCGGCTGCGGGCGCTCGACGGGCTGGAGCGCCTGGTCATCCGCTACCGGCCGCTGGAGCCAGCGCCCGGCGAGCCGGCGCCGCTCGACCTGCGCATCCGCTGGTTGCAGGAGCTCTTCCCGGCGGACGAGTTGCTGGCCGGGGCGCTGGGGTTGCCCCTGGAGCGGGTCGCGCTGGAAGAGTGGGAGGGCGAGGCGCTCTACGCCGTCGAAGCCTACGATGCCGAGGGCCGGCAAATTACACAGGAGACGTTCTCGCCGCTCACCGAGCGGCGGCCCTACCTGGGCATGTACCCGGCGGCCGGGACGGTCCACCTGGTGAGTGGCGGGCTGATCGCGCGCCAGCCGGATCGCGAGCTGCGCGAGCCGCTGCCCACCGACCTCGATCTCTTCTGGAGCTACTACCAGGACGAGCTGCTGCCGCGGGTGGCGCGCTTCATCCTGGAGTCGGCCGGCGGCGAGCCGCGCGCCGTCGATCAACCCTTCTTCGACGAGCTGCGCGTGGACCTCTCGCTCAGCGCCACCGACGAGCCCTTCGGGGTGCGCGAGGAGCGGCGCTCGGCCGCCGAGGCGCTGCACGAGGACATCTACTTCAATACGCTCGATCTGATCGAGACGCTGGGGCAGGAGGTGAGCGGCGAGCGCTTTGCCGCGCCGGGCGCGGTCCTCCCCTTCGTCCACCTGCGTCCCGGCAAGGCGCCGGCCGCGCGCATCACGTTGCGCGCCCGCCCGCGCGCCGTGGCCGAACTGGAGCTGGACGGCGCGGTCGAGCCGCTGGGCGCGATCGCGGACCAGCTCCCGCCCGAGGGCGCCGTCACGGGCATCGCGCTCGATCAGGCCGGTACGCCCCACCTTCGCCTCGCGTTTGACCTCGACGCGGCGGGGCAGGCGCGGCTGGCTGCCCTGGCCGCGCTCTTTCCTGCTGGCGGCGCGCCGTCGCTGAACGTTATCGCCGGTGGCGAAGAATTCGCGCTCGCCTGGCCCGCCGCGCCGGAGGCGCCCGCGGCGGAGCCCGCCGAGCGGGCCACGCCGGAGGGCGAGATCATGAACGCCGAGCGGCTGGGCCGCCAGTTGGCCCGGCTGGCGGCGGCGCCCGAGGCGCGCTACACCCCGGCGCTGGAGTGGTCCTACGGCGCCCGGCCGCTGCCGCTGCTGGAACTGACCGCGCCCAGCGCCGCCAGCCTCTGGTCGCCGCGCAAGCTCTCACTGCTCAAGCCGACGCTGATGATCGTCGCGCGCCACCACGCCAACGAGGTGGCCAGCACCACCGCCGCGCTGCTGCTGGCCGAGCGGCTGGTGCGCCTGCCGGAGTGGCGCTGGCTGCTCAGCCGGGTCAACGTGGTCGTGCTGCCGCTGGCCAATCCCGACGGCGCCGCGCTGCACGACCGCTTGGAGCAGGAGCACCCGAGCTGGAAGCATCACCCGGCGCGCTACAATGCCACCGGCTTCGAGTTCGCCGCCGACATCGGCAACCCCGACTCGCGCTACGGCGAGGCGCGCGCGCGCGACACGGTCTTTCGCCGCTGGCTGCCCGATATCGTGGTCGACAACCACGGCGTGCCCTCGCACGAGTGGGCGCAGCTCTACGCCGGCTTCGGCTCGCCGCCGCGCTTCGGCGTCAGCTACTGGCAGGTGCAGGCGCTGATCTACGGCATCATCCACTACCTGGAAGAGCAGCCGGCCCACCGCCAGGCCGCCTTCGCCCTGCGCAACGCGGTCGCCGAGGCGGTGGCCGCCGACGCCGAGCTGCTGGCCTGGAACCGCCGCTTCCGCGAGCGCTACCAGACCTGGGGCGCCCGCCGCCTGCCGGAGCGCTTCCCGGCCGAGACGCACCGCGAGATGATCTTCCACTTCGGCCCGGCCTCCGGCCACCGGGGCCGGGGTGGGCGCAATTTCGCCGCGCGCTTCCCCCAGCTGACGGTGGCCGACTGGGTAACCGAGGTGGCCGACGAGACGGTGCGCGGCCCGATGCTGCGCCGCACTGCCACCGCCCACCTGACCGCCAACCGCGCTACGCTCGACCTGCTGGCCGCCGCCGCCACCCCGCCGCAGCGACGTATCCTGGGCAGCGCGGACACCAGCGCGAGCGGCGCGCGCACCCGCATCACGCTCGCCCGGCGGCGGCCGATCCTGCTGGGCGGTTGAAGGGGAAGGTGAGATGAGCCAGCCGAGCACGACCAGCTACCACACCCATAGCCGCTACTGCGATGGCCACGGCGAGATCGCCGAGGTGATCGAGGAGGCCATCGCCGCCGGCCTCGATACGGTCGGCATCTCCAGCCACGCCCCGCTGCCATTCAGCACGGAGTGGAACATGCCGCTGGAGCGGCTGGCCGGCTACGTGGCTGAGGTGCGCCGGCTCCAGGAGCGCTACGCCGGACGCATCCAGGTGCTGCTCGGCAGCGAGATCGACTACATCCCCGGCGACGAGGTGGCCGAGTTTCAGCGGCGCCAGGTCCACCCGCTCGGCTTCGACTACTACGTCGGTTCGGTCCATTTCCTGGGCGACGGCTGGCCGCCGCGCGCCTTCGACGGCACCGAGGCCGAGTTCCGCGCCATCCTGCACGCCGACTACGGCGACGACATCGGCGCCATGGTGACTGACTACTATCGTCGCCTGCCCGGCGTGCTCACCATCTCCGGCGTGCGCGTCGTCGGCCATCTGGACGTGATCAAGCGCTGGAACGCCGGGCAGCAGTACTTTCGCGGCGACGAGCCCTGGTACCGGGACGCCGTCGAGGGCGCGCTGCGGGCCATCGCCGCTTCAGGCCACATCGTGGAACTCAATACCGCCGGCTGGCGCAAGGGGCTCGGTGAGCCCTATCCCTCGCCCACCATCCTGGCGCGCTGCCAGGCGCTGGGCATCCCGATCACGGTCGACAGCGACTCGCACACTCCCCAGGAGGTCGCCGCCGGCTTCCAGCAAGCTGCCGAGCTGCTGGCCGATCTGGGGATCGAGCCGGTGCGGCTGTAGGCCGGGGGCGAAGGCGATGGCGACGACGGAGACCGGCGAGCGGCTGACGCGGCGCGAGAACTGGGTCAACGCCCGCGACGGCCCCGTCATGATCGGGCCACACGTCGCACCCTGGCCCTGACCAGGGTGAGGATTGAAACAACCGCCACATCGTGGAGCTGAAGCACGAGTTGGGTCCGTCTGGAGGGGTAGGTTTCAAACCTACCCCGAGCCAGCGCTGGACCAACTCCTCAGGCTACCCCTACCAGCTTCTCCCCTACCAGCCGCTGACGGACAGCCTGACGCACCAGGTGGCCGCACGCCTGGCCCGCATGATGATCGTGCTGCAGCCGCTGCTCGAAGAGGCCGACCCCCGCGCCGCGCGCCGTTAGCGCTGGGCCACGCATGAACCAATACCGTTGCGCAGGTCGAGCCGAACACTGCCTCATGAAGCTGATGAGAGATCCTTCGGCTCCGGCCTCAGGATGACAGGAAGAAGACAGCCGCTTCCCCTGTCATTCTGAGCCACAGCGAAGAATCTCTCATCAGCTTCATGTGGCACGCAGCAGGGACAACACGGGGTGCGTGTGACAATTATTAGGCGGCCAGGGGGACCGGGAGGGAATGGGTATCCCACCAGGCGTCCCAACGGTCGGAGCGGAGCATCGCCCGGAGGGCCAAGACGCCGGTGATGCCGGCCTCGCTCCAGCGCATCCCGGCTTGCTTGACCCGCACCCCGACCACATGGCGATTGGCGCTCTCGACGGCGCCACTGCCGAGGGGATAGCCCGCCGCGTGATACTGGTCGTAGGCCATGCGTTGGGCTTGATTGGTGAAGTAGGTCAGCTCGGTGGCCCAGGCCGTCGGATCGCGGGGCGTGACCGCCGCCCACTCCCCGAGCAGGGCCGGGACCTCCCCGGCCAGCAGCCGGTCTTTGGTGCCCGCCACCCAGTCCGCCACCCGCGGATCTCCCTCGCCAAAGCGCGCCCGGCCGGCGGCCCACAGATGCTCGGTGGCGTGCCAGAGATCGAGGATCTGGACGGCCTGGGGGAAGTGCTCCTCGGCCAGGTTCCAAATCCAGTGCGCCCCATCGCCGAGCACCAGCACCTGCGTCGCCGTGGCCAGCCCCTGCCGGCCGGCTTCCAGTGCGACCCGTTGCCCAAACGTCGTCACGTCGGCGGGCGTCACCACATAGCGCCAGGGGGTCACGGCTGGCTCGCTCCGGTCCACCGCGGGCGGCTCCGCGCCGGCAAGCGCCCCGCAGCGCACTTCATGGTAGCCGTCCTGCTCCGCCACCATGACCCCATCGAGGGTCACCAGCAACCACGGCGCCTGCTGCTCGACCGCCGGCAGGTCCCCGGTCTGCCAGGCCCGCGCCACCCTGGCCGCCTCTTCCGCGTCCCAGGTCCGCCCCACCCCTTCGGTCACGTGCTGCACCTGACTCGGACTCACCAGGAGACCGCAGAGCCGTGCCAGGCGGGTGGCCGCCGGGGCGAAGGGCAACTCCGTCCCCAACAAAGCCAGCACCTCGACCAGCCGGGGCGACCGACCGCTCTGATCAATGCCGAGCTGGGCATCGAGCGCCGCCTGCACCTGCTGACAGTGGGGGCAGTAGCGGCAGGCGCGCCGCAGCACGAGGTCGCCACAGGTCAGGTGCACGGTCTTGGGGCGTGGACCCAGATCGACCAAGGGCTGCTGGCAGGTCGGACAGGGCAACGTCTCCCGCGAGACGGCGGTCGGGCTCGTGGCCAGCACCGCTTCCAGCGTCCGCGTCACCAGGCGCTGCCCCCGCTCCAGCATCCCACCCTCCAGCGTCCGCAGATCGGCCTCGCGCTGCTCCACCAGCCAGCACACCACCGCCCGCAACTCCTCCTGCATCCCCGCCAGCGTCCGCTCGATCAGCCGTTGTGCCGTGCTATCCTCCATGGCGATACCCTCCCGGTTGTGCCGCGGCGCCACCGCCGCTCACTTCAGCACCGTGAGGGTATCGCCTTTCCTAACTAAATCCACGCGCACCCCGTCGCGTTGGTGTGCTTGCCGATCCGAGGTGAGGCAGCTAATCTAAGGAAAGCATCGATGAAGCGGTCCGCGCGGCAAGGGCACTGGGTCTACGGCGTACTCATCTTGACCCTGCTCCTCGGGTCGGTGCCTCTCCAGCTACTGCCCGTGGCGGCAGCCGCAGCGCGTCCCATTGGACCAACCACACGGGCAACTGCGGCCTTATCGGCAATGACCCCTTCGTCGCACACGCCTGCGTCGGGCGAGTCGTTCGGCACGCCGACCAGCACACCCAGCAAGTGGCAGCCGCATCAACAGCCAGACGGCGTCACGCCCGCGGTCTCCTTCCCGGCTCAGACGATCTCATCCGCCGGCCCGCTCACCCAGATCGTGCTTGGCAACGACCTCAGTTGCCAGGTCGCCTATGCCCGAGATGGCGGTTTCGAGTTTTTTCCAGCGTTAGCGCCAGGGGATTGCGGCACGTTCCTCGTAGTGTAGGGCACGCTTTACGCGCCCGACTTCCAGGACCACGGTAACTCGGCCACGCAGAACTTGGGCACATACACGCCGTTCTCGCCGGTCAGCCAGTCCAGCGTGACGGGAAGCGGGACAAACATCAACCCCTATCGCGTCACAACGGTTGTTGCTGTGGGGACGACGGGTATTACGCTCAGCGAGACCGATTCCTACGTAGTGGGAAGTGATTCCTACCAGTCCGATGTCGCACTCGCCAACGAGGGCAGTGCAAGCCAGAGCGTGGTCATCTACCGGGCTGGTGATTGTGTTTTGGCGGGCTCCGATTACGGTTACGGCTTCCTCAGTAACGGCACGGTTGGCTGCTCGTCCAACCCAAACAACAGTCCCGCCGGCCGCATCGAAGCCTGGGTGCCCGTCACCGTAGGGAGCCACGCCGGCGAGGGGGAGTATGATGATATTTGGGCTGCAATTGCGACACACGCAGCCTTCACCGACAGCTGTGCCTGCACGACCGAGCTTGACAATGGCGCTGGACTCAGTTGGAGTCTCACGATCCCCGCTGGACAATCCCTC
>DASSHC010000363.1:0-13582 GCA_035693105.1 Thermomicrobiaceae bacterium | reverse complement strand
CTGGTCGAGCACGGCGAAGAGCTCGGGGTAGAGCGCCCGGACCTTGCGCGCTTGCTCGGCGATGATCACGGCCTCGGTCGCGGCGATGGCGAATGGCTCGTCCACTTCATCTCCCTTCTCCGGAATGCCGGTGCCGGCCGGTTCCTAGGTCTGCGGTGGGCATAGTATTCTCCGAATCCGAGCGCCGGACATCCGTGAAATTACGCAAGTTCAGGCGTGACGATTACGTAGCCTGGCGGCTTAGGCTTGTGCTGGTCGGTTGGCACTCCCTGTGCGACCTACCGCGGTGGTGGCGAGCGTGAGGACGTGAGGAGGAGCGCATCATGCCGAAGCCGCTGGCCGAGCAGGTCGTGGTCATCACCGGGGCGTCCTCGGGCATCGGGCGCGAGACGGCGCTGGAGCTGGCCACGCGCCACGCCGCACTGGTGCTGGCGGCGCGCAACGCCGAGGCGCTGGAGGAGGTGCGGCGCGAGGTCGAGCGGCTGGGCGGCACGGCGCTGCCGGTGGTCACCGACGTCTCCGACTGGCCGCAGGTGGAAGACCTGGCACGGCAGGCGGTGGCGCGCTTCGGGCGCATCGACAGTTGGATCAACGACGCGGCGGTGGCGGAGTTCGCCACCGTGGCCGAGACCACGCCGGCTGAGGCCGCGCGCATGGTGCAGGTCAATCTGCTCGGCCAGATCTACGGTAGCATGGCGGCGCTGCCGGAGCTGACCCGCCAGGGCCAGGGGATGCTCGTCAACGTCTCCTCGCAGGTGGGCGTGCGCGGCGTGCCGCTGATGGCGGTCTACTCGGCCACCAAGCACGGCATCAAGGGCTTCACCGAGGCGCTGCGGGTCGAGCTGGCGCACGCGCAGCCCGGCATCACCGTCACGCTGGTCCTGCCGGCTTCGATCAACACGCCCTTCTTCACGCACGCGCGCTCGAAGCTCGGCTCGCTGCCGCGCCCGATCCCACCTATCTACGAGCCGCGCGTGGTCGCCCAGGCCATCGTCTACGCGCTGGAGCACCCGCGTCGCGACGTCTACGCCGGCGGCGCCGGTCGGCTCCTGCCCGTGGCCGAGGCGCTGGCGCCGGGGCTGATCGACCGGATCATGCTGGCCGGCGGCCTCTTCTTCCGCCTACAGCGCTCGGACCGGCCGGACAACGGGCGTGACAACCTCTTCGCGCCCCCTGCCGGCACCGGCTCGGCCACCGGCGTCTGGGGCGAGCGATCGTTCTCCACCAGCCTCGCCACCCGGGCCCTCTGGCTGCACCCGCGCCGGCTGGGGATCGCGGCCGGCGGCGCGCTCCTCGGCCTGCTGGCGCTGGCGCGCTGGGGCGGGCGCGGCTGATGGCCCCGCGCATGGCGCCACGCGCCGAGCTGCGCGCTCGCGCCAACCACCGCTTCACCTACGGCGGGCGCTCGCTGCTGATCAGCGATGTCTTCGGCGTGGTGCGCGACGACCCCGAGGGTTTCTACTTCGAGAACACCCGCCTCCTCTGCCGCGACCGCCTGCTTGCCGACGGCCAGCCGTTGATCCCCTTCGTCGCCAGCCCGGTCGACGGCAGCGGCTTCCTGGCCTACGCCGAGGTGCCCGAGAGCGGGAGCATCCCGCCGCGCTCGATCCTGCTGACGCTGCGGCGCTTCGTGGAGGATGGGCTGCGCCAGGAGCTCACCATCGAGAGCTTCCACCGCGCCGGACCGCTGCGCTTCGAGCTGGCGCTGGAGCTGGCGGCCGACTTCGCCGACCTCACCGAGGCCGAGTCGGGTACGCGCCAGCAGACCGGCCCGGTCGAGACGAGCTGGGACGCTGCCCGTCGCGAACTCTGCTTCCGCTACCAGCACCCGAAGCTCGACCGGGCCGTGGCCGTGCGCGTCGTCGCGGCGCCGGATGGCTTCACCTGGGATCAAGCGCGCGCAGCCTTCGTCGCGGCGCTGACGCTGGAGCCCCGGCAGCCGCTGGCGATCACCCTCTCGGTCGAGCCGATCTTCGACGGCCGGCGCCACGTCCCGCCGCCGCGCCGCTTCGGCCAGGCCGTTAGCCCGCTCGATCACCTGCGCCGGGAGCTGTCGCGGAACATCCCGCGCCTGATCGCGTCGAACGCCGGCGTGGTGCGCACCTGGGAGACGGCGACGCGGGACCTGGCCGCGTCGCCGCTCGGGGTCGAGTCCGGCCCGGCCGCCGCGATTGCCGGCCTGCCGATGTACCAGCAGCTCTTCGGGCGCGATACGCTGACGATCGGCTGGCAGGCGGCGCTGGCGCTGCCGCTGCTCTTGCGCGGCGCGCTGCGCATGAACGCCGCCTGGCAGGGCACGGTGATCGACGACTGGCGCGACGAGGAGCCGGGGAAGCTCTTGCACCAGGCGCGCAACGGCCCCCTCTCGGCGCTCGGCTACAACCCCTTCTCCGCCTACTACGGCGACTACGCCACCCCGCCCGACTTCATCGCCATGCTCGGCCAGTACTTGCTCTGGACCAACGATCTGGCGGAGGTGCGCCGGCTCCTGCCGGCGGCGCGCGCCACGCTCCAGTGGCTCGACCGCTACGGCGACCGCGACGGCGACGGCTTGCTGGAGTACGTCACCCGCTCATCCGGCGGGCTGACGAACCAGGGCTGGAAGGACTCCTGGAACGCCATCGTCTACCCCGACGGCGGCATCGTGTCCGATCCGATCGCCACCTGCGAGATCCAGGGCTACTGGTACGCCGGCCTGCAGCAGTTGGCCTTCGTCTTCGCCGCCGCCGGCGACGAGGCCTACGCCGTCGAGCTCTGGCGCCAGGCCGCCCGGCTCAAGCGTCGCTTCAACGACGCCTTCTGGATGGAGGACGAGGGCTTCTACGCCATGGCGCTCGATCCCGACAAGCGCCAGGTGCGCTCCATCGCCTCCAACCCGAGTCAGTTGCTGGTCACCGGCATCGTGCCGCCGGCGCGCGGCCGGCGCGTGGTGCGGCGGCTGATGCAGCCCGACCTCTTCAGCGGCTGGGGCATCCGCACCCTCTCCAGCGAGCATCCCGCCTACAACCCCTTCAGCTACCACCTCGGCTCGGTCTGGCCGGTCGACACCGGCACCGCCGCGCTCGGCTTCGCCCGCTACGGCTGCTTCCATGAGCTGCACCGGCTGGCCGAGGGGCTCTTCGCCGCCGCCGACCTCTTCAACGCCAACCAGCTGCCGGAGGTGCTGGGCGGCGTGCCGCGCGACGCCGCGCACCCGCACCCCGGCATCTACCCAGAAAGCAACCAGCCGCAGGGCTGGTCGGGCAGCAGCGTGGTGCTGACCATCCAGGCGCTGCTCGGGCTGCGGCCCGCCGCGCCGCTCGGCCTGCTGCTGGTCGACCCGGCCCTGCCCGCGTGGCTCCCCGAGCTGGAGCTGCGCGGCATCCGCGTCGGCAACGCGCGCCTCAACCTCCGCGCCTGGCGCGACGGCGAGCGCACGCGCTACCGGGTTTACCGCCAGGCCGGGCGCGTGCGCGTGCTGCGCCAGCCGCCGCCCAACGGCCCCCACGGCACCCTCCTCGGCCGGGCGCGCTTCGCCCTCGGCTCGCTGGGGCGGACCTAGCGCGCCGGCCGCCGCCGGTGCTCACCGCCCGGCCGGGGTCAGTACTCACCGCTCTGCTGGCTCCCACCATGCGCCTGCTATGCTGGACCTCACAAAGATTGCGACTGTCTGCCGCCCGAGGGTGGCCCCGGCGTGCGCGACGCCGGGCCGGAGGTGCACGGTCCAGGAGTGACGGCGTTGGGGTGAGAGGGCTGGGGGCGCGTGATGTCGTCTGAGGCGGGCGATACCGGCGGCAACCGGCCGGGCCAGTGGTCGGCGCCGGCCGGCGGGGCGCTGCGCCGGCTGGCGCCGGCCGCCGCTCCGGGTGGCAACTCGTCGCTGGAGTGGCCACCGCCGACGCCGCCCCGCTCGTGGCGCCGCGTCCGGCTGGCGGCGCTGGCCGGCGCGCTGCTGCTGGCGCTGGCCGCGGGCGGTGTCTATGCCGCCTATCACTTCCTCTTCGCCCACGCCGACCGCGCCACGGCCGCCTACGTGCCCTCCGGCGCGCTGGCCTACGTGGCGCTCAACACCGACCCCACCAGTCACGCCTGGGTCGATGCCTGGATGCTGGCCCGGCGCGCCGGCATCGACGACGTGCTGGCGAACCTGCCGGACGAGAACCTGAACGACTCCAGCACGCCGGACGCCTGGGAGTCGCTGGTCAAGCCGGCCATCGGCGGCGAGGTCGGCCTGGCCGCCTGGCCGGACGGGCAGCAGGTCGACGGCGCGGCGATCGTGCTCTTCTCCGACGCGGGCAAGGCGCGGCTGGCGATCGCGCCGCTCCTGGGCGACGGCACCCTCCGCGACGCCAGCCACCGCGGCATCAGCTACCAGGTCAACGAGCGGGGCGAGGCCGCGGGGGTCGTCGACCACGCTCTGGTGCTGGCCAGCCGCGCTCAGGCGTTCGACGCGGTGATCGACGCGCGCCTCGACGGCGCCACGCTCGCCGGCCAGCCGCGCTTCCAGACCGCCGCCGAGCACGCCGCCGCCGACCCGCTGATCTTCGGCTGGGTCGATACCCCGGCCGTCGCCAAAACACTGGGCGATCGAGCCGATAGCTCCGTGTTTGGAGCAGCCGGCATCAATGTGAGCCCCTGGCGGGACTACCAGGCGATCGGCACGGCGACCATCACCATCAAGGCCGAGGACGACGCGCTGCGCGCCGTGGTGCTCACCGAGGGACGCCCCGCGAGCTTCCCGGCGCCCGCCAGCGGCGACGACCTCGCCGGCTCGGTGCCGGCCGCGACCCTCTTCTACGCCACCAGCGCCGACCTCTACCACTCCATCTGGCAGCCGCTGATCGAGCCGCTGCGGCAGGAGGCCGCCCAGCACGACCCCACGACCTTCGGGGCGTACGATCCCGCCAATCTCTTCGGTATCGACCTGGAGCACGGCCTGCTGGCCCACCTGACCGGGCGCTACGCGCTGGCCGTTCAGGCCGGCAACCAGGGCGGCGAGTCCTGGAGCGTCCAGTTCCTGAGTCGGGTGGACGATGCCAAAGCGGTGCAGCAGACGCTCGACCAGGCCGCCATCGTGGCGCAAACGCAGTTCGAGATTCCGCTGCAAGGCCAGCCGGACGGCTACCAGCTCAGTCAGGACGGCTCGACGCTCGACCTCACGCTCAAGGGTGACCTCATGCGCTTCTCCATCGCCTACGGCGCGCCCCCGGCGGACGGCGCGCTGGCCGGCGACCCGGCCTACCGCCAGGCGATGGCGGGGATGCCCGCCGATGCCAGCTACGCCGGCTACGTCGCGCTCAACCGGATCGTGCCCCTGCTGGCGGAGCGCACCTCCGAGGCCGACAACCCGGCGCTGACCGCGCTCAACTCGGCCGCCTACGTCATCGCGCCGGATGGTGCCGGCACGCGCAGCGAGCTGGCGCTCTTCCTGAAGACGAAGTAGCCGCCGCGCGGCGAGCCAGATGAGTCTCCCGCGCCCTCGGCTCGCGTCGGCGGTCGTCGCTCGCACCCTCGCGTACAATTGCCAGCCTGTGCCCGTGCTGGTGTTGATCCATCCGTGCGCGAAGGGACCCCGTCATCGGCCGCCGCACGCCGCTTTTGGTCCACCTCTCGCTCCTGGCGATGGCCGCGATGTGGGGCTCGAACTTCGTCGCCATCAAGCAACTCCTGCGCACGCTCGACCCGCTGGAGGTCGTGCTGCTGCGGCTGACGCTGGCCAGCCTCTGCTTCGCTGTGGTGCTGCTGGCCAGCGCCGGCAGCCTGCCGCGCTTCAGTCGCGCCGAGTGGCGCCGTCTGGCGGTGATCGGCGTGCTCGGCATCACGATCAACACGACCGGAGTGGCCTTCGGCACGCGCATGATCCCGGCGGCGCTGGCCAGCCTGATCGTCACCACCAACCCGGTCTTCACCGCGCTGCTGGCGCGTGGCCTGCTCGGCGAGCCGCTGACCCGGCGCAAGCTGCTGGGGATCGCGGTCGCCTTCGCCGGCGTCCTGCTCGTGCTCCTCTACGGCGGCCCCGAGGCCCACTTCGACCTGCACAACGCCCTGGGCGTGCTGGTGATGCTGCTGGGTCCGAGCGCCTGGGCGCTCTACACCGTCTTCAGCAAGCCCTTCCTGGCGCGCTGCCCGCCGACCCAGTTCGCGGGCATCGTGGTGCTCATCGGCACGCTGCCTCTGCTGCCGGTGCTGCTGGTCGAGCACCGCATCGTCGGGCAGGTGGCGCACTTCGGCGCGCTCGACTGGCTGGCCACGCTGGAGACGGCGGGGTTGGCGCTGGTGGTGGCCTACACCATCTGGTATCGCGGGCTGCGCGTCCTCTCGCCGACGCAGCTGGCGGTCTACAACTACCTGGTGCCGGTCTTCGGGGTGCTGGGCGCCTGGGTCTTCCTCGGCGAGCGGATCACCATCTTCCTGCTGCTGGGTGGGCTGACGATCCTGACCGGGGTCGTGCTGACCAACAGTGGGCGGGGTGGGCGCGGCCTGGCGCCGGTGCAGGCCACGCACGCCGGAGGTGGGGGTGAGGCTGAGCACGAGAGCGAGCGGGCGGCGCTCGGCGAGCCGGGCGCTTCGTAAGGAGGACGGCGTGAGCGAGTTGACGCATTTCGACGAGCAGGGGCGGGCGCGCATGGTCGATGTCGGCGCCAAGCCGGAGACGCACCGGGTGGCGCTGGCGCGCGGCGAGGTGCGCATGCGCTCCGAGACGCTGCGGCTGATCCTGGAGGGCCGCGCCGAGAAGGGCGACGTGCTCGGCGTGGCGCGGGTCGCCGCGATCATGGGCGCCAAGCAGACCGCCAGCCTGATCCCGATGTGCCACCAGTTGCTCCTGACCTCGGTCACGGTCGAGTTCGAGCCCGAGCTGGAGCGGAGCGCGCTGGGGATCGCGGTGCGGGTCGAGACGCGCGGCCAGACCGGGGTCGAGATGGAGGCGCTGACCGGGGTCAGCGTGGCCGCCTTGACGGTCTACGACATGGTCAAGGCGGTCGACCGGGGCATGGTGATCGCCGATATCCGGCTGGAGGAGAAGCGCGGCGGCCGCTCCGGCGAGTGGCGGCGGACGGAGCCCTGATGCGGCCGAGGCGCGCTGCCCAGCGACGACGTTGGGTGCCGTGTCCGCACGGATCCCTCGACTGCGCTCGGCATGACAGGGAGAGAGAGGGGCGGACGACGATGATCAGTGTCGTCCGCTAGGCCACTCCCTTCCCCGCTCATCCCGAGCGCAGTCGAGGGATCTGTCGTGCCCCACGTTTCATCCTCCGCCTTAGCCACCGCCACTCCCACGCGTCTCGCACCCCGCGAATCACTCGTCGTCAGCCAAAATCTGCGCGTGTCCTCGCGGCACATGCAATGCGTTAGGGTTGCGGCCGGCTAGCTATCCTCGGGAGCGTGGTTCTTGCCGGCAACGGACGATCGCATCGCGGAAGGACGAGTGGAATGGATCGACAGGAAGGCAACGCCGGGCGCAAGACCTCGGGCACGACCGCCAGCGGCGACCAGTCCAAGACCACCAGCAAGACGCAGCAGGCGGACCAGCTGAAGAACCAGGTCAAGCAGAACGCCGGCGAGGTGGCCGACACCGCGCAGCAGACCGCCCAGCAGCAGTTTCACGCGCAGAAGCAGCAGGCGCGCCAGGGCCTCGGCAGCGTCTCCAGCGCGCTGCATCAGGCCGCCGATCAGATGCGCGGGCAGAAGCAGGACACCATGGCGCAGTTGGCCGACATGGCCGCCGATCAGGTCAACGACCTCTCCGGCTTCCTGCAGCAAGAGAACCTGCACCGGGTCATCGACCAGGTCGAGGACTTCGCGCGCAACCAGCCCTACCTCTTTCTGGGCGGCGCCTTCGCTCTCGGCGCGGTGGCGGCCCGCTTCCTCAAGGCTTCGCGCCCGGAGAACGCCCACTGGGGCCGCACCAACCAGCCGCAGAACCGCTTCGCTGGCCGGAACTACGGCCCGCTCAACTACCCCGGCGTGCACTACGCCGGCAGCCAGCCCTACCCCAGCGGCTTCGGTACGCCGACCGGCTCCGGCTCCAGCACGGGCGCCGAATCCACCTTCGGGCGGAGCCCGTCCTACGGCGGCACCAGCACCGGCTTCAACCGGGGCACGGTGACGACCGGCTCGGGCGTCAGCCACGAGAGCGCCGGCGACGACATGGGGCGGTATCCGAACGTGACCAGCCCGGAGGGCGGCGCCTCGACCCGCCTGCCGGGTGAGCGGGAGGAGCGCGGGCATGCAACAAAGTAGAGATGAGCGCTCGCTCGGCGAACTCATCTCCGAGCTGACGCGGGAATTGAGCACCCTGACCCGCCAGGAGTTCGCCCTGGCCAAGACCGAGATGAGCGAGAAGGTCAGCAGCGTCGGGCACGACCTGGCGCTGGTGGCGGCGGGCGGCGCGGTCGCCTATGCCGGCTTCCTCGTCCTCCTGGCCTTCCTGGTGCTCTTGATCGGACTCGTCCTGCCGTACTGGCTGTCGGCCCTGATCGTCGGGGTGGTGGTCATCGCCATCGGCGGCTACCTGGCCAAGAAGTACTGGACCGCCTTCAGCCGGGTCGACCCGACCCCACAGGAGACCGTGGAGAGCCTGAAGGAGGACAGCCGATGGTTGAAGGAGCAGGCATGACCGGCTACGAACGCGACGATCGGCCGGATCTCGGGCTCGACACCGACGTGAGTGACGAGAACACGGACGAGATCCGGCAGGACATCGAAGACACGCGCGCGCGGATGACCGACACCGTGGATGCCATCGAGGCCAAGCTCGATCCCGACCGGCTCAAGCAAGAGGCGAAAGGGGCCATCCGCGACGCGACGATAGGAAAGGCAGAGGCTGTGGTCAATGACGTCGAGAATACCGCCCGCGACATGATGAACAGCGTCGAAGACACCGGGTCCTCGGTGTGGGAGATGATCAAGAGCAACCCGATCCCGGCGGCGATGGCCGCCATCGGCATCGGCTGGCTGGTCGCCAAGGCGCGCAACGGGCAGCCGTCGGAGAGCCAGCGCCAGTTCAGCGGCACCTGGCAAGCACGTCCGCTGTCGAGCGGCGGCTACCGGTACCCTTACCAGACGAGCGGCTACGGCGCCTTCACCACCCCGAGCCAGGGCACCGGTTTCGGCCAGTACGGCATGCAGTTCGGCGAGCAGTACCAGAGCCAGGGACAGGGCCAGGATCAAGGAGTGATGGACCAGGCGCAGCAGAAGATGAGCCAGCTCGGCGACCAGGCCGGCCAGATGGCTGGTCAGGTGCAGCAGCAGTTCAGCCAGTTGACCGACCAGGCCCAGATGCAGGCCCAGCAGCTCGAGTCGCAATTCCAGCACACCATGCGGCAGAACCCGCTGGCCGTGGGCGCGGTTGCCTTCGGTCTGGGGCTCGCGGCCGGTCTGGCCCTGCCGGAGACCCGTCAGGAGGACGAGCTGATGGGGGCTACCAGCGACAAGGTGACCGGCCGGGCCGAGCAGATGGCCTCGCAGGCCGTGAACAAGGCCGAGCAGAAGGTGGAAGACACGCTGCAAGACCTGAGCGGCACCTCGTCGAGCCAGAGCAGCCAGCAGACCTCGAGCACCTCGTCGTAGCCCGGCGCGTCTTCGTCCGGCGTCACGGCGCCCACCTCCACTCCCACCCGCACCCGCCGGGAGCGACGCTCCGCGGCGGGTGTCTTTTCGCGCCGCTTCTGGCATGATGGACGCGGACGTGCGACAACGAGATCAGGCATGCAGCGCCCCGGCCCAGCCGGGCGACGACACGGGAGTTGGGCATGAGTCAGCGAGATCCATGGGAACGCGCCGCGCGTGAGGATGACGGGCAGGGGGAGGGGCAGGGGCAGGAACAGGGAGAGGCCGCGACCCCGGTGCAGCCGCAAGGGCAGCAGCCGGAGCCGATGGACCGGTTGGTCGAGGAGCGCTCCCAGGGACCGGGTCGCTCCTTCCAGGCAGCCGCGGCGCGAGCCAACGCCGCCAAGCAGCAGGCCAGCCAGGCGCTCGGCTCGGCCGCCGCCTCGCTGCGCCAGCGCCAGCAGGCCGGCACCTTCCCCGGCGGCCAGCCGGTCCAGCAGGCGGCACGCGCCGTCGCCGGCACGCTGCAGAACGCCTCGCAGGGTCTGCAGCAGCAAAACGTCGGCGGGATGATGCAGCAGTTGGAGCAGCAGGTGCGCGAGCAGCCGCTGCTGTCGCTGGGGATCGCCTTTCTGGCCGGGTTGATCCTCGGGCGCCTGAGCGACTAGCCGCGCTCGACCGCCGCGGCCACGCCACCGCCGAGCACGCGCGGGCCGTCGTAGAGCACCACCCCCTGGCCGACCGCCAGCGGGGGGCCCGGCTCGGGGAAGCGCACCGTATCGCCTTCGACGATGACCGGCACGCGCGGACCCTGGTAGCGTAGCCGCGCCTCAATGCCGGATCGCGGCGTGTCGCGCCCGTGCCAGATCGGCTCGCGCAGCGCGGCCGCGCGCGTGCCGAGGCGCGGCCGTGGCGCCACCGTCGCGGTGCGCGTGACCGGGTCGATGCCGGCGACGTAGCGCCGCTCGGGCGTCGTGCGGCGCCAGTGGAGCCCGCTGCGCTGCCCGATCGTCAGGTAGGCGATGCCGGGGTGCTCCCCGACCACCGCACCCTGCTCATCGACCAGCGGTCCGGGCTGTCCGGTCTCCGGCCGCTCGCGCGCCACCAGCCGCCCGATTCCCCCCGCCGACTTGGCGAAGCAGAGATCGACCGAGGACGCCTTCTCCGCCACGTGCAGCCCGGCGGCCGCGGCCCGCTCGCGCACGGCGTCCTTGTCCAGCTCGCCCAGCGGGAAGTGGAGCCGGTCCAACTCGGCCGGCCCCAGGCGGTAGAGCGCGTACGACTGATCCCGCCCCGGATCGCGCCCCTCGGCCAGGAAGCGCCGACCGTCGTGCTCCAGGATGCGCACGTAGTGGCCGGTGGCGACCGCCTCGATGCCGAGACTGTCGGCCAGGCGCAGCAGCCCGGGGATGCGCACGCGGTGGTTGCAGGCCAGGCAGGGGTTCGGCGTCTCGGCGCGGGCGTAGGACTCGACGGTGAAGTCGGCCACCTCGCGGGCGAAGTCCTCGCGCAGGTCGCGCACGTAGAAGGGGATGTCGAGCTGGGCGGCGACCCGGCGCGCGTCGGCGGCGGCGAGGTCGCCGCAGCAGACGCCATCGGCCTCGCTGTCGGCGTCGTAGAGGCGCAGGTGCACGCCGACCGGCTCCCAGCCGGCCTCCTTGAGCAGCAATGCGGTGACGGCGCTATCCACGCCGCCGGAGAGCGCCACGATGATGCGCGTCATGGTGCGGTTCCCGTTCGCTTCACCCGTTGTCGCGGTTGCCCGGCACGGCGCCGGCCACCAGCCGCAACACCCCATTGTATCGCGTGCGGCCCATTCCCCGCCGCTTGATCGCGGACGTGCCGGCTCTCTAGAATTCTGCCGAGTGAGGGGCGGTGGCTGTCGAAGACGTTCGGTGCCGGGTGAGGACGGATCCCTCGACCGCGCTCGGGATGACAGGGTAAAGGATGAGGCCTATCGGATGAGGCAAGTCGTCGTCGTCCGCCTCTTAGTGGCCCTGTCATCCCGAGCGCAGTCGAGGGATCCGTCCTCGATGGCACCCGATGGACTCGATAGCCACCAAGCGTGGAGATGAGAACCTTCCGGCTTCGCATTGGTACGAGGAGGAGCGGCGTCGTATGGATCTGACCGAGCAGGTGGTGAGCCTGGAGCTGGCGCGGCGGCTGAAGGCGCTGGGCGTGCCCCAGGAGAGCATGTACTGGTGGCAGGAGGACGGACCGGGAAATGATCACTGGGCCATCCTGCAGTTCCCGGCCAGCACGTTTCTGAGCACCGATGGGCCGGTCCCCTTCGAGAAGACGGCGGCCCACAACGCGGGCGAGCTGGGCCGGCTCTGGCCCGAGCTGGCGCGCTCCTATCGCTTGGCCGACGGCCGCTGGCAAGCGCTGGCGCCGCTCGAGCTGGCCGAGGCGCGCGGCTGGGGCTGGCGCGAGCCGCTGCGCGCCTCAGGGGAGACCGAGGCCGATGCCCGTGCGGCGCTGCTGGTCCAGCTCATCGAAGGCGGCTGGCTGCGGCTGGAGGGGGAGTCGCCGTAGGACCGGGATGACGGCCGGCGAGCGCATCACGTGGCGCCGCACCTCCTCAGCCGTCCCCTCGCGGGTGGGCGCCCGCCTCGGTGGTACGATACGAATCGACCGGCGGCGGCCGGCGACGTGCAGGCGAGAGGGAGGAACGATGACCGCGGGCAAGGAGTTGGCGGGGCTCGACGCGAAGGTGCGGGAGGTCATGCAGCGGCTGGGCGTGCCGGGTGTGGCGCTCGGCATCCTGCGCGACGGCCAGGTCGCGGAGCACGGCTACGGCGTCGCCAGCCTGGAGACCGAGCAGCCGGTCACGCCGGCCACGCTCTTCCAGATCGGCTCGATCTCCAAGGTCTACACCGCCACGCTGGTGATGCGGCTGGTGCAAGACGGCAAGCTCGATCTCGACACGCCGGTCGCGACCTACCTGCCGGAGCTGCGCCTGGCCGATCCGGAGGCGCAGCAGCAGATCACGCTGCGCCACTTGCTGACCCACACCAGCGGGCTGGAGGGCGACCGCTTCGACGACTACGGCATGGGCGACGACGCGCTGGCCAAGGCGATCGCCGAGTTCAACACCCTGCCCCAGCAGACCCGGCCCGGCGAGCTCTGGACCTACTGCAACGCCGGCTTCTACCTGACCGGCCGGGTGATCGAGCGGGTGCTCGATACCAGCTACGAGGCCGCCATGCGCGAGTGGATCTTTCAGCCGCTCGGCCTGGAGCACAGCTTCTTCTTCGCCCACGAGGCGATCGTCTACCCGGCCGCGGTCGGCCACAAGGAGCAGGAGCCGGAGAGCGTGGCGCACGAGATCGTGCGCGCCTACCCGCTGCCGCGCTGCGTCAACGCCGCCGGCGGGATCATCTCGACCACCGGTGATCTGCTGCGCTTCGCCGCTTTCCACTTGAACGGCGGCAAGGTGGGCGACGAGCGGATTCTCTCGCCCGAGCTGGTCGCCGCTATGCAGGAGCCGCAGACCGAGGCCGGCAGCTTCGCCGACCACTACGGCCTCGGTTGGTCGCTGCGCACCATCGACGGCCGCAAGGTCGTCTCGCACGGCGGCACGACCAACGGCTTCAACGCCGACCTGGCGCTGGTGCCGGAAGCCGACTTCGCGGTGGCGCTGCTGACCAACAGCTCGCGCGGCCACACGGCCATGAACGAGATCCTGGACTGGATCTGGGAGCAGGCGCTCGGCATGCGCCAGCGCGAGCCGGAGCGGGTGGCCCAGACGCCGGAACAGTTGGCGACCTACGCCGGTGAATATCGCCAGCGGCACGGGCAGATGATGATCGGGGTGCAGGATGGCGGCTTGCAGGCCGATCTGGTGATGCGGAGCCCGCTGGACGGCGAGGAGACCGCGCTGCCGCCGATCCGCATGGAGCCGCTCGGCGGAGGCCGCTTCATCGTGGCCGACGGCGACGCCAAGGGCTCGCGCGTCGAGTTCATCCCCGGCGAGGGCACACCGCGCTGGGTCCGTTTCGGCGGCCGCCTCTCCCGCCGCGCCGAGCCCGAGGCGGTGGCGCGCTAGCTCTCG
>DASSHC010000362.1:0-5287 GCA_035693105.1 Thermomicrobiaceae bacterium | reverse complement strand
GGGCGCCCAGGGCCAGCGACAGCTCGCCGCCGTGGTGGATCTCGTGCTCCAGCACGTGCCAGATGATCCACTGCCGGCTGACCGGGGTATAGAACTCCCGCTCCTCTTCGCGCACGGCCGCCGGCAGTTGGAAGACGTGTCCGAGATCGGCGGCGGTCCAGCGATCCAAAGCGTCCTGAATCATGGCCCAGGTGGCATTGAGACCCTCAACCAGTTCAACCGCCGTCAGAGGCGGCTGCTCCACCGGGTCCGCCGGGTCCCAGTGCGCGATCGGCGCCAGCGCCGCGTCCCCCTCGTCCATCCAGACCTGAAACCACCAGACGCGGTTGGCTATCACGTGCTGGGCCACCATCCCGATCGTCCACTCGTGCGGTGCGGCCGGGAGAGCCAACTGCTCGGCCGAGAGCGGCGCGAGCATGTCGGAGAACATGCGCTGGTACGTCCCCCAGCCCTTATAGAATGTGCTCAGCGGTACGGCCTGGTCTGTCATCGCCATAGCGGGCTGCTCCTTGCTGCTTCCGGCGTGTCCACGGCGAAAACCCCTGCCACCGAGGGCGGTACGGCTGGTCTGTCTACGCGGCAGAATAGCACAACCGTTCTGTGCCTACGAGTGCGCGCGACAGATGCACACCGTGGGAATGCGTTCGCGCGCTGCGGCATTCTGGTTGCGGCAGGGCAGTGCGCACGGGTTGCCGCCGCGCGGGCTACGCAGAGGGAGACATCATGAGCGAGCGCCAATCGTCGCCGGCCGAGTCGCCGCTGGTCCACCTGATCCGCCCGCCGCGTGAGGCGGCGGAGGGACCGCGCCCGGGACTGCTGATGCTGCACGGCCGGGGCGCCGACGAGCTCGACCTCTTCGGGCTGGCCGACGCGCTCGACCCGCGCCTGCTGGTCATCAGCGCCCGCGCGCCCTTCCCGCTCGGCCCCGGCTACCACTGGTACGAGCTGGTGCAGATCGGCGAGCCGGACAACACGACCTTCTTCCAATCGCTCGGGCTGCTGGAGCGCTTCGTCGAAGATAGTCTTCAGCGCTACCAGGTCGACCCGCGCCGCCTCTACCTGCTCGGCTTCAGTCAGGGCGCGATGATGGCCGGGGCGCTGACGCTCAGCCACCCGAGCTGGATCGCCGGCTCGATCCTGCTTAGCGGCTACCTGCCGCTCGACACCGGGCTGCCGGTCGATCGCGAGCACCTCGCCGGCGAACCCTTCTTCGTCGCGCACGGCACGCGCGACACGGTGGTACCGATCCAGCTCGGGCGCGGCACGGAGGAGTTTCTCAGCCAGGTCGGCGCCGACCTGACCTATCGCGAGTACTCGATCGCCCACCAGATCAGCCTGGAGGAGATGGAGGACTTCGGCGCCTGGCTCAGCGGCCTGCTCGACGAGCAGGAGGGCGCAGGGGAAGGGGAGCGCCGGCCGTGAGCCGCGCCGCGCTGTTTATCGAACTGCTCGGGGCGGACGACATCCCCGAGATCGCGGCGGCGTTCGCCGCGCTCGGCTGGCCCAAGCCGGCCGCGCAATATAGACGCTACCTGCGCGAGCAGCAGCGCGGCGAGCGCGCCGTGCTGGTGGCCCGGCTGGACGGGCGCTTCGCCGGCTACCTCACCGTCGTCTGGCGCTCGGGCTACCCGCCCTTTCGCGCGGCGGGCATCCCGGAGATCGTCGACTTCAACGTGCTGCCCCACCTGCGCCGCCGCGGCATCGGCTCGCGCCTGCTCGCCGCCGCCGAGGAGCTGATCGCCGCGCGCTCGCCGCTGGCCGGGATCGGCGTCGGTATGGACCCCGACTACGGCGCGGCCCAGCGACTCTACGTCACGCGCGGCTACGTGCCCGACGGCCGCGGGCTGGCCTGGCGCGGCGAGCCGGTGGCCCACGGCCAGGCCGTGACCGTAGACGACTCCCTGGCGCTCTACTTCACCAAAGCGCTGCGCCGCTGACCACGCCTTCATCGAAAGGATCCGCCAGATGCAGACGCCCGGTATCCACCACGTCTCCTCGATCGCCGCGCACCCGCAGCGGAACCTCGACTTCTACGGGCCGCTGCTCGGGCTGCGCCCGGTCAAGCTGACGGTCAACTTCGACCTCCCCGAGACCTACCACCTCTACTACGGCGACCTCGCCGGCAGCCCCGGCACGATCCTCACCATGTTCCCCTGGCCCAATGCGCGGCGCGGGCGGCCGGGCGCCGGGCAGATCGCGGCCACGGGCTTCGCCATCGCGCCGGAGTCGCTCGGCTACTGGCGCGACCGCCTGCGGGGGCAGGGAGTGGGGATCGAGGTCGAGGGGCCAACGCGGCGCTTCGACGAGGAGGTGCTGCGCTTCACCGACCACGACGGGCTGGTCAACGAGCTGGTGGCGCGCGAGGGGACGCGCCCGACACAGTCCTGGGAGAGCGGGCCGGTGCCGCCCGAGCACGCCATCGCCGGCTTCAGCGGGGTCACGCTGCACTCGCGCCAGCCGGAGGCGACCGCGCGCGTCCTGACCGAACTGCTTGGCTTCGAGCCGGCGGGCGAGGAGGCGGGGCGGCAGCGCTTCGTGGCCGACCGCCAGGCGCTCGGCGCGGTGGTCGATCTGGCGCCGGCGCCGGATGTCAGCGGTACCGAGGGCACGGGCACGGTACACCACGTCGCCTTCCGCGCTCGCGACGACGCCGAGCAGGCCGAGTGGCGCGAGCGGGTCGCGGCCGCCGGGCTGGAGGTCACCCCGGTCCGGGACCGGCAGTACTTCCGCTCGATCTACTTCCGCGAGCCGGGCGGCGTGCTCTTCGAGATCGCCACCGACCAGCCCGGCTTCGCCACCGACGAGACGGTGGAGCAGCTTGGCAGCCATCTGAAGCTGCCGCCCTGGCTCGAAACGCGCCGCCCGGCCATCGAGCGCGGCCTGCTGCCGATCACCCTCCCCTCCGGCGCGCGGATTCCCGCCTGAGCCGGTCTCAGGCGTCGACTCCCGCCAGGAAATCGCAGAGGACCCGATCGAAGCGCCGCGGCTGCTCCTGGTTGGTCAGGTGGCCCGAGCCGGGGAAGACGGCGAGCCGCGCGCCGGGGATCGCCGCGGCCAACTGCTCGGCGCGCTCCAGCGGCACCACGGCGTCGCGGTCGCCGGCCACCACCAGCACCGGCAGGGCGATGCGCGGCAGCACGCCGCGCTCGTCCGCGCCGTAGATCGCGTTGGCCGCGGCGCGGTAGCCGCTGGGGCGGACGGCCGCGAGCATGTCCACCACCTCGCGCCGCAACTCCGCCGGCGGATCGGGCGCCAGCACCGCCGCCACGCGGCCCTCCGCCATCTCGGCGGGCGTCATGGCGGCCAGCGCCCGCAGCCGCGCGTCGCGGCTCGCACGCCGGTCCTCCTCCGGCTGCGCCCCGGCGATGAAAGTGTTGGCCAGCGTCAGTGAGCGCAGCCGCTGGGGGTGCCGGCCGGCGAAACCCTGGGCGATCACGCCGCCCCAGGATTGGCCGACCAGGTGGACGCGGTCGAGCCCGAGGGCGTCGAGGAAGCCGGCCAGGGCCGCCGCGTAGTCGGCATTGCCCCAGTCGCGCTCCGGGTCGTCGGAGCCGACGTAGCCCGGTGCGTCCCAGGCGATGACATCGAAAGCGCCGGCCAGCCCGGCAAGCTGCTCACGCCACTGGTCGGCGTTGCCGCCGATGCCGTGCAGCAGCACCAGCGGCGGGCCGCTCCCCGCGCGACGGTAGGCGATGCGTGTGCCGCCAAGCACAACCGTCTCTCGCGTATCCATGCGCCACATTCCTTTCTCTGGTTGTCCGTTGCTCCCCTCGCCCACGCATGGGCGAGGGGTCGGGGTGAGGACGGCTCAGGCGCGAAACCTGCTATCGCCCGCCGGCAGTGGAGGGTTGGCAGGCCGGGTGGACATCGGGCGCCGCTTCATTCGCGAGCAGAGCACCGCCACCGTCGCCGAGTACCGGCGGCGAGTCTACCGCCTGGCCGCCATCTACCTGGGGCTGCTGGTCGTGACCATCACCACCATCGCGATCATCGTCGTCAACAGCCACTTCTTCGTGCTGCTCGCCCAGCGCTCCAACGTCGAGACGGCCGTGCTCCTCTTCATCATCGTACTCTTCGCCTACCTCGGCGCCATCAGCGCGCCGGGGGTCTGGGGCGCGCTGCGCATCGTCTACTACGACGCACCGACCTGGCTGGGCCGCGACGCGCTCGCCGCCGAGCGGCGCAAGCAGCAGGCGCTGCGGCAGACCAGCGGGACCAGCGACTCGGTCTATCTCAACCAGGCCATCGCGCTGCGGGGGCAGCCGGACGCGCCGCTGGTCATCCCGATCGCGGACGCGGCCGGGAGTCTGGGCGAGGTCCACATCGACGGCGCCCGCATGGTCCACCACACCCACGTCAAAGTCGGCTCGAACAGCATGTTCGCCTTCTTCAGCCAGCGGATCGAGGCGCTGGTCACCAGTCATCCCTGGGACGTGCCGGTCGAGATCGTGCAGTGGACCACGATCGACGACGAGCAGGCGCTGGAGTACGGCAGCCTGGTCAGCTTCGCCCGCAACCTGCAGCGGCAGCTCCAGGGCGGGCCGCTCTGGCCCACCGTCGAGTTGAGCCAGGACGATC
The DNA here is from genome assembly GCA_035693105.1 of Thermomicrobiaceae bacterium. Lineage (GTDB taxonomy): Bacteria > Chloroflexota > Chloroflexia > Thermomicrobiales > Thermomicrobiaceae > DASSHC01. The sequence continues at coordinate 709 of DASSHC010000362.1, read as the reverse complement.
TCGATTGCCTGATCGAGGAGGCCAGCGCGCTCTGCCCGGCGCTGCGCAACGAGGGCTACCTGCCGGACGTCGAGTACCGCGCCGAGCACAAGCTGCCGATCATCCCCGAGCCGCTGGCCTTCATCTCGCTCTCGCGTAGCGAGCAGCGCGCCGACCCCGCCGCCTCGATGGGCTGCGCCCTCTTGATGGCGTTCATCATCCTGGCCGTCTTCGCCTTCCTGGTGCTGGTGCCGCCCTGGGTGCCGCCGCGATGAGCGCGCGCCGCGCCATCCTGCTCGCCGCCGCGCTGGCGCTCCTGGCGCTCGCCGCCTGCGGCGGGCCGCGCCCGCTGGTCGACGGGGTGGAGCTGCGCCCGCCGGCGCAAGAGGGCCAGCCCTACCTGCTGGTGGTCGCGGTCAAAAACGCCAGCGGCGGCGAGGGGCAGGTCACGGTCTCGGCGCGCATCACCGGCGGCAACGGGCAGGTGGCGGCCAGTGTGGAGGAGCACACCGTCTCGCTGGATCCGCACGAGCTGGAGCGTCTGACGATCGAGGTCCAGCCGGCCGCACCGGGCCCTTACCACGTCAAGGTCACGGCCAGCTACCCACCCTAGCGCGGCGGCGCGCCACCTACTCCGGCTCGACGGCCGAGTCCCAAGCGAAGAAGCCGATCGCGCCCACCGTGCGGGCCACGATCTCGCGCGCTAGCCCGGCCTGCTCGTCGAGCGCCG
>DASSHC010000361.1:0-6638 GCA_035693105.1 Thermomicrobiaceae bacterium | reverse complement strand
GACGACACCCCTTCCCGGGCGCTCTGTGCTCCCGCCTCGACCCGGCTTCAGCACCCCCTAGGCGGCACGGGCGAGGCACCCCGAGCGAGCGAGCCGACTGGCTGCACGCGCGCCGCGGGGCAAAATCCTTCGATTTTCGGGAATGTCCCGAACCTACTATAGCGCATGGTGGCCGAATCCGCAAGCGTCTTCCTCGCGGTTGTTGTGGGTTTAGCCTTTAGTGGTGTACGTACAACGGCGGCATAGGGGCTAAATCGGTCGTGTCCCCCACCGGTCATCCGGCCCGCTACGAACGGACGACACACGCGCAAGATTGGGACACATGCGGAGCCCCCTCGCGCCGGCACGCCGCACTCGCACCATCGTGACATAGTGGCAAACATCCCCCATACCGACTAATTGGGGGACAGTAGCACCCAATTCTGAAATCATCGTAGTACATCGGTACTAGGACGTCAAGACAGAGGTACGAATGTACCGGTGCAGGGTATGTCACGCTCGCCGGAGGCCGAACGAGCAGCCACGCAGGCGCGCGGGCGCGCTCGCCGCGTCATCGAGCTTGCGTTTTGCGCGCGATCTGTGTACTCTCCCTCCATCGAGTGTGCATGCCGGGCACGGCCCGGACGAACATGGGCAGAGCGACGAACCGGGCGCGGCAGTTGGTCGTATTGGTGGTACCGCGTCACACGGTCGGCACGAGGTCGGGTCCGGGCGAGAGACTCGAGGAAGGATCGGCGCCTGGCGGAGCGAACGAGGAGGAGCGGCTTCGCCGCGAGAGAGACGGTATCTCGCCCACGCGTGAGTCTTGAGGAGGAAGGAACGCACGTGAACGATAACCGCTTGTCACTCCTACGTCACCACTTCGGGGACGGGCATATCACCCGGCGCCAGCTCGTGCGGCGGGCCGGCGCGCTCGGCATCAGCCTCCCTGTCGTTTCGGCGCTGCTGGCGGCCTGCGGCGGCAGCTCCAACGCACCGAGCAGCACGTCGGCCGCGACGTCGGCGACCGGCGGCGGTGCCACCGCCACCAAGACGCCGGTCACCACCATCAACCAGAACGCGACGCCTTCGGGCAGCCCAGCCGCGGCCGCGACCAGCGCGCCGCTCGGCAAGGCGGGCGGCTCGGTCACCTTCGTCCGCGGCGCCGACTCGGACAACCTCGACCCGGTGACCAACGACGGCAATATCAATATCTGGGTCTTTATGAGCATCTACGACCAACTGATCAAGGTCGCCAACAACGGGCTCGACCTGGCGCCCAGCCTGGCCGAGAAGTGGGACACCTCGGCCGACGGCACCACCTTCACCTTCCACATCCGCCAGGGGGTCAAGTTCTCCGACGGCACGCCGATGACGGTCGACGACATCAAGTACTCGCTCAACCGTGCCAAGACCCAGAAAGGTGACGGCGACTGGACGTTCACCCTGGCGCAGGTCAAAGACATCGCCTCCCCCGACGCCAATACCATCGTCATCACCCTGAACGAGCCCTGGGCACCCTTCCTGGCCGACATCTCGATGTTCAACTCCAGCGTTATCTCGCAGGCGTTCGCGCAAAAGATCGGCGAAGACAAGCTCAACGAGCAGTGCATGGGGACGGGACCCTTCGCCCTCAAGGCCTGGAACAAGGCGCAGAACATCATTCTGGTCAAGAACCCGAACTACTGGCAGCAAGGGCTGCCGCTGGTCGACCAGATCACGCTCAACGTCGTACCGGACAGCAACAGCCGCATCCTGCAGGTCAAGGGCGGCCAGGTCGATGGCGACATCGGGCAGAACGATGTCCCGCTGAGCTCGGTGGCCGACCTGAAGGCTCAATCCGACTTGCAGGTCATCAATTTCGTCTCGACCTACGTCAACTTCGTCGACATCAACTGCCGCAACGCGCCGCTCTCCGACGTCAAGGTCCGCCAGGCGCTGAACTACGCCACCGACAAGGAGTCGCTGATCAAGACGATCCTCTACGGGCAGGCGGACGTCTCGAACAGCTTCATGCCCAACGGCGCGCTCTACTGGAACAAGGACCAGACCGGCTATCCCTACGACATCAACAAGGCCAAGGATCTGGTCTCGCAGTCGTCGTCGCCGAACGGCGTCAACATCTCGATGGACATCGGCTCGGGCAACCAGCTGTCGCAGCAGATCGCCACCGCGCTCAAGTCGATGTGGCAGCCGGCCGGCATCAACCTCGATATCCAGCAGTACGAGCAGGCCGTGGCCACCGACCGCTACCGCACCAACAAGTTCGAGTTGCGCTTGACCGGCTGGACCAACGACATCATCGATCCCGACGAGCTGGTCTCCTACGCCATCACCCCCGAGACGAACCAGAACTACCACACCGGCTGGGTCAACCAGCAGGCCATCGACCTGGCCCACCAGGGCGAGGCGGAGCTGGACCCGGAGAAGCGGCGCCAGATCTACTACCAGATCCAGAAAATCCACATGGACGACGCGCCCTTCGTCTACCTCTACGTGCTCCCCTACATCGACGTGCTGAACAAGAAGGTGCAAGGGTTCTTCCACCACCCGATGGGGCAGTACGACTTCACGCGGATGTCGGTCCAGAGCTAAACGCACCCGCGGACCGGAGCGGGCGGCCAGCCGCCCGCTCTTCCACACTCCGATCCGGCGCAGAGGAGTAGGAGCACGGGGTGAATCGCGGACAATACATTCTCCGCCGTCTGGTGCAGATGATTCCGGTTCTGTTCGGAATCACCGTCATCGTCTTCATGATGGTGCATCTGATTCCCGGCAACCCGGCGGCCGTCATGCTCGGCGACCGCGCCACCGACAAGATGATCACGGAGGCCACCCACCGGCTCGGGCTCGACAAGCCGCTCTGGGAGCAGTACGGCTACTTCATGCGCAACCTGGTGCAGTTGAATCTCGGGGAGTCGATCAAGTACGGCGTCCCGGTCTCGTCGCTGCTCTGGCACCGGCTGCTCGTCTCGATGTCGGTCGCGGTCATGACCATCCTCCTCACCACCATCATCTCGCTGCCGCTCGGCATCCTCTCGGCGCTCAAGAAGGACTCGATCCTCGACAACGTCGTGCGGTCCAGCCTGATGGTCACGATGGTGATGCCCTCGTTCTGGGTCGGCATCATGCTGATCATCCTGCTCAGCATTCGGATCCATCTCTTTCCGGTAGCCGGCTGGGGCACCGGCTTCGGCCAGCATGTCTGGCACATCTTCCTCCCCTCGCTGACCATCGGGCTCGGCGTGGCGCCGATCCTGATCCGCACGCTGCGCAACAGCATTCTCGAATCGCTGGGAACGGACTATATTAAGACCGCGCGCTCCAAGGGCCTGCGCGAGTCGAGCGTCATCGTCGCCCACGTTCTGCGCAACGCGTTGATTCCCGCGGTGACCCTGCTCGGCATCACGATGGGCGGGCTCATGGGCGGCACGGTGATCATGGAGAAGGTATTCGCCCTCCCCGGCGCCGGGGCGCTCTTAATCGACTCGGTCTCGGCACGCGATTACCCGGTCGTGCAGTCGGCGACGCTCGTCTTTGCCCTGCTCGTCATTCTGGTTAATCTCGTGACCGATATCATTTACTCGTTCATCGATCCACGCGTCCGCTTCGGTTAGCGTGGTGAGCGGGTAGAGGGGAAGCCGGACGCCATGGCGGTTGAGACGAGACAAGCCGAAACCCTGGCGGCGAGTGCCGTCGTGTCACGTCGTCTTGCTCTCTGGCGCCGGCTGCTCCACAATCGCAACCTGGTCATCGGGTTGCTGATCTTGCTGGTGCTCGTGCTGCTCGGCATCTTCGCGCCGCTGCTGACACCCTATGACCCCTTCACCCAGAACTACGACGTCACCCTCCTCTCACCACGGCTGGCGCACCCCTTCGGCACCGATGAGTTCGGGCGCGACATTTTGACGCGCGTCCTCTATGGCGCGCGCATCGACCTGCGTGTCGGCGTTATCAGCGTCATCTCGCCCTTCATCATCGGCATCGTGCTCGGATCACTGGCCGCCTACTTCGGCGGCTGGGTCGATACGATCGTGATGCGCGCCGTCGATATCGTGCAGGCGTTCCCCTTCATCGTGTTGATCATCGCGATCGTCGCCATCCTCGGCCCTGGCCTGAACAATATGTTCATCGCGGTCGCGCTCGTGGCCTGGATTGTCTACGCCCGGCTGATCCGCAGCGAAATCCTGGTGCAGAAGGAGCAGGAGTACGTCATCGCCGCCAAGGCGATCGGTATGGGCGACCTGCGCCTGATCTTGCGCCACCTGATGCCCAACACCATCACGACCTGCATCGTCTACGCCTGCGCCGACATCGCGCTCTATATCCTGCTGGCCGCCGCGCTCAGCTACCTGGGCCTCGGCGCCAAACCGCCGACGCCGGAGTGGGGCGCGATGATCACCGAGGGGCAGAGCTTCATGACCACCGCCTGGTGGATGAGCGCGCTGCCTGGCGTGGCGATCATCATCACCGGCATCGGTCTCAGCCTGGTCGGCGACGCCCTCTCCGATATCCTGCGCCCCGGCACGCGCTGAGCGGGGAGCACGCGGGCATCAACATCAACAGTCGGTCGGGGCAGGCCCCTGTGCCTGCCCTGGTGACCCACAGCCCGCCTCCTCGTTCGCCAACCACGCGGCGTTCCCCGTTGCCTCGCCGTAAGACGACGAGGGCGGCCACGGGGGGCCGCCCCTACACGTGTGCGGTGGGGACGGGGGTGCGCGGGCTCACGCCGGCTACTCGCCCCAGGTGGCGCGCAGCACGCGGACCCAGTTGCCGTGGGCGATCTTGGTCAGCTCCTCGTCGCCGTAGCCGCGGTCGGCCAGCGCCTGCATCAGCCTGGGCAACCCGGCGGCGTCCTTCAATTCGGCGGGCATCATCGCGCCGTCGAAGTCGGAGCCGAGCCCGACGCAGTCGATCCCCAGCTTTTCAACCAGGTAGTCGATCTGGTCGGCCATGACCGCGAGCGGGGTTGCCGGGTTCATCTCGCCGTCGGCGCGCAGGAAGCCGACGTGGTAGTTGAGGCCGACCATGCCGTTGGACTCGCGGATGGCGGCCAATTGCTTGTCGGTCAGGTTGCGCGGGGCGTTCGAGAGCGCCCAGGCGTTGGAGTGGGTGGCGACCAGCGGCGCGTCGCTGATGCCGGCCACGTCCCAGAAGGTCTTCTCGTTGGCGTGCGAGAGATCGACCAAGACATGCATCCGGTTGAGCTGGCGCACCAGTTCCTTGCCGGCGTCGGTGAGGCCGGGGCCGATGTCGGGCGAGCCGGGGAAGCGGTTGGGCACGCCGGCGGCGTACTGGTTCTGGCGGAAGTGCGTGATCCCGACCGAGCGCAGCCCGGCGTTGTAGAAGGTCTCCAGCGCGCGGCCGTCGGTATCGAGCGGGTCGGCGCCCTCGAAGTGCAGCTCGATGGCGAAGATGCCGTTGTCCAGGCAGTGCTGCAACTGGGCGGCACTGGTGACGATCTGGGCCTGCCCGTTCGACTGCCGGACCAGGCGGATCAGGTCGCCCAGGCGCATCACGGCATCCGACTGCGCCTCCTCCAGCGGGATCGGCGGCGGCCAGCCCTCGTCCTCGCTGAAGCCGGTGCCGATGCCGGTGATCTCCTTGGACCCGGTGGTGCTCAGAGCGGGATCCGCGCTCGGCGCCTTGCCGCGGGCCAGCACGGCGAAGAAGCCGCCGCCCAGGCCGCCAGCGCGGGCGCGCGGCAGGTCGATATGCCCCTTGTCGCTCTGCTCGAAGAAGGAGCGGCCGCCGGGGCCGTCGAACCCCTCACCCGCCAGGCTGATGATCGTGTCGTTGTGGCCATCGAAGATGACCGGGAAGCGCCGTTTGGCGCCGGTGTCTTTGCCCGTGCTCGTGCTCGCGCTCTTGCTGGTGGTCATGTGGTTGCTCCTACTGCTCCAACGTCACAACGGCGCTACGCCCCGGCCGCGCCGGGCGATCGCAGCGTTCCGTGGGGGCATCGTGCCCGCCGGACGCGCGGGGTTGAAACCGCCGCGCTAACCTTCACGAAGCCTGCTGAAGCAGGCTGGGATCATATTGGGGTGAGCTTTCCGCTCGTTGTTCCAATTCCCGCTGCGGGTCAAAGGGTTTGCCGAACTCTGCTCGTCATCACAGACAGTCGATTCAGCCTGCTTCAGCAGGCTTCGTAGAGACTAGCGCGGCGGCTTCAGCCCCGCGCGTCCGGCGAGACCGAGCCCGCACGGAAGATGGCAACTTCCACCCATTCCCAATCGTCGCGCCCGTTGTACCCGCCCCCAGACCGCGCTGTCAATCCGGCCCGCGCAGGGGCAAGCGGGCAAGCGCGCCGCCTCAGACCTCCCGTGCGAAGCGCAGGTAGCGGATGCGGTCGGTGTAGATGTCGAAGCCGTCGACGTCGCCGCGGCCGTCGCGCGAGAAGACGAGGTCGCCGTTGGGCAGCGCGAAGGCGTCGGCCACGGTGCTCTCCAGCACCAGGTCCTTCTTCTCCCGCCGGCGCCGCAGCACCAGCGCGCCGTCGCGCACCAGGAAGCTGTAGCGCACACCGCCCAGTTCGGGGCAGACGTAGCTGCCGGCGTAGGCCGCCAGATCCTCGGCTGTCGGAGAGGCGGCCTCGGCCGTGGTGAAGATGTCGGCGTCGCCGTCCGGCGCCAGCACGTGGATCTCCTGCCGGCCGGACT
>DASSHC010000360.1:0-18036 GCA_035693105.1 Thermomicrobiaceae bacterium | reverse complement strand
AAAGGTAGGAGCCGCGGCGGGGTTGATGCCCGCCGCGGCGATTTTGGCCTACTTTTGGCCCAGCGTCCCGGAGAAGATGCCCAGCATCTCCGACAAGATGCTCGACTCCCAGTAGTTGTTGAGCGACTCGAGCTGGTCGCTCGCGTCGCCGGTGCGTAGGATGCGGGCCTGCTCGTAGTAGATCACCGAGCTGATCGGCTGCTCGGCTGACACCGCGCCGAGCAACTCGCCGGCGCGGCGATCTGCCAGATCGAGCATATTGGCCAGCGCGGCCGAGCGCGAGTAGCCGGTGACGTTGCCGTCGTCGTCCACCTGCGCGCCCAGTGAGTAGTACTTGGCCACCAGATCGGCCGAGTAGGCATAGGCTGTCAGCGAGCTGCCCAGCGTCATCGGCGCCGCCTGGGTCGGATCGTTGATCTGCCGCCCGAGCTGATCGCTGCCGGCGACCGCCGCCTTGGCCTCCACATACAGGTCTTCGTTGGCCTCGAAGATCGCCTGCGCCATCTCATTGCTGACGCCGTTCTGCTGCGCCCAGGGGTTGACAACCAGCGACTCGAAATAGGCGATGTTCGCCCGGGCGCCGGCGGCCAGCGTCTGCGCCATCGAGTTGAGCACGCCGGTGTCGGGGGCCGGCGACTTGCCGAAGCCGGTGCCGATCGACAGCACGTCCTGCGCCATGCTGAGGTTGATGTCGGCCAGCGTGTACTCCACCGAGGCGGTGAAGATCCAGGTCAGGACGTCCTCTTCGCTGGGATCTTCCGCGTTTGCCAGGGTAGTGATCTGGTCCTGCGCCTGGAAGATCAGCCCCTGCGCGACGGCTAGATTCGAGTAGGAGTCCATCAACGTGACCATGTCGCCCGAGGTGCGCGCCGACTGCGCCTGAAGCTGCTGCAGCACGCCGGAGAGCCGCGTCTCGGCCGAGGCCACCGCCTTCAGCCGGCTCACCAGCGGATCAATTCCCTGTGAGAGATAGACGACCTCCAGATCACTGAGTTGTGTCGCGAGCTGGCCCACCGCCGCGGCGTTGACCGCGTTCTGATAGGCGACCGAGACCTGGCCCTGCTGCAGCGCGTTGTTGGCGATGTCCGCGTAGTGCTGCGCCTCCTGCATCAGGTCGGCGTTCTCCTGCTGGATCTCCTCCGGCTCCGAGTTGAAGCGATTGGCGGCATCCTGGTACTTGGCGTACCAGTTCGTCGCCGCGGCTCGCACCTTATCGAAGGCCTGCGGCGGAAGCGGCGGAACCTGGCCGCCCGACTGCGCCATCCCCTTGGGCAGATCCTGGCCGGTCAAGGCCTTGTAGGCCTGCCAGATGTCGGGCACCAGCTTGACGTCGAGGCCGAGCTTCTGCCCCGCCGCGACGACGTCGACCGGCTGCTTCAGCTTCTCGTCGTAGTCGTAGCGCTGTCCGGCCGGCACCAGCACGGTCTTCTTGCCCGCCTTGGCCGCGCCCTCCAGCTTCTGGGGGATGCCGCCCACTGGCCCGATCGTGCCATCCGGGTTGATCGTGCCGGTCATGGTCACCGTGGGCTGAATCTCGTCGCCGAGGTAATCGGCCAGCACCGCTGCCGTCATCAGCGCGCCCGCGCTTGGACCATCGACTTGCCCGCCGACGCTAAAGCTGAATTGATAGTCGGTCGGGTCTTTCGCCAGGATCAGCGAGGCGGTGACGACGCCCATCCAGCCGGACGAGGTCCACTGCGGACCGGCGCCACCGGCCTGCGTTTCGAAAAAGCCGACGGAGACTTGATCGCCTGCTTGCGGCTGCACGCTGACCTTGACCGGGCTGGTGCCGCCGGCCGGTTGACCGTTCGCGTCCGTCGAAACATAGAGCGCGTCGACGTTGACGCTGTGCGCCGTCACAACCGGAGTGCTTGGCGTCGCCACCGCCACCACGGGACTGGCGCTGGGCGTGGCCGCGACCGTCGCGGCTTGAGTCGGGGATGGCGCGGCGGTGGGAGTCGCCGCGGCCGCCTGTGCGGTGGCCTGTGTGGTTGGTGTCGTCTTGGTCGCGCTGCCCCCGCAGGCGGTCAGCAGCAGGCCGACAATGACCGGCAGGGTGAGAAGACCATGCGAAACCTTCCCCCGTGCCGTCTTGGTGCGGAGTCTCATGGGTGATCGTCTCAATTCCATCATTTGGTCTCGCGGCGAGGATCAGTCGCGCTGCCGCGAGAAACACGAACACTCGGTGAACGTGTCGCTACCCCTTTGCTCCCGCTTGCTCGACCTCCTCTCGGCGGCCCGTGCACCCGCGCCTGCGACACGTGTACGTCGTCCCGCGCTTCGCCTAACCGGTGCGCGTCTCATCTCACCCACCAGGCATCTGAGCGGCGCCGGACACGGCCTCGGGACAGCCGGCCACGGGAGTGTGACCGGCGTCCCATACGCTCGATCAACACGACAGGAAGTTGAGCGCAGAGTATACCGGCCGCTGGGCGGACCGTCCATTTTCTAGAGCTGCATCGGCCGCAGCTCAACGCGACACGGCGCAGCACGGGTCCATTTGATTCCAAATGATCGCCGGAACCGGAGCGCGTATGCGTCCCCCAGTGGTCACGATCGTTGGAACCCTTCCCGCGCTGAAGTCCACCCGGGTGTGCGGGCCGCGGGATCGGAGGCGGCTCGGGGATCGCCCACGCCACGATTCCTCGCTCACCTGAAGCCGTTTGCGTCTCTCAACCGTTCTACTCACGACTCACCGGCGGCACCGCACCTGCCCGCGGAGCCCGATCGACGGCATCAAACGGCCGGAGCGCGAGAACCGTGTCGCGGCCGAGGGAGCGACGGATGACTCTCCTGCATCTCAACTCTGCCGGCCTCACCGCCCTCGCCCTGCTCGGTGTCGTCGGGCTGGGCACAACCCTCCGCGCCCGCGTTCCCCCGCCACGTCACCTGTTGATCGTGCTCTTGCTTTGCGCCGCGTGCCTGCTGGAATACCCGCCCACGCCGCGCTGCTTGCTGCGCGAACGCGGCCGGCAGTTGCCCCCAGAATCCTTACGACCCCGCGCCTCCGAGCACCTCGCCCGGCATCGCGCCGCACCGCCCAGCCTGACACTGTAGCCCCCTCGACCGCCGCACCGCTTGCCGGAACCGTCCTGACTGGCCTGGGTTTCATGCCGCTTGAGGCGACTCGCCACTCCGACCACGCTCCTTCGTCCCTCTTGCGACGCAGGATGTACAGATGTAACATGGCTGCGTCTGTAACGAAGGGAGCGTTCGTGTCCGATCTCGCCTGGCTCCTTCTGGTCTACCGCGTTCCCAGCGAGCCGGCCAGCAAACGCGTCGGCGTCTGGCGCGAGCTGAAGCGCCTGGGCGCGCTCTACCTGCAGCAATGCGTCTGCATCGTGCCCCAGCGCGCCGAGCTAGCGGACGAGCTGGAGCAAATCGTCGCCCGAATCACGGCGCTGGAGGGCGAGGCGACCCTCTTCGAGATCCCGCGGCTGCGACCAGGAGATGAGGCGCGCGTCCTGGCGGCGTTCCGCGAACTACGGGACAAGGAGTACGCCGAGATCGTCGAGGAGTGCGCCACCAAATTCGTCAAGGAGATCGAGTTCGAGCACTTCCGCCAGAACTACAGTTACGCCGAGTCGGAGGAGATCGCGCAGGACCTGGAGAAGATCCGGCGTTGGTTCGCGCGTGTGGTAGCGCGCGACTGGTTCGGCGGCGCACGGCGTGGCGAGGTCGAGGCCTGGATCGACCACTGCCAGGCGTTGCTCGACGGCTTCGAGCACGCGGTCTACCAGCGCCAGGGCGACGACGGGGGCCCACAACTCCCGGTGTTGCCGCTGGCGCCGCTGCCTATACCGTTGCCGTCGCGCGAGGGCAACGAAGACGACAACGCCGAGGACTCGGCACCGCCGAAGGAGGCTCGCTCATGAGTGCGCTCTTTCTCGTCCTCGCTGCCTTTCTGGCCTCGGCCGTCGAGATGGTCGAGGCCCTGACGATCGTGCTGGCGGTCGGCGTGACGCGCGGCTGGCGCGCGGCGCTGACTGGGGTCGCGGTCGCGCTGCTGGCGCTGGCAGTGGTGGTGGCCGCGCTCGGCCCGGCGCTCACTCACATCCCGCTCAACGGCCTGCGCCTGGTCGTCGGCACGCTGCTGGTCATCTTCGGCTTGCAGTGGCTGCGCAAGGCGATCTTGCGCGCCAGCGGCTTCAAGTCGCTGCACGACGAGGATGCCATCTTCCAGCGCGAGATCGCCGACGCCCGGGAGGCGACCAGCGTGGTTCGCGCCGGCATGGACTGGTACGCCTTCACCCTCTCGTTCAAGGGCACCTTCCTCGAAGGGTTGGAGGTCGTCTTCATCGTGCTGACCTTCGGCAGCACCCAGGGCAACATTCCGCTGGCGGCGGCCGGCGCGCTCGCCGCGATCGTGCTGGTCGGGTTGGCCGGCGTGGTCGTTCATCGCCCGCTCAGCCGCGTGCCCGAGAACACGATGAAGTTCGCCGTCGGGGTGCTGCTGACGACCTTCGGCACCTTTTGGGGCGCCGAGGGCGCCGGGGTCAACTGGCCGGGGAGCGACGCGGCCATCTTCGGCGTGCTCGTCTTCGTGCTGGTCGTCTCGCTCGCCTACGTCGCGCTGCTGCGGCGCCAGCACGAGCTGCGCCTGGCCCCCGTCCATTCGGGCATGAGCGGCGCCGAGGAGGCATAAGATGCAAACGGTCACGCGCTTTCTGATGTTCTGGTACGACTTCGTGGTCGGCGACGACTGGACAGTCGCCCTCGGGGTGGTGATCGCGCTGATTCTCACCGCGCTGCTGGCGCATTCGGGCATCGCCGCCTGGTGGCTGATGCCGCTGGCGGTCGCCCTCGTGCTCGGCGCCTCGCTCTGGCGCGTCACGCGGCCGGCTCCCTAAGCACGACTCGCGAGAGGACTGGACAGCCCGACGCCAGGCGCTATCATGCGTACGTCTGCATGGCCGGGCCGGAGGTCGGCACGCGGCGTGCTCTGGAACACGCGCGCCAGCGGATATGCTGGGCAGGTTGGCGCGGTTGGTTGACAGACGAAGGGAAGGTCGCTGGTGGCGATGCGAGCCTGGGTCCAGGCGACTCGGATCATTCTGCTGCTCTTGGGTATCTGGTTGATGCTCGGGCCGTTCTACTTCCGCTACGGTAACATCCAGTCACATGTGGCCGAGGTCGTCGCCGGCTGGTTCACCGCCATCTTCTCCATCTACCGTATCGGCCACGGCTACAATAGTGGCTGGATCAGCTGGATCAACATCGTGATCGGGCTCTGGCTGATCGCGTCCCCGTTCATGTTCAAGTACACGGACATCACCGGCTCGACCATCAACGACATCGCCATCGGTATCGCGATGATCGTCCTGGCAGTGCTCAGCTATCTCGGCGGCCATGCCCGTTTCACTCCGGATCACGCCTGACCCGCGCCAGGTGATCAGGATGATGCGCCGCTCTTGACCGGCAGGTTCGGTTGTGCCTGGCCGTCTCCCAGCCGGGCGTTGGCGGCCTTCTCGGCGGGCTGCGCCGGCACCGAGCCCACCTGGCCCTCGTGCGCCAGCGAGACGGCCGCGCTGATCACGCCGATCTGAGAGAACGCCTGCGGATAGTTGCCGAGGAACTCGCCGCTGGCCACCGAAATCTCCTCTGAGAGGAGCCCCAGGTCCGTTCCCTGCGCCAGCAGTTGCTCGTACAGCTCCTGGGCCTCGTCGTCGCGCTTGGCCAGCAGCAGCGCGTTGATCAGCCAGAAAGTGCAGAGCACGAACGTCGATTCGCCTCCCGGCACCCCGTCTTCGATGCCCAGGTAGCGATAGCACAGGCCATCGACCAGCAGATGCTGCTGGATCGCGTCGATGGTGGCGAGCATGCGCGGGTCCGTGCCGTCGATGAAGCCAACCAGCGACATGCGCAGGTTCGCCGCGTCCAGACAGTCCTCCTCGAACGACTGCTTGAACGCGTGTAGGCGATCGCTCCAGCCGTGCAGCAAGACTGCCTGGCGTATTTGATCGCGCTCCTTGCGCCAGCCAGCCACGTCTCCCGGCAAGTGCTCGGCCTCGGCCAGCTTGATCGCCCGGTCGAGCGCCACCCAGCACATAACCTTGCCGTAGACAAAGTGACGCGGCCCGCCACGGATCTCCCAGATGCCCGAGCCGGGCAGTTGCCAGTTTTTGGCCACCCAGTCGGCTAGGGGCTGGAAGTGTGTCCAGACGTGGTGCGGATCGTACTTGCCCACTTTCCAGGCGAAGTAGAGCGCGTCGAAGACCTCGCCGAAGACGTCGAGCTGCAACTGGTTGACCGCGCCGTTGCCCACGCGCACCGGCCGCGACGCCCGGTAGCCCTCCAGGTAGTCAAGGGTTCGCTCCACGGTCTCTCCGTCGCGGGTGATCGGGTAGAGGATGCGGAGCCCGGTCTTGTCGAGCTTGACGACGTCGAGAATCCAGCTGAAGAAGGCTCCGCTCTCCTCGGTGTAGCCCGCCAGGAGGAGCGCGTAGAGGGTGAAGGCCGCGTCGCGCAGCCAGGCAAAGCGGTAGTCCCAGTTCCGCTGACCGCCGATCTCCTCCGGCAAGGAAGTGGTCGGCGCCGCCACGATGGCTCCCGTGGGCGTGTAGTGCAACATCCGCAGCGCCAGCGCGCTCCGCACCACCTGCTCGCGATAGGGGCCAGTGTACGTACAGCGGCTGGCCCAGGTTTTCCAGTAGGTGAGCGTGCTCTCCAGGCTGGTGAAGGGGTCCGGCGGCGCCTTTGTCAGCGCCGACCGGTCGCCAATGTCGTGCAGACCAAACGCGACCCGATCGCCGGCCTTCAGTGTGACGCGCTGCGACACCGCACCGCGACCCGGATCGACCTGCCAGGGTCCCGGCCCAATCAGGAGAAAGTCCCCGAAAAAGACTTGCTTCCCCTCGTGCTGAAAGCTGGGCCTGCGCGAAGCGTACTCCGGCCGCGGGGCGCAGACGCTGGCGACCGTGACTTGACCCGAAAGACCCTCGACCACGCGATAGAGGCTCTGCGCGGTCCAGAGCGTCGGCGCCGGCGACTTGAGGCGGATCGGCATGAAGTCGAGGATGCGCGCCTCGCCGTCGTTGGTCGTGAGATGGGTCTCCAGGACGTTCGTATTCGGTATGTAGGCGTGCGTGGACTGGAAGCCGCTCGTGGGCTCGATGCTCCAGTAGCCGCCCTTGTCGTAGTCGAGAATGCGGGCGAAGACGGAGGGCGAATCGAAGCGCGGCATGCAAAGCCAGTCGATCGACCCTTCCCGGCTGACCAGCGCGGCGGAGTGGCAGTCACCGATCAGGCCGTAATCCTTGATCGGCAGGTAGTGCGTCACCCGGGGGTCCATACTTCCTCCTTCACCGCTTCCCCGTGTCTCGCGCACGCAACTCGGTTGCCAAAGCGCGACCGACCGTTCGGGAGCAGTTGCCTCGGACGCAGTGTGCAAATCCGGTGCCGGCTCGGTTTGGCGCGGTGTCCGTACCTATGCCATGATACGATCAGGATCGGTTGACGCTATCTGGAGAGCGGGGAAGATGGCTGCCCTGGTCGGCATTATCATGGGCTCGCAATCGGATTGGGAGACCATGCGGCACGCCGCTGAAACGCTGGACCGTCTCGAAGTGCCCTATGAAGTCGAGATCGTCTCCGCTCATCGAACCCCCGATCGCCTCTTCAGCTACGCCGGGTCCGCGGTCGAGCGTGGCCTGGAGGTGATCGTGGCCGGGGCCGGCGGCGCGGCACACCTCCCCGGCATGACCGCCGCCAAGACGCCGCTGCCGGTGCTTGGCGTGCCGGTGCAGTCGCGGGCCCTCAATGGCATCGACTCGCTGCTTTCGATCGTCCAGATGCCGGCCGGCGTCCCGGTCGGCACGCTGGCCATCGGGCGAGCCGGCGCGGTCAATGCCGCGCTGCTGGCCACCGCCATTCTCGGCAACAAGTACCCCAAGGTGCGCCTGGCGCTCGAGCGCTTCCGTGAAGCGCAGACCGCCGCCGTGCTGGCCGAGCCGCATCCGCGAGACGACGCGTGAAGCTGGGGATCATCGGCGGCGGGCAACTGGGCCGCATGTTGGCGCTGGCGGCCTACCCGCTCGGCATCGACGTTCGTACGCTGGAGCCGTCGCCGGATGCGCCAGCCGGGCGGTTGACCGAGCAGATCATCGCCGCCTACGACGACCGCCAGGCGCTGGCCGCCTTCGCCGCCGGGCTCGACCTGGTTACCTACGAGTTCGAGAACGTGCCGGTTCAGAGCGCCGCCTTCCTGGCCGAGCGCCTGCCGGTCCATCCGGGGCCGCGCGCGCTGGAGGTCGCCCAGGACCGCCTGCACGAGAAGACCTTCTTCCGCTCGTTGAACATCCCCACCCCGGGTTTCGCGCCGGTCGCGAGCCCGGCCGAGCTGCGCCGGGCCGTGGCCGACCTCGGCCTGCCCGCCGTCCTCAAGACGCGGCGGCTCGGCTACGACGGCAAAGGCCAATACGTCATCGCGCGGGCGGCGGACCTCGACGCCGCCTGGGAAGCGCTCGGCGGCGTGCCGCTGATCCTGGAGGAGCACGTCGACTTCAGTCGTGAGCTGTCGATCCTGGCCGCGCGTTCCACCGGCGGCGAGATCGCCCTCTATCCATTGGTCGAGAACCACCATCGCGGCGGCATCCTGCGCCTGTCGCTGGCTCCGGCGCCCGACCGCGATGGGGCGCTGAACCGGCAGGCCGAGTCGCTGGCGCGGCGGGTGCTTGAAGAGCTGGGCTACGCCGGGCTGCTGGCGATCGAGCTGTTCGAGCGCGATGGGGTTTTGCTCGCCAACGAGATGGCGCCCCGCGTCCACAACTCGGGCCACTGGACGATCGAGGGTGCGGAGACAAGCCAGTTCGAGCAGCACCTGCGGGCTATCACGGGGCTGCCGCTCGGCGCGACCACGGCGCGTGGCCTCTCGGCCATGGTGAACCTGATCGGCACGCTCCCCCCGATCGAGCCGATCCTCGCGCTCCCCGGCGCTCACCTCCATCTCTACCAGAAAGCGCCGCGCCCCGGCCGCAAGCTGGGTCACATCACCCTGCGCGCCGCTGACACGCGGAAGCTGCAGCAGACGGTCCTGGCGATAGCCCAACTCGTGCCTGAATTGCCGGCACGCTCTTTGATTTAGCAGCCGGGCGCGGTTCTGCCCGCGCGTCCTAGCATGTGAAGAAGGAGACAGCGGTGCCGAGAAAGGTGCTGCCCGGTCATCCGTTCCCTTTGGGTGCCACCTGGGACGGGCTGGGAGTCAATTTCGCCATCTTCTCTGAGAACGCCACGCGGGTGGAACTGTGTCTCTTCGACGCGGCCGATGACCCGCGCGAGCGCGACTGCATCCCGCTCACGGAGCGGACCGGGCACGTCTGGCACGCCTATATCGGCGGCCTGCAACCGGGACAGCTCTACGGCTACCGCGTGGACGGCCCCTACAAGCCCGAGGAGGGGCTGCGCTTCAACCGTCAGAAGCTCCTCATCGATCCCTACGCCAAAGCGCTGCATGGCGAAGTCAATTGGGAGGCCAAGCTCTTCGGCTACCAGCTCGGCGACCCTCAGCTCGACCTCTCGCAGTCTCCTGACGACGACGCCTGGGGCGTTCCCAAGGGCGTAGTGGTCAACCCCTACTTCGACTGGGGCGAGGATCGCCCGCCGCACATACCCTGGCACGAGTCGATCATCTACGAAGTCCACGTCAAGGGCTTCAGCGTGCAGAACCCGAACGTGCCGGCCGAGCAGCGCGGCACCTACTCCGGCCTGGCCTCGCCGGGAGCGATCGAGTACTTCCGCACGCTCGGCATCACGGCGGTCGAGCTCATGCCGGTGCACGCCTTCCTCGACGACAAGCACCTGATCGATCAGGGGCTGCGCAACTACTGGGGTTACAACACCATCAACTTTTTCTCCCCCGACGCGCGCTACTCCAGCGTAGGCGACATCGGCGCTCAGGTGCAAGAGTTCAAGGCGATGGTCAAGTCGCTGCACCGCGCCGGCATCGAGGTCATCCTCGACGTGGTCTACAACCACACTGCCGAGGGGAACGAGCTTGGTCCGACTCTCAGCTTCCGCGGCATCGACAATCCCGCCTACTACCGCCTGGTGCCCGGCAACGAACGCTACTACATGGACTACACCGGCACCGGCAACAGCCTCAACGTGCGCCACCCCCAGGTGCTGAAACTGATCATGGACTCGCTACGCTACTGGGTCGAGGAGATGCATGTCGACGGCTTCCGCTTCGACCTGGCCGCCGCGCTCGCGCGCGAGCTGCACGACCTTGACCGCCTGTCGGCCTTTTTCGACATCATCCACCAGGACCCGGTCATCTCGAGCGTCAAGCTGATCGCCGAGCCCTGGGACGTCGGCGAGGGCGGTTATCAGGTCGGCAACTTCCCCGTTCTCTGGACCGAGTGGAACGGCAAGTACCGCGACACGATCCGCAAGTACTGGCGCGGCGACGAGAGCCAGCTCGCCGAGCTGGGCTATCGCCTGACCGGCAGCAGCGACCTCTACCAGCACGACGGCCGGCGCCCCTATGCCAGCATCAACTTCGTCACCGCCCACGACGGCTTCACGCTCAACGACCTCGTGAGCTACGACGAGAAGCACAACGAGGCCAACGGCGAGAACAACCACGATGGCGCCAACGACAATTGGTCGTGCAACTACGGGGTCGAGGGGCCGACCGACGACCCGGCCATCCTGGCCGTGCGCGAGCGCCAGCAGCGCAACTTCATCGCGACCCTGCTCGTCTCGCAGGGGGTGCCGATGATCTGCGGCGGCGACGAGATCGGCCGCAGCCAGCAGGGGAACAACAACGCCTACTGCCAGGACAACGACATCAGCTGGTATGACTGGAAACTGACGGACTCCGAGCGCGCCCTGTTCGAGTTCACCCGGCGCATGATCGCGCTGCGCCACAGTCACCCGGTGCTGCGCCGTCCACGCTTCTTCCGCGGCCGCCCGATCCGCGGCTCGGAGATCCGCGACATCACCTGGTATCGGCCAGACGGCAACATGATGACCGCCGAGGAGTGGGACACCACCTGGATGCGTTGCCTCGGAATGCGGTTGGCCGGCGAGGCGACCGGCGAGGTGAACGACGTGGGCGAGCCGGTGGTGGATGACACGCTCCTGATCATCCTCAACGCGGCCGAGGAGAAGGTGGAATTCACCCTCCCCGATGCCCATTTCGGCAATGCCTGGGAGATTCTGGTGGATACCGGCCAGCCCGAGCGCGAGGCGAAGGGCGGGGTGGTGCCGTACGGCGAGCCGCTCGAGCTGGAGCCGCGCTCCCTGGTGCTCATGCGCTGGCACCTGCCGGTCAATGAGGCCGGCTTCCCCGGCACGCCGTATCACCGACTGCAGGGCTAGCGGTCTATTCCGTGCCTTCCGAGCAGGTTGGGT
The DNA here is from genome assembly GCA_035693105.1 of Thermomicrobiaceae bacterium. Taxonomy (GTDB): domain Bacteria; phylum Chloroflexota; class Chloroflexia; order Thermomicrobiales; family Thermomicrobiaceae; genus DASSHC01. The sequence goes on along the minus strand of DASSHC010000360.1, from coordinate 6,684 downwards.
GACGGGTGACGACGGGGCCGCCGCCCACGCTGGCATCCGAGGTGCGCACCGAACGGACAACGGCACACGGCAAGGGGGGAGCGACGAGTGGCAGCCAACGCGAAGACCCAGAAGCGCCCGGGGGCACAGGCGCCTCAAAAACGGCCACGTCGCGCGGTCATCGAAGGCGTCCAGCCCGAGATCGACTGCGGGCGCTTTCCGGCCAAACGGGTAGCCGGCGACCTGGTGGCGATCGAGGCCGACATCTTCACCGACGGTCACGACGCGCTGGCCGCCGTGTTGCGCTATCGCGCTCCCGGCGACGACGACTGGCAGGAGACACCCTTCCAGCCACTGGTCAACGACCGCTGGCGCGCTACCTTTCGTCCCGCCGAGCTGGGCCAGTGGCACTACACCATCCAGGCCTGGGTGGACGATGTCCGCACCTGGCGGCGCGACTTCGAGAAGCGCGCCGCGGCGGGAGTCGTCGAGGCGATCGACCTGCAGATCGGCAGCGAACTGATCCAGGCGGCCGCCGGGCGGGCCTCCGGCCCCGAATCCGAGCAACTGCGGCGCTGGGCCGATGATCTGCGCGGTAACCTGCCGTTAGCCGAGCGCACGGTGGCCGCGCTCGACCCGGAGATGGCGGCGCTGGCCGAGCGCTTTCCCGACCGGAGCCAGGCCACCGATTACGGCAAGGAATTGACGCTCGTGGTCGATCGCGAGCGCGCGCGCTACAGCTCATGGTACGAGCTCTTTCCCCGTTCGACCGGCGAGCACGGCCAGCACGGCACCTTCCGCAGCGTCGAAAAGCGCCTCCCCTACATCGCGGGCATGGGCTTCGACGTCCTCTACCTCCCGCCGATCCATCCCATCGGCGCCAGCCACCGAAAGGGACGCAACAACGCATTGGTCGCCGAGCCGGGCGAGCCGGGGAGCCCCTGGGCCATCGGCGGCGAGGCGGGCGGCCACCGTGCCATCAACCCGGAGCTGGGAACGGTGGACGATCTGCGCCACTTGATTCAGGCCGCCGCTGGCTACGGCGTCGAGCTGGCGCTCGACATCGCCTTCCAGGCCTCGCCCAACCACCCCTACGTCCAGGAGCACCCCACCTGGTTCCGCCGGCGCCCGGACGGCACCATTCAGTACGCCGAGAATCCGCCCAAGAAATACGAGGATATCTACCCCTTCGAGTTCGCTTCAGGTGAGTGGCGCGAGTTGTGGCAGGAGCTACTGGGCGTCGTCCACTATTGGATCGAGCAGGGCGTCCGCATCTTCCGCGTCGACAACCCGCACACCAAGCCGTTCGCCTTCTGGCAGTGGCTGATCGATGCGCTCAAGGCCGAGCATCCCGAGGTCATCTTCCTCTCGGAGGCCTTCACCCGGCCCAAAGTGATGTACCGGCTGGCCAAACTGGGCTTCGACCAGTCGTACACCTACTTCGCTTGGCGCAACGCCAAGTGGGAGCTGATCGAGTACTTCACCGAGCTGACCAGGACCGAGGTTGTCGAGTATTTCCGGCCCAACCTCTGGCCCAACACGCCCGACATCCTGACTGAGCAGCTGCAAACGGGGCTGCGGCCGGTCTTTCTAATGCGGCTGATTCTGGCCGCCACCCTTTCGGCCAGCTACGGCATCTACGGCCCGGCCTTCGAGCTGCTGGAGCACCAGCCGCGCACACCCGGCAGCGAGGAGTACCTGAACTCCGAGAAGTACCAGATCCGCCAGTGGGACCTGACGCGGCCCGAGAGCATCGCCGATTTCATCGGCCTGGTGAACCGCATCCGGCGTGACAACCCCGCGTTGCAGGCGAACCGCAGCCTGCGCTTCCATCCGATCGACAACGATCAGCTCATCGCCTACAGTAAGGTCAGCGCCGACGGGCGCAACGTCGTGCTGACGATCGTCAATCTCGATCCGCACTATCCGGAGTCCGGCTGGATCGACCTCGATTTGTCCGCGCTCGGCCTGCGGCCGGATCAATCCTTCTCGGTCGTCGATCTCCTGACCGGCGAGCAGTTTTTCTGGCACGGGGCGCACAATTTTGTCATGCTCAACCCACAGGTCTTGCCGGCCCACGTGCTGGCCGTGCGCACCCAGGCGCGGGACGAGCGCGACTTCGAGTACTACCTTTGACCTCCGATGCGGGGCAGGAAGGGAGCAGGACACGAATCGTGGTCCAGGATGACGATGCCACCGGCATCGAGAGCAACCCGATCTGGTACAAGGACGCCATCATCTATCAACTCCATCCCCGCGCCTACGGCGACAGCAACGCCGACGGCATCGGCGACTTTCGCGGGCTGATCGACAAGCTCGACTACATCCAGGATCTCGGGGTCACCGCCATCTGGATCCTCCCGTTCTACCCCTCGCCTGGCCGCGACGACGGCTACGACATCGCCGACTACACCAGCGTCAACCCCGACTACGGCACGGTGACCGACGTGCGCCGCCTGGTGCGCGAGGCCCACAAGCGCGGCCTGCGGGTGATCACCGAATTGGTCTGCAACCACACCTCGGATCAGCATCCCTGGTTTCAGCGCGCGCGCCGCGCTCAACCCGGCAGCGCCTGGCGCGACTACTACGTCTGGACCGACAACCCCGAGAAGTACAAGGACGCGCGCATCATCTTCAAGGATTTCGAGTCCTCGAACTGGTCGTGGGATCCTGAAGCCGGCGCCTACTACTGGCACCGCTTCTACCACCACCAGCCCGACCTCAACTTCGACAACCCGCGCGTGCATCGCGCCATGTTCGCCGCGCTCGACTTCTGGCTGCGCATGGGGATCGACGGGCTACGGCTCGACGCCATTCCCTACCTCTACGAGCGTGAGGGCACCAACTGCGAGAACCTGCCCGAGACGCACGAGTTCCTGAAGTTGCTGCGACGGCACGTCGACGCCGAGTTCGACGGGCGCATGCTGCTGGCCGAGGCCAACCAGTGGCCCGAAGATGCCGTGGCCTACTTCGGCAACGGCGACGAGTGCCACATGTCGTTCCATTTCCCGTTGATGCCGCGCATGTTCATGGCGCTGCGCATGGAGGACCGCTACCCGATCGTCGACATCATGGCGCAGACGCCCGAGATCCCGCCGACCTCCCAGTGGGCGCTCTTCCTGCGCAACCACGACGAGCTGACGCTGGAGATGGTCACCGACGAAGAGCGCGACTACATGTATCGCGTCTACGCCCACGACCCGCGCATGCGCATCAACCTCGGCATCCGCCGACGCCTGGCGCCGCTCCTCGGCAACGACCGCCGCCGCATCGAGCTGCTCAACGGCCTCCTCTTCTCGATGCCCGGCACGCCGGTGATCTACTACGGCGACGAGATCGGCATGGGCGACAACATCTATCTCGGCGATCGCAACGGCGTCCGCACGCCGATGCAGTGGAGCGCTGACCGCAATGCCGGCTTCTCCGACGCACCCCGCCAGCGACTGTACCTGCCGGTCATCGTCGACGCCGAGTACCACTACGAGTCGGTCAACGTCGAGGCTCAGCAGGCAAACCCTCACTCGCTGCTCTGGTGGATGAAGCGCCTGATCGCGCTGCGCAAGCAATACCGCGCCTTCGGCCGCGGCTCGCTGGAGTTCCTGCACCCGGATAACCGCCGTATTCTGGCCTACATCCGCCAGTTCCAGGACGAGCAGATCCTGGTCGTCGCCAACCTGTCGCGCTTCGTGCAGGCGGTCGAGCTGGATCTGTCCGCGTACCAGGGGCTGGTGCCGGTCGAGCTCTTCGGGCGCAACGAGTTCCCCCAGATCGGCGACCAGCCCTATTTCCTGACGCTGGGTCCGCACTCCTTCTTCTGGTTCAACCTGCAGCCGGCCCGTGTCGAGGTCAGCCAGCGGGCGCCCGGCTTGGAGAGCCTGCCGCTGCTGACCGTCAGCGGACGCTGGGAACACCTGCTGGAGGGCAAGGGGCGCGGCGAGCTGGCGAAGGTGCTTCCCACCTATCTGGTCGACCGCCGCTGGTTCGGCGGCAAGGCGCGCAAGATCAAGGGCGTCGCGCTCACCGACTCCATGCCCTTCCCCTTCGACGAGACGCTGGCCTTCTTGACGCTGGCGCATGTCGATTATGTCGAGGGCGATAGTCAGACCTACCTGCTGCCGGTCACGTTCGGCTCGCGGGAGTACGGCGCCGAGCTGGAGGCGCAGGCGCCGCAGGCGCTGATCGCGCGGGTGCGCAGCCGCACGGACAACGTGGACGGTGTCCTCTTCGACGCGACCTACGACGCCGCCTTCGGCAGCGCGCTGCTGGCCGCCGTTCGCGGCAAGCGCCGGCTGCGCGGCGAAGGGGGGGGCGAGGTTCGCGCGTTGCCGCTGCCCGCCCTGCGCGATCTGCTGACACTGAGCCAGGGCGACCTCTGCCCGACGCCGCTGCGCGCCGAGCAGAGCAACTCGTCGATCAGCTATGACGAGCGCCTGATCCTCAAGCTCTTCCGGCGCGTCGAGATCGGCCCCAATCCCGACCTCGAGGTCAGCCAGTTCCTCACCAGCCACGGCTTCGAGCACACGCCGCCGGTGGCCGGCTCGATCGAATACCTGACGCCGGACGGCAAATCGGCCGCGCTGGCGATGCTGCAGGGCTACGTACCCAACCAGGGCGACGCCTGGGAATTTACCCTCGGCGTGCTGGGCCGCTTCTTCGAGCGCGCAGTCACCGAGCCGATCCCCGATATTCCGCCCTCGCTGGAGGCGGAGCGCCTCATTCTGCTGGCGGGCCAGGATTTGCCGCTCATCGCCCACGACCTGACCAACGGCTTCCTCGGCGATGCCGAGCTGCTGGGCGAGCGCACCGGCGAGATGCACCGCACGCTGGGGCGGGGCAAGAATGCCGCCTTCGCGCCAGAGCCGATCAATAGTTTCAGCCAGCGGTCGATCTATCAGAGTATGCGGGCACAGGCAGGCCAGATCCTGCCGGCGCTGCGCAAGCAACTGGGGCGCCTGCCGGCGGAGGTGCGCGGCGACGCCGAGGCGGTGCTGGAGGCCGAGAGCCGTATCCAGGGTGCATTTCGCCGCGTCGTCGCAACCAAGATCGACGCCTCGCGTATCCGCATCCACGGCGACTACCACCTGGGACAGGTGCTCTACACCGGGCGCGACTTCTCGATTATCGACTTCGAGGGCGAGCCGGCTCGCCCGCTCAGCGAGCGCCGGCACAAGCGCTCGCCGTTGATCGACGTGGCCGGGATGCTGCGCTCCTTCCACTACGCCACCTACTTCGGCCTGCGGCAGGAGCAGGGGAGTCGGGTGCGGCCCGAGGACGTGGCCACGCTGGAGCGCTGGGCCGGCTGGTGGACCGCCTGGGTCAGCTCGCGCTTCCTGCGCGGCTATCTGCGCGTCACCGGCGACGAGTCGTTCGTACCCGCCGAGCCGGCGGCATTTAACGCCCTGCTCGACGCCTTCCTGATCAATAAGGCGATCTATGAGGTGGGCTACGAGCTGAACAACCGGCCCGACTGGCTCAACATCCCGCTCAAGGGGCTCCTAAGCCTAATCGACGAATGATGGCGCGGTTCCTGCCCGCGACGGGTTACGCGGGCAGCCCAGCACGAGGCACGAGCGCGACATGCACGCGACACTGACACAACGGAGGGAGAATGCCCTCGATGGCGACGACGCTTTCCCGGTTGACCCCTGACGACCTGTACCTCTTCAACGAGGGCACGCACATCCGGCTCTACGACAAGCTCGGCGCCCACCCGGCGGTGGTCGATGGCGTGGCCGGCGTCGACTTCGCGGTCTGGGCGCCGAACGCGCGCGGCGTCTCGGTGATCGGGAGTTTCAACGGCTGGGATCCCGAGCGCGACTGGCTCGAGACGCTGGGAAACGCCGGTATCTGGGAGGGGTTCATCCCCGGCGCGGGCACCGGCGAGCTGTATAAGTTCCACATCGTCGGGCCCGATGGCCGGGCGTTCGAGAAGGCCGACCCGTTCGCCGTTCGGGCCGAGCTGCCGCCGGCCACCGCCTCGGTCGTCTGGGATCTGGACTACGACTGGGGCGACGCTGGGTGGATGGCCGAGCGCGGCGCGCGTATCTCGGCCGACGCACCGGTCGCGATCTACGAAGTGCACATCGGCTCCTGGATGCGGGTGCCGGACGAGGGCTACCGCTCGCTGAGCTACCGCGAGCTGGCGCCGAAACTGGCCGACTATGTCACGCGGCTCGGCTTCACCCACGTCGAGTTCCTGCCGATCATGGAGCATCCGTTCTTCGGCTCCTGGGGCTATCAGGTCACCGGCTTCTTCGCGCCGGACAGCCGCTACGGCACGCCGCAGGACTTCATGTATCTGATCGATTACCTGCACCGGCGCGGGATCGGCGTCATCCTCGACTGGGTGCCCTCGCATTTTCCGGCGGACGAGCACGGGCTGGCCTATTTCGACGGCACTCATCTGTACGAGCACGCGGACCCACGGCAGGGATTCCACCCCGAGTGGAACAGCTACATCTTCAATTACGGCCGCAACGAGGTGCGCGCCTTCCTGCTCTCGAGCGCATTCTTCTGGCTCGACAAGTACCACATCGACGGCCTGCGCGTGGATGCCGTCGCCTCGATGCTCTATCTCGACTACAGCCGCAAGCCGGGCGAGTGGATTCCGAACCGCCATGGCGGCAACGAGAACCTCGATGCAATGGAGTTTCTCCGGCATACGAACAGCCGCATCGCGGAACGCCATCCCGGCGCGCTGATGAT
>DASSHC010000359.1:0-2789 GCA_035693105.1 Thermomicrobiaceae bacterium | reverse complement strand
CGCGGCACCGCGGCTCCACGACAGACGCGCCGTGGTTGATGCGCGGCGAATCTGTAACCTCGCGGTTGCACATCGACGGTGCCACGGATGAGAGGGGGCGATCATGGAGGCCGTTGGCCGGGATATCGCGCCATTTTTGACCTTCATGGGGCGGGCCGAGGAGGCGATGAGATTCTACGTCGCGCTCTTCGAGCGCTCGGAGGTGCTCAGTATCACCCGCTACGGCCCCGATGTGCCGGGCGCCGAGGGGATGGTGCTGCACGCCACCTTCTCGCTGCGGGGCCGGCCGTTCATGTGCATCGACAGCCCCGTCCCGCACGACTGGACCTTCACCCCCGCGATCTCGCTCTACGTGCCCTGCGAGTCCGACGAGGAGATCGAGCGCCTCTACCGGGAGCTCTCAGCGGGCGGGCAGGTCTACATGGAACTGGGCAGCTACCCCTTCAGCCAGAAGTTCGCCTGGGTCGGCGACCGCTTCGGCGTGACCTGGCAACTCTCGCTCGGCCTTTGACCGTGGCGTGGCCCGCGGTCGACACTTCATGGGATCGCCGGCTCACCGCCGGCTCAGAGCATCACGTCGCCGCCGTTGGGGCCGAGCGTCTGACCGACGTAGTAGCTGGCTGCATCGGAGGCCAGGAAGACGGCGGTCGGCGCGACCTCCGCCACCGTTCCCTCGCGCTGGATCGGCAGCCGGCTGGTGTAGTCCACCCGCGGCGCGCCCTCGGCCCGCGGCACGATGCCGGTCGTGATCGGCCCGGGCGCGATGCAGTTGACCAGTACCCCGCGCTCGGCCACCTCGCGCGCGAGCGCCTTGGTGAAGCCGATGATGCCCGCCTTGGCGGCGCTGTAGTGGGCGAACCAGGGCCGCCCGATCTGGCCGAGCTGCGACGAGACGTTGATGATCCGGCCGGAGCCGCGCTCCAGCATCCCCGGCAGAACCTGGCGTGTGACCAGGAACGTGCCGCGCAGGTGGGTGGCGATCATCTCGTCCCACTGCTCGACGGACATCTCCTCGACCGGCGCCAGCGTCACGAAGCCGGCGTTGTTGACCAGGATGTCGATCTGGCCGAACTCCGCCAGCACGCGCTCGACCATGGCGCGCACCGGCTCGACCTCGGCCACGCTGGCCTGGATCGCCAGCGCCCGGCGCCCCAGCGCCGCGATCGCCGCCTCGACCAGGAGCGCCGCCGCCTCCTGCCGGTGATAGTTCACCGCCACGTCGGCGCCCTCGCGGGCGAAGGCCAGCGCGATCTCGCGCCCGATCCCCCGGCTGGCACCGGTCACCAGCGCCGTGCGCCCCTCCAGCACGCCCATCCCGCGCCTCCCTCCTACATCATGCTGCCGCCGTTGACCACCAGCATCTGACCGGTGACGAAGTCCGAACCATCGGACGCCAGGAAGAGGGCGCAGTCGGCCACGTCCATCGGGTCGCCGAGGTGCCGCAGCGGCAGCCGCGAGGCGCTGCGCCGCCGCTGCTCCGCGGTGCCGGTGAAGTGGACGCTCATGTCGGTCGGGATGGCGCCCGGGCCGAGGCAGTTGACGTTGATGCCGTGCGGCCCGACCTCCTTGGCCAGCGCCTGCGTCCAGGTGCGGATGAAGCCCTTGGTGGCGGAGTAGACCGCGACCTCGCCCGCGCCGTTGAGCGCCAGTTGCGAGGCCAGGTTGATGATCCGGCCGGTGCGCCGCTCGATCATGTGGGGCAGCGCCAGGCGCGTGATGATCAGCGTGCCGTAGAGGTTGACGTCGATCTGGGTCTCCCAGGAGGCGCGGCTGGAGTCCACGAACTTGCCGACGTCCATCACCCCCGCGTTGTTGACCAGGATATCGATGCGGCCAAACGTCGCCAGCGCCTGCTCCACGGTCTCCCGCATCGCCGCCTCGTCGCGCACGTCGCCCTGCAGCGCGATGGCGCGCCGCCCGGCCGCCTCGGCCGCCCGCGCGACTTGTTCCGCCCCCGCGCGGCTCCCGCGGTAGTTGAGCACCAGATCGGCGCCTTCACGCGCGAAGCGCTCGCCGATCGCCTGCCCGAAGCCGCGCCCGGCGCCGGTGATCAGCGCGACCTTGCCCGCCAGATTTCCCACCCTGTCCGCCATCGTCCGTCATCCTCTCCGTGCCGCGTCTCAACCTCGGTCAGAGGGTACCCCGTGCCGGTCAGAGTGTCAGCAGCACCGGGCGCAGCCGGGCGATGGCGACGCCGGAGACCGCCGTGAGGATGCCGCAGAGCGCGATGGTGACCGGCGCGCCGAAGCTGGCGGCCAGCGCCCCGGCCGGCAGCGCGCTCAGGCCGCTGATGCCGTACGACATCTGGTAGAAGCTCATTACCCGCCCGCTGACCTCGACCGGGATGATCGCCTGCACCAGGCTGCCGACCGTGGCCGAGGAGGCCACGCCCGCCGCACCGGCCATGGCCAGGCAGAGCACGCCGAGGTGGTAGGTGGGCGAGAGGGCGAAGGCGGCCAGCATGAGCCCGTAGAGGACCGTGCCCACGATCATCAAGCGGCCCTTGTACTGGTAGCGCCCGGCCGAGGCCACGCCCAGCGCGCCGAGGAAGCCGCCGATCCCCGGCGCGGCCGCCAGGATGCCGAAGCCCGAGGCGCCGACGTGCCAGACGTTTTCGGCGAAGATCGGCAAGAGGGCCACATAGGTCATGGCGAAGAAGAGCGGCACCGTGCCGAGCAGCAGCAGCCCGAAGACCGCCGGCTGGCGGTAGCTGTAGGCCATCCCCTCGCGCAGGTCGCCGAAGACGTCGCGCCTCCCCGTGTGCGGCGCGATCGGCTGGCGTGGCACCG
>DASSHC010000358.1:0-8941 GCA_035693105.1 Thermomicrobiaceae bacterium | reverse complement strand
GCCGACGATGCGGTTGAAGAGGGCTGACTTTCCGACGTTCGGCCGCCCGACGATGGCGACCAGTGGCAGTGCCATGGCGGCATCCTTTCCGTTTTCCAGAGAGTTAGCGCAAACTTACGGCCAGGATGAAAGCATCTGCCTCGCGCCGTGACATGGGCGGGCCGCGAACGCCCGCCCTTGGCCGCCGTCGAGCTGTGGGGGCCGGTTAGCCGCCCTGCTCGTCCAGGAACTTCTCGTACGCTCCGGCATCCATCAGGTTGTCGAGTTGGCTGGCGTCGCTCATGCGCACGCGCAGCAGCCAGGTCTCGTAGGGGTGTGTGTTGACCGCGTCAGGCGCATTGACCGCCTCCTGGTTGGATTCGACCACCGCGCCGCTGACCGGCGAGTAGATGTCGCTGGCGGCCTTGACCGACTCCACCACCCCCAGCGGCTCGCCCTGGGCCACCTCGGCGCCCTGCTCTGGCAGCTCCAGATAGGTGATGTCGCCGAGTTGCTCCTGCGCGTAGTCATCCATGCCGATTTCGGCCACGTCGCCATTGACCCGGACCCACTCGTGTGTCTGTGAGTAGCGCAGATCTGACGGGATATTCGGCATCCCCGTAACCTTCCCTTTCGCTCGACTCAACTCGCCTGTGCCGGACGCTGATAGAAGGGGGTTTTGACCTGGATGGCCTCCACCGGCTTGCCGCGGATCACGATCGCCAGCGGCTTACCGACCTTGGCCACCGCGCGGTCGACCAGCGCCAGCCCGATGTTCTCGCCCAGCGTCGGCGAGTAGGTACCGCTGGTCACTTCACCCACGCGCTCGCCGCCGACCTCGACCTCGTAGCCGGCGCGCGGCACGCCGCCGCGCTGCGTCAGCTTGAAGCCGACCAGCCGGCGCGGCACGCCCGCTTCCTTCTGCCGCATCAGGGCGTCGCGCCCGATGAAGTCGTCTTTATCGAGCTTGACCGCCCAGGCGAGCCCCGCTTCCAGCGGCGTGATCTCCGGCGACAGCTCATTGCCGTAGAGCGCCATCTTGGCCTCCAGGCGCAGCGTATCGCGGGCGCCAAGGCCGATCGGCTGCAGGCCCAGCGGCACGCCGACCTGCAGCAGCTTATTCCAGATCGTCAACGTCTGATCGATCGGGCAGTAGATTTCGAAGCCATCCTCGCCGGTGTAGCCGGTGCGCGCTACCATACAGGGGATGCCCTCGACCTCACCCTCCAGGGCGTGGAAGTACTCCAGTTGCGACAGGTCGGAGTCGGTGATCGGCTGCAGGATTTCCTGGGACTTCGGCCCCTGGATGGCGATCATGCCGGTGGCGGGCGAGACATTCTCGATGGTCACGTCGAGATCGGAGCGCTTTGCGCGCTGCTCCTTGATCCAGGCGAGGTCCTTGTCGATATTGGCGGCGTTGATCACCACGAAGAAGCTCACCTCGTCGGGGCAGCGATAGACGATAATGTCGTCTACCACGCCGCCGCTGGGGTAGAGCAGCATCGAGTACTGGGCCGCCCCCGGCTCCAGCGTGCGCACATCGTTGGTCGCGACATAGTTCAGGAACGCCTCGGCATCCGGACCCTCGACGTCGACCTGCCCCATGTGCCCCAGGTCGAACAACCCGGCGGCGTGCCGCACCGCGTTGTGCTCTTCGACGATCCCGTGAAACTGGACCGGCATGTACCAGCCGGCGAAGTCCACCATGCGCGCGCCGAGCTCCTGATGTCGCCCGGCGAGTGGTGTCTGCTGCAGCTCAGCCACGCGCCGCTCTCCCTCCCGCGTCAAACGCCCCGGACCCGCTCCGGGCTACACCACCTCAACGACCGCGACAACAATGCCACGGCAGCGGCAGACACGCTTCAACCGCCGGATGGTAGAGCGGCGCGCGGCGCGCGTCAAGCGAGACTAGCGGCGGACCAGGGCGATCGGCCGCACCGCACTGTCCACCGGCACCGGGTACTCGCCGGTCAGGCAGGCGTTGCAGAAGTTGGCGCGCGGTAAGCCGATGGCACGCATCAGCCCGTCGAGGCTCAGGTAGTGGATCGAGTCGGCCCCGATCGCCCGGCCGATCTCCTCGACTGAGAGGTTGGCCGCGATCAACTCCTCGCGGAGCGCCATATCGACCCCCAGATAGCAAGGCCACTTGATCGGCGGCGCGTGGACGCGCATGTGCACCTCGCGCGCCCCGTTCTGCCGCAGCAGGTCGACGATCGGCTTGCTGGTGGTGCCGCGCACGATGGTGTCGTCGACCAGCACGACCCGCTTGCCCTCCAGCACTTCGGGCAGCGCGTTGAACTTGAGCTTGACGCCCTGCTCGCGCAGCCGCTGGTCGGGCTGGATGAAGGTGCGGCCGATGTAGCGGTTCTTAATCAGGCCCTCGGCGTAGGGGATGCCGGAGGCTCGGGCGTAGCCGATCGCGGCCGGCACGGCGGAGTCTGGCAGCGGCACCACGATGTCTGCCTCGATCGGATCCTCGCGCCACAGCTCGGCGCCCATGCGCTGCCGCGCCAGATGCAGACGTTCGCCCATCAGCTGGCTGTCCGGGCGCGCAAAATAGATGAATTCGAAGAGGCAGAGCGCCTGGCGCTCGGGCCGCTCGGGCGCCGGGTAGGAGTGGAAGCCGTCGGCGTCGATCACCACGATCTCGCCCGGCTCGACCGTGCGCTCGAAGCTGGCGCCGATGGTTGCCAGAGCACAGCTCTCCGAGGCGACCACCCAGTGCTCACCGAGCCGGCCGAGGCAGAGCGGGCGGATGCCGAGCGGATCGCGCACCGCCACCACCGCCTCCGGCGTCAAGATCGCCAGGCTATACGCTCCCACGAAGCGCTCCATCGAGCGGCGCACCCGGTCGGCGATGGTCGGCGCGTCATCGAGCGCGATCATCCAGGCCAGCACCTCGGAGTCGGTTGTGCCCTCCAGCGCGATCCCGCGCGCCAACAGCTCCTGGCGCAACTCCTCAGTGTTTACCAGATTGCCATTGTGCGCCACCGCGATCTGGCCCTGCTCGACCAGAAATGGCCCCGCATTGTTCTCTCTGCTGGCGCCAGTGGTGGAGTAGCGGGTGTGGCCGATGGCGATATGGCCGGTCAGTCCAGCCAGCGTGGGCTCGTCAAAAGCGGTGTGGACCAGCCCCATGCGCGTGTGGATGCGCATGACATCGCCGTCGGAGGTGGCGATCCCGGCGCTTTCCTGGCCCCGGTGCTGCAGGGCGTAGAGACCGAAGTAGGTCAGCCTGGCGACATCCTCGCCCGGGGCATAGACACCAAAGACGCCGCACGCCTCACGTGGCTCGTCGAACGGCATGACCACGCGCCCCTCTCCGTACCGGCTACCCCGCCGAACCTTTCCAGTCTACCATACTCGCCGTACGTACATCAGCGCAACCCACCACTCCATGCCTCGTGCAACTCGGTCAGATCGAGCGCCAGCAGTTCCGGCAACACCAGCCGCTCGCCACCGGCGACACCCAACCGCAAGAATGGTACAGCGGCATCGGACAGCGCGCCCTCCAGCACCGACTCCTGCCCCGCCTGCGCCTGAATTATGATTCGCGATGCCGCCTCACCGAAGAGGGTGCGGTCGAGCCGCTGATTCGCCTCCTGCAGCGGCCGGAGATCGAAGTGGCCGCCAACCTCGCCGGCCAGGCAACTCTCGGCCAGCGCCACCGCCAGCCCGCCCTCGGAACAGTCGTGCGCCGCCGCTACCAGCCCGCGCTCGATGGCCGAACGCACCGCATCTTGCACCGCGAACTCCAGCGGCAGCGAGAGCGGCGGCGGCGCCCCGGCCACCTGGCCGTGGACCGTGCTCAGGTATTCGCTGGCGCCGAGCGTGGCCTCAAGCGGACCGACCAGATAGACCACACCCGCCTGCTGAAAGGCCAGACCGGCGCGACGCGAGACATCCTCCAGCAGCCCTACCATACCGACGGTGGGCGTGGGGTAGATCGCTTCGGCTCCCGATTCGTTGTAGAGGCTGACGTTGCCACTGACGACCGGCGTCTCCAGCGCGCGGCAGGCGGCCGCCATGCCAGCCACGGCGCGCTCGAGCTGGTAGTAGACCGCGGGCTTCTCGGGGTTGCCGAAGTTGAGGCAGTTGGTGATCGCCAGCGGCTGCGCGCCGACGCAACTGACGTTGCGCGCCGCCTCGGCCACGGCGTGCATCCCGCCCAAGTAGGGATCGAGGTAGCAGTAACGCGGGTTGCAGTCGGTTTTGAGCGCCAGCCCGCTCGGGGTTCCCTTGATGCGCACCACCGCCGCGTCGCCTGCCCCGGGCGGCAGCACCGTGTTCGAGAGGATAGTGTGGTCGTAGGTGCGGTAGATCGGCTCGCGGCTGGCGATGTTCGGTGCGCCCAGCAGGGTGAGGAGCGCCTCGGCCGCCTCTGGAATACCCGCCGCGCCGAGATCGGGGAGCGCGTCGAGGTCGAGCGCGCGCAGGGCGGCCACGCGCGGATCCTCGCGCCCCTGGCGCCGGTACACCGGGCACCCGTCGGTCAGCAGCCGCGCCGGGATCTCCGCCACCGGCACCCCGCCGTCGAGCACGCGCACCATCCCATCGGCGGTGACCTGGCCGATCACATCCGAGTGCAGGTCGAAGTGATCGAAGACGGCACGCACCTCCGCCAGCCCTTCGGCGGTGACGACGACGAGCATGCGCTCCTGGCTCTCCGAGAGCATGACCTCGTACGGGGTCATGCCCTGCTCGCGCCGCGCGACCCTGGCCACATCGATCTGGATGCCGACTCCGCCACGGCTGGCGCACTCGACCACCGAGCTGGTCAAACCGGCCGCGCCCAGGTCCTGCATCGCCACTACGTGCGGCGTCTTGAGCACCTCCAGGCAGGCCTCAAGGAGCAGCTTCTCCAGGAACGGGTTACCGACCTGAATCACACCGCGATGCGACTCCTCCGGGTTCTCGACCGAGGCAAAGGTGGCGCCGTGGATGCCGTCGCGCCCGGTGTCGGCCCCGACCAGCAGCACAAGATTGCCCACGCCGGAGGCCTCGGCGCGCATCAGCGCGCCGCGCTCGGCCACGCCGACGCACATGGCATTGACCAGCGGGTTGCCGTTGTACGAAGGATCGAAGAAGACGTCGCCGGCCACGGTCGGGATGCCGAGGCAGTTGCCGTAGCCGCCAATGCCGCCGACCACGCCGGAGAAGAGGTAGCGATTGCGCGGCTCGGAGAGCGGGCCGAAGCGCAGCGAGTCGAGCAGCGCCACCGGACGCGCGCCCATCGTGAAGACATCGCGCACGATGCCACCGACGCCGGTGGCCGCGCCCTGGTAGGGCTCGACCGCGCTAGGGTGGTTGTGCGACTCGATCTTGAAGGCGGCCACCAGTCCGTGCCCGATGTCGACCGCGCCCGCGTTCTCACCCGGCCCCTGCGCCACCTGTGGCCCGCTGGTCGGAAATTGCTTCAGCAGTGGGCGCGAGTTCTTGTAGCCGCAGTGCTCGCTCCACATGGCGCCGAATATCCCCAACTCGACCGCGCTCGGCTCGCGGCCGAGCTTTTCCACGATCAGCCGGTACTCGTCGGGGCTCAGCGCGACCTCGGCCAAGACCTCGGGGGTAACTTCCAGCACGCGGACCTCTCCAAATAGTTCTAGCGAATCGCCGCCACGCCGGCAGTCAAGACGCTGGCGAGCACCGGCAGGCCGTCGTCGCCGCCGATGAGCGCGTCGTAGGCACGTTCGGGGTGCGGCATCAGCCCGACCACGTTGCCGCGCTCGTTGCAGACCCCGGCGATGTCGTTGACCGAGCCGTTGGGGTTCTCGGCGGCATAGCGAAAGACGACCTGGCCGTTGGCCTCGATCCGGGCCAGCGTCTCGGGGTCGGCGAAGTAGCGCCCCTGTCCGTGGGCGATCGGCAGCCGCAGGGTGCGCCCAGCCAGCCCCAGTGTGAACGGCGTGTTCCCTCGCTCGACCGTCACCGGCACCCACTGGCAGCGGAACTCCAGCGAGCCGTTCTTGAGCAAGGCGCCGGGCAGCAGACCCGCCTCGGCCAGCACCTGGAAGCCGTTGCAGATGCCGAGCACTGGGCCGCCCGCCGCGGCGAAGCGCGCGACCGACTGCATCACCGGCGCGAAGCGCGCGATGGCGCCGGCGCGCAGGTAGTCGCCGTAGGCGAAGCCGCCGGGGACGATCAGGCAGTCGAAGCGTTCCAGATTGGTCTCGCGGTACCAGACCGGTTCGACCGGCTGGCGCAGCCCCAGTTCGACCGCGCTGAGCGCGTCGTGGTCGCCGTTGCTGCCGGGAAAGGTGATGACCCCAAAGCGCATGGTCTACGCCTCCTCCTCGACCCTGGCTAGCTCGAAGTGGTACTGCTCGATGACAGGGTTGGCCAGCAGCTTGTCGCACATCTCGGCCAGCCGCGCCTCGGCGGAGTGCTGATCGGCGGCCTCCAGCCAGACCTCGATGTACTTCCCGGCGCGCACGGACGCCACCTCGCCGTAGCCGAGCTGGTGCAGGCCGTCGCGCACCGCCAGCCCCTGCGGGTCGTTGACCACCGGCTTGAGCGAGACGAAGACCTCCGCGCGCCAGCGCTGGCCACTCGCTGAATCGTGTCCGTTGCTGACCAAACTGCTACTCCTCAACTTCAAACTACACCAGCGGAAAGAGCGGCCGGCCGGTGAGCCGGTCGTGGGCTTCGATGTAGCGCTCGGCGGTCGCGGCTACGATCTCGGGCGGCAGCGCGGGGGCCGGCGGCTCGCGATCCCAGCCGGAGCCGGTCAGCCAGTCGCGCACGAACTGCTTGTCGAACGACGGCTGCGCCCGGCCAGGCGCGTACTGCTCGGCATCCCAAAAGCGCGAGCTGTCGGGCGTCAGGATCTCGTCGATCAGCGCCAGCTCGCCGTCGATCAGGCCGAACTCGAATTTGGTGTCGGCGATGATGATGCCGCGCGAGCGCGCGTACTCCTCGGCGGCGGCGTAGACCGCCAACGTGCGGGCACGCAGCTCCACCGCCAGCGGCGCGCCGACCAGCGCCACCACCCGGTCAAAGCTGATGTTCTCGTCGTGGCCGACCTCCGACTTGTTCGCCGGGGTGAAGATCGGCTCGGGGAGCTGGGCGCTCTCGACCAAACCCGGCGGCAGCTCGATGCCGCAGACGCGCCCGCTGGCACGGTACTCGGCCCAGGCCGAGCCGCTGAGGTAGCCGCGCGCCACGCACTCGATGTCGATCCGCTCCGCCTTGCGCACGACCATGGCGCGCCCCGCGAGCCGCTCACGCAGCTCCTGCGGCAGCATCGTCAGGCCGTGCAGGTCGGTCGTCAGCAGGTGGTTGGGCACCAGATCGCGCGTGCGCTCGAACCAGAAGCGCGAGAGCTGCGTCAGCACGATCCCCTTGTTGGGGATGCGGCTGGGCAGGATCGAGTCATAGGCCGAGATGCGGTCGGAAGCCACCATCAGCAGATTCTCGCCCAGGTCGTAGCTCTCGCGCACCTTACCGCGCCGGAAGAGTGGCAACTGCGCTACCGCGATCAGCTCGTCGGCGTTGATCACCCGCGCCCCCTACGAGGCCGCCACCGGCGCGCCCAGCCCCAACCGTTGGAAGGTGCGGTCGAGGTGCGCCAGGTGGTACCGGATATCGAAGATGTCGTCCAGTTGCGCCGGGTTGAGCCGGCTCGTCACCGCCGGCTCGCGCGCCAGCAGCTCGCGCAACGGCACGCCGCTCTCCCAGGCCTCGTGCGCCGCCCGCTGCACGATCTTGTAGGCCGCCTGCCGGTCCATGCCGGCCTCGACCAGCGCCAAGAGCGCCCGCTGCGAGTAGATCGCGCCGTGGGTGGCCTCCAGGTTGGCGCGCATGCGCTCGGGGTAGACCGTCCAGCCGGAAACAATCTCGGCCATCAGTCCGAGCAGGTAGTCGAGCAAGATGAAGGCGTCGGGCAGGATGATGCGCTCGGCCGAGCTGTTGCTGATGTCGCGCTCGTGCCAGAGAACCACGTCCTCCAGCGCCGGGACCACGAAGCCGCGCAGCACTCGCGCCAGCCCGCTGATGCGCTCGCTCTCGTGCGGGTTGCGCTTGTGTGGCATGGCCGAGGAGCCCTGATTGCCCGCCTCGAACGGCTCCTCCAGCTCGCGCACCTCAGTCCGCTGCAGGTGGCGAATCTCGGTGGCGAACTTGTCGAGCGAGCTGGCGACCAGCGCCAGCGCCCCGATCACCTGGGCGTGGCGGTCGCGCTGGATGATCTGGGTCGAGACCGGCGCCGGCTTCAGCCCGAGCCGGGCGCAGACCTCCTCTTCAAGCTCGGGCGGCACGTTGGCGTGTGTCCCGACCGCGCCGGAGACCTTGCCGACCCGGATGTTCTCGCGGGCGAACTCCAGCCGCTCACGCCCGCGCCGCAGCTCGTCGTACCAGACAGCCAGTTTGAAGCCGAACGTGATCGGCTCGGCGTGCACGCCGTGGGTGCGCCCGATCATCACGGTATCGCGGTGCTTGACCGCCTCGGCGCCGACGGCCGCCAGCAGCTCATCGACATCGGAGAGCAGCAAGCCGAGCCCCTCGACCATCTGCAGCGCCAGCGCCGTGTCGATCACGTCGGAGCTCGTCAGCCCGAGGTGGATGAAGCGTGACGCCTCGCCGACCGTCTCGCCGGTGGCGCGCAAGAAGGCGATCACGTCGTGATCGACTTCGCGCTCGATCTCCTTCATGCGCTCCAGATCGCAGCTTGCCTGGCGAATGCGGGCGATCGCTTCCTGGGGCACCATGCCGCGCTCGGCCCAGGACTCGGCCACCGCGATCTCCACCTTGAGCCAGAGGTCGATCTTGCGCCGCTCGCTCCAGATCGCGCCCATCGCCGGACGGGTGTAGCGCTCGATCACGTCTCGCTCCTATCCAATCACCGCGGGCGCGTCGGCCAGCGCCCCATCCTGGTACGCATGTCGCAGCCCCACCGTCACGACGCGATTTGCGGCATCCTCGCCCGGCTCGACCGGCACGTACACCCGCAGGTAGTTTCCGGTCA
>DASSHC010000357.1:0-3998 GCA_035693105.1 Thermomicrobiaceae bacterium | reverse complement strand
CGACCCGACCGGAGGCGATCCGCTCGTTGAGGTTGGTCAGAACGTCGAGCGCAGAGCGGGGCGCCAGGGTCCCCTCCCCTGCCTCGAGCTTCCAGTCCGCGGCTTGGGCGGACTCGGCGAGCGGCTCCTCGATCATCGGTTTCGGCAGCTCCTCTATCGGTCTCGGTGGTCGTGTGTTCGGCGTGCCCAGGCCGGCGCCATGGGCCGCGGCCTGCGCTCGGTGCCAGCGCGCAACGGAGGCGAGTATACGACCCACCTCCTAGCCCTCGAAATGACCCAATCGGGCTACCGCGAACCGTCCTCGGCGCGTCCACTTGAGCGTCAATTAGCCAGCCCGCGGCTGAAACGAAGGAGGACCCGCCCGCCGAGGGCGCCAGATGACTGTTCGGCGCTTGCTCCTTCCTCGTATCAGCCGATTGGCGGCTGAAGGAGCGAACAAAGGCCCCCTGTGAACGCCATCCTCCGTCCATTCAGCCAGCGGCTGGCTAGAACGGCAAGGACAGGTGGGGTGAACGGCACGAACCCCGTCGTGCCGTAGTGGCGGGATAGCACGAGGCCCGGCCGCTAGGGCCGGGCCTCGAGGTATCGGTTCAGGGAAAGCCTAGGCCGGCTGGGGTGCCGGGCCGCGGCGGCGCTTGGGCGCCGGCTCGGCGGGCTGCTCGCCCTCCTCATCCGCGGGCTGCTCCGCGCCCTCGGCCGCCTTGCGCGGCTTTGGCCCGGAGTCACGCGGCGGCAGGATGCCCTCGAACAGCGACTCGAACTCGTCGTGCTCGATGGTCTCCTTCTCGATCAGCAGCGCGGCCAGCCGGTCGAGCACCTGACGGTGCTCGGCGAGCGCCGTTCGCGCACGCTCGTAGGCGCGGTCGATGATCTCGCGCACCTCCGCGTCGATCTTGGCCGCCACCTCGTCCGAGTAGTTGCGCTGCTCGCTGATCTCGCGGCCCAGGAAGATCATCTCCTCCTTCTTGCCGAAGGTCAGCGGGCCGAGCTTCTCGCTCATCCCGTACTGGGTGACCATGGCACGCGCCAGGTTGGTGGCCTTCTCGATGTCGTTCGACGCGCCGGTGGTCGTGTCGCCGAACACCATCTGCTCGGCCACGTTGCCGCCCAGCATGCCCGCGATCTTGTCCTCGAACTCCGTCTTGGAGTGAAGGTATCGGTCCTCCTGGGGGAGGCTCATGGTGTAGCCCAGCGCCATGCCCCGCGACACGATCGTGACCTTGGTCACCGGGTCGCACTTGGGCAGGACTCGCTGGACCACCGCGTGGCCACCCTCGTGGTAGGCGATGATCTCCTTCTCCTCCTCGGTGATGATCCGGGAACGGCGCTCCGGGCCGGCGATCACGCGGTCGATGGCCTCGTTGAATTCATCGGCGCCGATGGACTTCTTGTTGCGACGCGCGGCCAGGATGGCGGCCTCGTTGACGAGGTTCGCCAGGTCCGCGCCGGAGAAGCCCGGGGAGCGGCGCGCGAGCGCCTCGATGTCCACCGTCTTGTCCAGGGGCTTGCCCTTGATGTGGACGTTGAGGATCTCCTTGCGCCCCTTGATGTCCGGCCGATCCAGCACGACCTGGCGGTCGAAGCGGCCCGGTCGCAGCAGGGCGGGGTCAAGGACATCGGGACGGTTGGTGGCGGCCACCACGATCACGTTGGTGTTCGTGTCGAAGCCGTCCATCTCGACCAGGATCTGGTTCAGGGTCTGCTCGCGCTCGTCGTGCGAGCCGCCCAGGCCGGCGCCGCGCTGGCGCCCGACCGCGTCGATCTCGTCCACGAACACGATGCACGGCGAGTTGCGCTTCGCCTGCTCGAACAGGTCGCGCACGCGGCTGGCGCCGACGCCAACGAACATCTCCACGAACTCCGAACCGGAGATCGAGAAGAAGGGGACGCCCGCTTCGCCGGCCACGGCACGCGCCAGCAGCGTCTTGCCGGTGCCCGGCGGGCCGACCAGCAGCACGCCGCGCGGGATCCGCGCGCCGAGCGAGTTGAACTTCTCAGGGTACTTCAGGAACTCCACCACCTCGGTGAGCTCCTGCTTGGCCTCGTCGACGCCGGCGACGTCGTTGAAGGTCACGACGGTCTTGTTGCCCAGGAACATCCGAGCGCGGCTCTTGCCGAAGCTCATGGCCTGGTTATTGGTGCCCTGCGCCTGCCGCATCATGAAGAAGATGAAGGCGCCGATCAGCAGGACCGGCAGCAGGGCGGTGATCAGCAGCGTGATGATGCTGCCCGCGGCGCTGGGCTCGACCGAGTTGTAGCCCAGCTGGGTGGTGCATTCGGCGGTCGCCTCTCCGGTGTCGCTGGCGAGGCCGGCGGTCGAGCAGATCTGGTTGAGCAGATCCGCTCCGGATGAGCTGGGCGGGGCGATGGCGGTCTGCGTCTGCTCGACGTTCTTGAACTTGACGATCAGGTGATCGCCGTCCTGCGTGATGCTCTCGATGCTCGCGCGCTTGGCGGTGACGGACACATCGGACAGGAGCTGCGAGTAGGTGTAAGGCGGCTTCCCACTGTCGCCAAGCGCGTACGTCCAGAGCAGCGCGAGCCCGAAGACGGCAAGGACGACGAGCAGGACGCTGTTGCGAACGAGTCGGCTGCTCAAGTTAGGTCTCTTCTAGCCTCCGTGAGGGATCGGCGACCAGCCCGCCCGGGGGTTCGTCGCCTGGCTGCACGAGTGCAGGTGCGGCAAGTATAGGGTGGGTGCCGGCGGGCAACCATCCAGGCCTATTCGGCCATTCGAATGCAGGACCGATGCCACGCGGGCAGCGCCTGCACTCTTGATACGCGCCGGGGCACTGCGCGGATCAGCCGCTGCGCACTCCGAGCACGATCACGCGGGCGCGCACCGATGCACTGCGTCCACGGCCCAGCTCGATCACCAGGCCGCCGCGCGGTCCTTCCGCCGCGTCCAGCACGGACTCGATCCGCTCAGCCGATGGAGCCGGCTCGCCGATGGCCAGGCGCAGGACGCGCCGGCCGATGGCGCGAACCGGCGGGTGGTGCCAGTCGATGCCGTCGGCGGTGCGGCGCCTGGTGAGCTCTGCTGCGGCGATGGCGTCCAGGGCGTCATCGTCGTCCGCCGCCAGCTCCCCGAGCCGCTGCAGCGCATCCACGACCCGCGGGTTCAGCCGCTCGAGCGCGGGCAGCACCTCTGCCCGGATCCGATTGCGGGCGGCGGCCTCGGCGTCGTGGTTGGTGGGATCGTCGAGGTAGCCGATCCCGGCCGCATCGAGCGCCGCGCGCAACGAGCCGCGGCGCTCTCCAAGGAGCGGGCGGATCACGCGGCCTCGTCGGGCCGGGATGCCGCGCAGGCCACGCAGCCCGCTCCCACGGGCGAGCCGCAGCAGGATCGTCTCAGCCACGTCGTCGGCGGTGTGGGCAGTAGCGATCAGCGCGCGGGCGCCCGCCTCATCCGCCACCCGATCCAGGAATCGGTAGCGTGCCTGCCGGCCCGCGTCCTCCACGGAACGGCGCTCGCTGTGCGCCAGCGCCGCGACGTCCTGCCGCTCGGTGCGGAACCCGATGCCAAGGGACGCGGCCGTGTCGGCGACGTGGGACGCATCGGCCTGGGAGGTTTCGCGCAGGCCGTGGTCGAGGTGTGCGACGGTGATTGACCAGCCACGCGTGCGGTCAAGGACAAGGCGATGCGCGCCGTGCAGCAGCGCCGTCGAGTCCGGGCCACCGGAGACGGCCAGGACCAGTGGCCCGTCGTGGGGGACGGCCAGTCCATCCGTCCCGCGCAGGACAGCCTCGGCCAGCGAGGCGAGCGGATCAGGAGGGCTGGTAGCGGAGGGCGGATTCGAACCACCGGCCAAGGGCTTATGAGTCCCCTGCTCTACCACTGAGCTACTCCGCCATCGACGCTCCGAGGATACCCAGCGTGGGTGCGGGCGGCAACCGGCGGAGCCTGGCGCAATCTCGCACTCCGACTGCTGAAATCGCCGCCGAGATCATTGAAGGGGGGAATGGCAGATGCCGCCGATGACGCAGGACCGCGACCG
>DASSHC010000356.1:0-6592 GCA_035693105.1 Thermomicrobiaceae bacterium | reverse complement strand
ACAGCACCCGGTGCCGCGCTGCGGGACCCCAGGGGCCGAACTTGGCCGGGTCGCTGGGGCCGTAGAGCTGCAGGGTCGGCGCACCCGCCGCCACGGCTAGGTGAAGCGGGCCGCTGTCTACCCCAACCACGGCGCACGCATCGCTGTAGAGCGCGCCGAGCGTCCGCAGCGAGGACTGACCGGCGAGGTTGAGCGCGCCGGATGTCATGCGGACGCGAATCGTCTCGACCAGCCAGCGCTCGGCCTCACCGCCGGTGAAAACGACGCGGACCTCACGCGCCGCGAGCCGGTCGGCCAGCTCGGCCCAGCGCGCGGCCGGCCACGACTTGACCGGCGCCCCCGAGCCGGGGTGGATGGCGACGTAGGGCTCCAGCCCGGTCAACCGCTGCGCCGCCGCCCGGTCCTCCGGCGTCACCCTCCAGGACAGCGGATCGCGCTCGGGCGTGGGCGGCGTGTCGGGCGGCGAGCCACCCAACAAGCGCGCGGCCGCATCGAGCAGGGCCGCGTTGCGCGCCACGCTGTGTCCGGCGACCGGCACCTGGAGAGTCAACAGCGACGCCAGCGCCGGGTCGTCCGCGCCGACGCGCAGTGGGATGCCCGCCAGCCGGGCCAGCAGGCCACCCCACCAGTGGTCGTCGCGCAGCACGACGGCCGCGGCGCAGCCGCGCGCACGCAGCCGCGCGGCTGCGTCGCGCGCGAGCTGGTAGGGCTGGAGCGGGTGCGGCTTGGGCGCGCGGGTGAAGCCGGGGAAGGGCAGCTCGATCAGTTCATCGATGTCGGGGTTGCCGGCGAGCACCGGCGCGCCCCAGGGACCGACCACCAGCGCGATGCGCCAGCCGGGGAGCGCGGCGCGGAAACGGCGCAGACCCGGCGTCAGGAAGAGGAGGTCGCCGAGGTGATCCGGGCGGATCAAGAGCACCGAGCGCGAACTCGGGGCTCCCCGGTCTGGGGCGCGCGCCGCCAGCCCGCTCGTCAGCAGCGCGCGGGCCAACGGGCGGATCACGAGCGCCGCATCTCGCGCGGCGCGGCTAGCGCCTCGCGGCAGGCCTCGAAGACCTCGTCGACGCTGACGTCGCGGATGTCCGCGGCCAGATCGAGCGGGGTGCGCCGGCCGCGCAGGTCGATGCCGACCAGATCGGGGTTCCAACTGCCAGGTGGCGCGCAGACGCGCGCGCGCGTGCCGAGCGGGCGGTACTGCGAGGGACTGGTCGGGCCGAAGATGGTGACGGTCGGCGTGCCCACAGCGGCGGCGAGGTGACTGGCGCCGCTATCGTTGCCGATGTAGAGGTCGGAACGTTCGGCCACCGCCGCCAGCTCGGGGATCGAGAGCTGCCCTCCCAGGTCAATGACCGGCCCATCGGTGAAATCGGCCGCGACCTGCACGGCGTCGCGGTCGGAGAGCGCGCCGACCAGCACGACCGTGGCGCCCTCACGCTGTACCAGCAGGCTGGCCAGCTCGCCGAAGGCGATCGCCGGCCAGCGCTTGGAGAGCATAGCGCTGCCGGGGTTGAGCGCCCCGCCGGGGTGAATCACCACCAGTGGGTGATCGTCGCCGCCAACCAGCCGCGCGGCTTGCTGGCGCGCCTCCGCCGAGGGATGGAACTCCGGCTGCTCGCCGCAGGATGGCACGCCCAGCGCGGCGGCGACCGAGAGAAAGAGGTCGGTCTCGTGCTGCTCCGCCCTGGGCCCGGCCCGGCGCGTCAGCCCAACGCCGCGTCCACGGCTGTCGATCCCGGCGCGCTCGGGGATACCGGCCAGCAGCAGCAGGCCGTTGACCAGGGGCGAGCGGTCGAGGCTGACGCCGACATCGAAGCGCTCCTGGCGCAGCCGCTGCGCCAGCGCCAGCAGCCGGACGGGCGTCGGATGTTGCGGGTAGGGGAGGGTGCCGTCCACGTGCGGGTTGTTGTCGAGCGCGGGAACGCACCAGTCGGTGGTCAGCACCTGGAGACCGGCGCCGGGAAAGTGGTGCTTGAGCGCGCGCAGCGTGGGCGTCGCCATCAGCATGTCGCCCAGGCAGCAGGGCTTGACGACCAGAATGCGCCGCACCTGCCTGGGGTCGAGCGGCGGCGCCGGGTGCCGCGCGCGGCTGACGCGATCCGCGGTCCGCGCCAGCAGCTCGATCGCGCGGCTGCGCCAGAGCCGGTCAGGGCTGACGAGCGGCATCGACCAGCGCAAACATCAGCTCGCCGCGCGCGGCGAGCTCACCCTCGACCGTCGCGACCGCGTTGCCGACTCCCACACCCCGGCGTAGCTTGCCCAGCTCGACCTCCAACCGCAGCGTGTCGCCGGGCACCACCTGCCGCTTGAAGCGCACCCCGTCGATGCCCGCGAAGTAGGCTAGCTTGCCCTGGTGCTCGTCTTGTCCGAGGAGCGCCACCGCGCCGACCTGGGCCAGCGCCTCGACGATCAGGACGCCGGGCATCACCGGCATGCCCGGGAAATGTCCCTGGAAGAAGGGCTCGTCGATGGTCACGTTCTTGATTCCGACCGCACGCTGGCCCCACTCGACCTCCAGGATGCGGTCCACCAGGAGGAAGGGGTAGCGGTGCGGGATGATCGCTTGGATCTGGCGCGCGTCGAGCACAGGCCGCTCCTTTGATCTCAGTCGCTCAAAGGTGAATCGGCGGAAGCCTAGTCGCTGGCGCGGGCCGCCGTCAAGCGCCGCGCGTCCGCGCGCCAGATCGTCTGATCGCGGTGCGGCCCGGTGCCGATCAGCGCGATCGGCACGCCCAGCAGCTCCTGAATGCGCTCGACATAGCGCCGGGCCGCCGGCGGAAGCGCCGACTCGTCGCGCAGGCTGGCCGTACTCTGCCGCCAGCCGGGCAGGATCTCGTAGACCGGCTGGACGCGCTCGTAAGCCTCGATGGTGGCCGGCGGCGCGACCAATTGGTCGCCGTCGCTGCGGTAGCCGACGCAGATCGGGATCTCCGCCAGCTCGTCGAGCACGTCGAACTTGGTCAGGGCCACCTGGGTCACGCCGTTGAGCCGGGCGGTGTACCTGGCCGCCACGGCGTCGAACCAGCCGACGCGGCGCGGCCGCCCGGTGGTGGTGCCGTACTCGTCGCCGCGCTCGCGCAGGCGCTCGCCGGCGGCATCGTGGAGCTCGCTCGGGAAGGGGCCGGCGCCGACACGGGTGGTGTAGGCCTTGTAGACGCCGATCACCTGGTCGACCTGGGTCGGCCCGACGCCCGCGCCCTGGCAGGCGCCGGCCGCGGTCGGCGTCGTCGAGGTGACGTAGGGATAGGTGCCGTAGTCGAGATCGAGCATGCTGGCCTGGGCGCCCTCGATCAACACCGTCTGCCCGGCGGCGATGGCGTCCTGCACCAATACCTCGGCCTGGCGCACGTGGGGCGCGAGCAGCTCGCCCATCGCCACGTACTGCTCCAGAATCTCCGAGGCGTCGAGCGGTTCGGCGTTGTAGAGACTGCCGAGGATCACGTTTTTGGCCGGGATCGCCAGGCGCAGCCGCTCGATCAGCGCCGACTCTTCCAGCAGATCGGCCACGCGGATGCCCAGCCGGCCGACCTTGTCGGTATAGGCCGGGCCATTCCCCTTCAGCGTCGTGCCGACGCTCTGCGCACCGCGCCGCTCCTCCTCCAGGCGATCGAGGATCGGGTGGTAGGGCATGATCACGTTGGCGCGGTCGCTGATGTAGAGGCGGCTGAGGTCGAGTCCGCGCTGGCGCAACTCGGCCATCTCGTTGAGCAATTCGGCGGGATTGATCGCCACCCCGGCGCCGATAACACAGACGCAGTGCGGATAGAGGATGCCCGACGGGATCAGGTGGAACTTGAAGGTGCCCTGATCGGTGACGACCGTGTGGCCGGCGTTGGTGCTGCCGTTGGGCCGGATGGCCATCTGGGCCCGCGACGTGAGGAGATCGGTGACCTTCCCCTTAGCCTCGTCGCCCCACTGGCCGCCGATGATGATGGAAACGGACACGCTGTTCTCCCGCTCACACGCTCGCAGGCCCTGCCGTCGCGCCATGGGCCATCGGAAATTTTAACACGCGGGCCGATTCGACTGGGTTAGGCGTGCTCGAGCTGGCGCAGTTCCTCGAAGAGCTTGCGTTGCTCCTCGCTGAGCTGGCGCGGCAGGCGGACGTTGACCCGGGCCAGCATGTCGCCGTGGCGATCGCCCTTGAGCGCGGGCATCCCCTTGCCGCGCAAGCGGAAGACCTGCCCGTTCTGCGTCTCAGCCGGAATGTGCAGCTCGACCGGCTTATCGAGCGTCCGCACGCGCACATCGCCGCCGAGCAGCGCGGTGTAGAGCGGCACGTCGACGCTGGTGCGGATGTTGTCGCCATCCAGCTCGAAGTTCGGATTCGGCATGAGGTTGACGATCAGGATAATGTCGCCGGCCGCACCCCCGTTGGCGCCCGGCCCGCCCTGACCCGCCATGCGCACACGCGAGCCATTCCGCACCCCGGCCGGGATCTTGACTTCCAGCGTCTTGGTGCGCGGCTGGAAGCCGCGACCGTTGCAGGCCTGGCAGACGCCATGCCCGTTCATGCCGGCGCCGCCGCAGACCTCGCAGCGCTCCTCGACGGTCACGTCGAAGCGCCGGGAGACACCGTGATAGGCGTCGCCGAGCGAGACGTCGATGGGGTACTCATAGTCCTGGCCGCGGCGCGGGGCGCGGGCGCGGCGCCGCGTGGTGGTGCCGCCGATGGTCTCGCCGGCTCCGCCGAAGAGATTCTCGAAGAAATCGGAGAAGCCCCCGCGTCCGCCGCTCTGAGTCTGGTACTCCGGCTCGCCGGTGTAGCCGCGGAACCAGTCCTCGAAGTCACCGCCAGCCCCGGCGGTGCTGGCCGTCTCGGCCTGCTGGTAGCGCTCCCAGTCGGCCCCGAAGCGGTCGTAGCGCTGGCGCTTGTCCTTGTCCTTCAGGACTTCGTAGGCCTCGTTCAGTTCCTTGAAGCGCTCCTCGGCCCCGGCGGCCTTGTTGACATCAGGATGATACTCGCGTGCCTTCTTGCGGTACGCCTTCTTGATCTCAGCCTCGCTGGCCGTCCGGGGCACACCCAGTATTTGGTAGTAGTCCTTGAACTCCATCGTGACCTCGGATTACGCGATGCGCGGCACTCCAGCGGACCAATTCTATAACCTTGAGTCGCCCGGTGTCAACTTTCTTTTGTCATATGTCGTTGATCGTCGCGTGCGATCGCCTATGAGCGCCGGGCCGCAGCAGCTCCCGCCTCAGCGCTGCTCTCCCCTACCAGCACGTCCAGTACCAGCGCTGGGCGTCGCCGGGCCGAGAGCGTCACGGTACGCCGTCTCGACCAGCGGGGCAAGCCCCTGCCAGAGAAAGGCGCGCTCCACCCGCTGCCGGCCCGCCGCGCCGATCGCCCGGCGCCGCTCCGGCGCGGCCAGCAGCTCGGCGACCCGCGCCGCCAGAGCCTCCGTGTCGCCAGGCGGCGCCAGCAGACCGCTGGTGCCGTCCTCTACGACGTGCCGGTTCTCGCCCACGGCGGTCGTCACGACCGGCAGGCCGCTCGCCAGCAGCTCCAGCAGCTTGACCGGGGACTTGGATGCATTGAGCCGGGTGTCGTCGAAGGGGTGGATGGCGACGTCGCTGGCGGCGGTGATGGAGGCCAGATCGCGCGGCTCGATCCAGCCCAGCCAAACGATGGCGTCGTTCAACCCGGCTCGCTGGGCCGCGCCGCGCAGCGCGGCCTCGGCGCGCCCATCGGCCGAACCGCCGGCGATGACCAGCCGGGTCTCCGGCCGGCGGCGGCGCAGCGCGGCCAGGGCGGCGGCGATCGACTCCGGGGCGAACTCGACGAAGCGGGTGTAGAGGAGCACGAGCGGGTCGTCGCCGAGGCCGTGCAGGGCGCGAAAACTCCCACTTGCGCCGGGCTGCGGGGCCAGCTCCCCGAAGCGCGCGCGCGTCAGTCCGTTGGGGATGTAGTGGACGCGCTCGGGCGCGGCGCCCAGCTCGAGCGCGCGCTCGGCCAGCGTCTGGCTGGCGGCGGTGATGACCACGCCGCACCGGGGCCAGGAGCGCTCCTGCCAGTCGAACAGGCGTCGCGCCAGGAACCCGTAGCCGCCAACGTCGTTCCAGCCGCCGTCGCCCTCCCAGTCGTCCATGTCGACCACGACGGGCAGGCGGCGCGCCAGCCGGCGCGCGGCCAGATCACCGAAACCCTTGGGCTTGAAAAGGTGCACCAGCGCCGGCCGAAAGGGGGTCGCCCAGCGCGTCAGCTCGCGTGCCGCCAACGGCCAGAGGAGCGGCCGGGTGACGTGGGTGTTGCGCACCAGCACATCGCCGTCGATCCAGCAGGCTCCCGCGTCGGCCGGATTGTCCCAGGGGGTGGTGCCGAGCTGGAAGCGCCAGCCGCGCTCGGCAAGTGCATGAGCCATACCGAGCGCACGCCGGCTGAGCGTGGCCTTGGGCCGTAGGCCGAACGTGCCGAGCATGTAGACACCCGGAATGGTCTGAGGTGTACTAGCCGGGCCGGCGCGCAGTTCCGCCACTCCCGTCCGCTCCCCGGTAGGGGCAGACCCCTGCGTCTGCCCTCGCTGGATTATTGCCGATCGTCGGTATTCACCGCCCGAGCTCCCTCATGTCCCCGCTGCTGAGGTGCTGACGTAGC
>DASSHC010000355.1:0-2637 GCA_035693105.1 Thermomicrobiaceae bacterium | reverse complement strand
TTGGGGTGGACCACGCGCTGCCCGGCCAGCTCGTTGGCGCGGTTGGCGATGACCTCGTTGGCGTTCATGTTGGTCGAGGTGCCCGAGCCGGTCTGGAAGATGTCGATCGGGAACTGGTCGGCGAAGGCGCCCTCGGCGACCTCGTAGGCGGCCTGCTCGATGAGTTTGGCCTTCTCCCGACCGAGCAGGCCCAACTCTTGGTTGACCTGGGCGGCGGCCCACTTGATCAGGCCGAGCGCGCGGATGAACTCGGGCGGGAAGCGCAAGTCGCTGATCGGGAAGTTCTCCACCGCGCGGGCGGTCGAGGCCCCGTAGCGCGCGCTCGCCGGCACCTGCATCTCGCCCATGCTGTCGCGCTCGGTGCGAAACTGCTCGGTCTGCTCTCTGGTCGTCATGCACCCGCTCCTTAGCCTCCAGCCGATCTCTCACCAACAACGCTACGCCACCCGCAGCCCTCGCGCCAGCCCATTGACCGATCGAGCATCGCTGGTCATGATCGGCCCAAACGGGCTGAAGGGAGCGAACGCATGGGAGCAGCAGGGAGTGGTGGAGCGATGAGCGACGAGGCGCGGCACTATGATTTGATGCGCGAGCTGATGGAGATCCCCGGACCGACCGGGCAGGAGTCGCGGGTGATGGCCTGGCTGCGCGAGCGCTGGGGCGGTCAAGTCGAGCGGCTCTGGACGGCCAAGGGTGGCAACCTCTTCGCCCACGTCGGCGGCAAGGGCCCGCGCCTCCTGATCGAGGGCCACGCCGACGAGATCGGCTTCGTGGTCCGCAGCGTGGACGAGCGCGGCTTCGTCTGGCTCGCCAGCGGCCAGGCGCCGCGTGGAGATGTCGGCCGGCGCTACCCGGTGGGCCAGCCGGCGCTGGTCCTCGGCCGCGGGGCGCCGGTCGAAGGGCTCTTCGCCACCACCTCCGGCCACATCCTGACCGAGCAGCAGCGCCAGAAGCCGAACCTCGACTTCTACGACCTCTTCGTCGACGTCGGCGCCGAGAGCCGCGAGGAGGTTTACGCACGCGACGTTTACCCCGGCGCCGGCGTCATCTGGAACCCGACGACGCGGCGCCAGGGCAACCGGGTCACCGGCAAGGCGGTCGACGACCGCTTCGCGCTGGCGCTGATGACGCTGCTTTTGGAGCGGCTCGACCGCTCGGCCCTGGCCTACGACCTCTACCTCGCGGCCACCATTCAGGAGGAGATCGGGCTGGTCGGCGCCACCTCTTTGCGCAGCGAGGTCGACGCCGACCTGGCGATCGCGCTCGACAACGGCCCGGTGGGCGACATCCCGACGGTCGACCGGCGCTCGCTGCCGACCCGGGTGGGCGGCGGGCCGGCGCTGGTACACAAGGACAGCCGCACGCACTACAACGAGGAGCTGACCTGGCGCATCATCGCGGTGGCCGAGCGCGCGGGCATCCCCTACCAGCACGCGGTCTGGGAGTTCTTCGGCAGCGACGGCGACGCGCTGATCCAGCAGGGCATCCCGGCCGCGCTGATCGGCCTCTCCACCCGCTACACCCACTCCCCCTTCGAGACCTTCGACCTGCGCGACTTCGACGCCGCGCTGCGCCTGGTCGCGGCCTTCGTGACCACGCGCGAGTGAGCGGAGCTATGATGGGGCGACGAGCAGCCTAGCGAAGAGGAGCAGCGACATGAGCGATCTCATCCAGCGGCTCAACGGGCTCTGCGACGAGCAGCCCTTCCACACCGGCTGGTACTTCAAGGACCTGAAGAGCGGCCAGGCGGCCGACCGGTCGGGGGCCAAAGTCGTCCCCTCGGCCAGCACGCGCAAGATCGCCATCCTGATGGCGGCGCTGCGCGAGGTCCACCGCGGCCGCTTCTCGCTCGACCAGCCCTTTACCATCGAGGCCAAGTACCAACACACCACCTCCGGCATCTTCCAGCACTTCACCCCGGGCAGCTCGTTCCCGCTGCGCGACGCGCTGGTCGGCATGATCGTCGTCAGCGACAACACTTGCACCGGAAAAATCGCCGACATGATCGGCTTGGACGTGATCAACGAGTTCTCGCGCTCGGTGGGCATGGTGGGCACCACCCACCGCCACAGCACCCCGCCTGGCAATCTGGGCTTCGATCACCCGGTCGAGGCGACCAACGCCACCACCCCGAGCGACGTCGGCCGGCTGCTCGAGCTGATCCTGCGGGGCACCCAGGACGCCGGCGCGGCCGAGAAGCTGGGCAGCACGACGGAGCTGGTTCAACTGGGGCTGGATATCCTGAGCTGGCAGAAGCTGAACCAGCGCATGCCCTATCTCCTGCCGGGTGGGGTCAAAGTGGCGCACAAGACCGGGACGGGGGCGCGCAACTACAACGACGCCGGGATCGTCTTCGCCGGCGACGAGGCGCGCTTTATCCTGACGGTCTACACCGACGGCGTCCCGGCCACACTGCCCGACGGCACCGCCGGCCACTCAGCCGCCGACCTCCTGATCGCGCACCTGGCCCGCGCCTGCTGGGACGACCTCGTCGGTTGAGAAGAGCCGTCCCGCGACGACGTTGAGTGCCGGCTGGGGCTTGGATCCCTCGACCGTGCTCGGGATGGCAGGCGGGAGGTTCGGACGTACGCCAAGTGCAAGTCGTCCTCGAACGTCCCAATTTTTCCCTGTCATCCC
>DASSHC010000354.1:0-3226 GCA_035693105.1 Thermomicrobiaceae bacterium | reverse complement strand
GACAGGATCGTCGCGCCGCGCGCCTCGGCGTGGTCGAGCCGCTCCAGCACCAGCACGGCCGCGCCCTCGGCCACCACGAAGCCGTCGCGCGTGGCATCGAACGGGCGGCTGGCGCTCTCCGCCTCGTCGTTGCGCGTCGAGAGCGCGCCCAGCGCGGCAAAGCCCGCCACCGAGCCCGGCGTC
Organism: Thermomicrobiaceae bacterium; assembly: GCA_035693105.1. Lineage (GTDB taxonomy): Bacteria > Chloroflexota > Chloroflexia > Thermomicrobiales > Thermomicrobiaceae > DASSHC01. The sequence continues at coordinate 3,043 of DASSHC010000354.1, read as the reverse complement.
ACCGCCGCCTCCGCCGCACCGGCCAACATCACGTCCGCCGCGCCGCGCCGAATGATCTCCGCCGCCTCGCCGATAGCGTGCGCGCCGCCTGCGCAGGCCGAGAGCGTAGCGAAGTTGGGACCGCGCGCGCCCAGCTCGATCGCGACGTAGCCCGCGCCCATATCGCCCAGGTACATCGGGATGAAGAAGGGGCTCACTCGCGTCGGCCCGCGCTCGGCCAGCGTGCGCAGCTCGCGCTCGGCCGTCTCGATGCCGCCCAGCGCCGTGCCGATCAGCACGCCGACGCGATCGCGGTTGGCGTCGCCGATCGCCAACTCGGCGCCCGCCAGCGCCTGCCGCGCGGCCGCTACCGCGAACTGCACGTAGCGGTCGGTCCGCCGCGCTTCTTTCGCGCCCAGGTAGTCGCGCGGGTCGAACCCCTTGACCTCCGCCGCGATGGTCGACGGGAACCCCCCAGCATCGAAGCGGGTGATCGGCCCCGTACCGGAGCGCCCTTCGACCAGCGCGCACCAGGCCGCCTCGGGGTCATTGCCGATCGGTGAGATGACGCCGAGGCCGGTGATGACGACGCGCTCGCGCGGGTTGCGTTCCCGGTTAGCGGCGGGCACGGCCGAGCACCTCCGGATTCAAGCAGCGCGGCGGCGTCTCACCGTGCAGCACCGCCAGCACGTTGCGCGCGGAAAGGGTGGACATCTCGGAGCGGGTGTCGAAGGTGGCGCTGGCGATGTGCGGCGTGACGATCGCGTTCGGCAAGTGCACCAGACGATGCGTCGCCGGCAACGGCTCCGGCTCGGTGACGTCGAGCGCGGCGGCCCAGATGGTCCCCCGCTCCAGCGCGTCGGCCAGCGCGTCGTTGTCCACGACCGGGCCGCGTGAGGTGTTGATCAATACCGCGCTCGGTTTCATCAGCGCCAGCTCTCGAGCACCGATCAACTGCTGCGTCTGGGGAGTCAGCGGCACATGCACGCTGACGAAATCGCTCTCGGCCAGCAGCGCGTCCAGCTCGCGCCGCGCGGCGCCAAGCTCCCGCTCCAGCTCCGGCCGAGCGATCGCGTCGGCGTAGAGGATGCGCATGCCGAAGGCATGTCCCCGCCGCGCCAGCGCCGCGCCGATCCGCCCCAGCCCGATCACCCCGAGCGTTCGGCCGGCGGTCTCCTGCCCCAGAAAGCCCATCGGTTCCCAGGTGAGCCAGTCACCGTCGCGCACCGCCTCGACCGCCGGTATCAGCTTGCGGGCCGCCGCCAGCAACAAGGTGAAGCCGAAGTCGGCGGTCGCATCGGTGAGCACATCGGGGGTGGTGCAGACGGCCACGTTGCGCGCGGTGCAGGCCGGTACGTCGATGTTGTCGAAACCGACGGCGTAGTTGCTGACTACGCGCACCGCCGGCAGCGCGTCGAGCAGCTCGCCGTCGACGCGGTCGGTGACCAGCGTCAGGAGGCCATCGGCGCCGCGCGCCAGCTCGATCAGCTCGTCGCGACTCGGCGGCAGTTGATTCGGCCACAGCGCCACTTCAGCCTCGGTGCGCAGCAGCTCCAGCCCACTCTCCGGGATCACCCGCGTCACGGCAACTCGCACGCGCTCCTCCTTTTCCTCCGCGCATTCTAGCCCTGCTGAGTGCGAGCCGGCAAAGCACGCGAACGTACACGGAGCGTGCCCTGGGCAAACCGTCTTGGTTATGCTATACTCCCGCCTGGGGCAAGGCCCCACGCAGCCCGCGACGTGATGTACGGTCTTGAGCCAACGTATGTCAATCAATGGGAGCTGCTAAGCAAACCTCGTGGGGTTTGGGGTTGCGGCGCCCACCTGCTATGCAGGTTCAACACTCGAATCCGTCGCGGAACGTGGGCTGAGGCCCCTTTCTCTTTTCCTTTGCTCTGTGTTCTCTGCGCGCCAATCGAGCAGGCATGATCACGATCCTGCACGGGACAGATCAACTGACGATCGCCGAGCGCCTGCGCGATGCCAAGCGCACCCTCGATCCCCAAGGCATCAACACCACCGTCGTCGAGCAGGCGCGGCAGCACCTGCCGGACGTTCAAGCAGCTTCCGGCGCGCTCGGCTTCTTCGGCGCAATCCGCCTGGTCATCGCCTACGACCTCTTCTTGGAGCCCAAATCGTCCGGCCAGTCGAGCGGTTCCGGCGGGCGAGGCCGCGGTGCGAAGAAACCCGCTGACGACGAAGCTATCGTCGCGCTGCTGGCAGGCGTGCCTGAGAGCACTCAACTCGTAGCCGTTGAACGCACCTTCGGCGCGCAGGTCGAGAAGCTAGCCGCCGCGTCCGGCGCACCTCTTGTCTTAGAGCGCCACGACGTGCCGCGCGGGCCGGCGCTCCTGCAATGGGTCTCCAGCCGGGCGCGGCAGCACGGCGCTGAGATCGACACGCGAACCGCCGAGGCCGTCGTCGAGGCGCTCTTTCCGGGCAGTTGGCAAAGTGCCGGACGCTACGACGATGTTCCTCCCGACCTCTTTCGTCTCGATAGCGAGATCGCCAAGCTTTCCGCCGCGGCGGGCGCGGAGGGCCACGTGACCAGCGAACACGTCCTCCAACTCGTCCCTGGTGCAGACGCCGAAAATATATGGGGGCTGACGGATGCCATCGCTGCCGGCAGCGCGGCGAGAGCGATCAACGAGGTGGAACGCGCGATTGCGCACGGTACGGCTCCGGAGGCCCTGCTCGGCCAACTGACCGGCCACTTCGAAACAATCGCCGCCATCCACGCCGCGGGCCGCGGAAGCTCGGCGCGAGAGATCGCGGCCGCGACCGGGCTCTCCGACGGCAGGGTACGCATGGCCACGCGCGGCGCCGAGCGCACGACCGCCCATGCGGTCGTCAGTTCTCTCGACGCGCTGCGGTCACTGGACGCCGACGCGAAACGCGGCAAAGTCGAGCTGGACGACGCACTGGTGGCACTGGTGGCGAAGCTGGCGAGCCGCCAACTGGACTAACCTCGCAAAGACTTTTCCTTCGACGCGATTAGAACGACCGGGCTCAGGTGACCGCCTCTCCCTTGTGACCCCGAGCCGCAGCCAAGGATCTCCCCCAC
>DASSHC010000353.1:0-13614 GCA_035693105.1 Thermomicrobiaceae bacterium | reverse complement strand
CGCCTTCGATCAGATTCCAAGTGAGACCGGTCAGTTCATCGGACGGCGCGGTGACAGTGATATCGACCGCGAGTTGACCGTTCGGTAGGACGAGCGCATCGGCCTGCCCCGCCACCGGTGAGCCGGCGATTCCCTGGATCGTGCCGGGCGCGGCCCAGGTGATGGGGGTGGGCGTGGCGGCAGGCGTAGGGCTGGCGGGCGCCGCGGCGAGGGCGGGCTGACCGGAGCCGGTGGCCGGCGCCGAGGGAGAATCGTGTATGGAGAGCGCGGCGACCAGGGCCGCTACCAAACCCACGACGACCACGGCGGCGGCAAGCTCCATGACGCGCCGCGGGGGGAAGCGGCGCGACGGCAGCGGCTGCCGCGCCAGGCGGGTGATCGCGCGCTCCAGGCCGGCGGGCGGCTGCGGGCTGCCCCAGAGCGCGTCGAGGTCGCGCAGCAAGCGCGCCAGCGCCGGGTCGGCGCTCGCGCCGAAGTCGTCCGCCTCGCGGGGGGAACGCTCAGCCATCGTACTGCTCCTTGAGGCGCTTCAGCGTCCGCTCCAACTGCTTGCGCACCGCCGCTTCGCTCTTGCCTACGGCCGCCGCGATCTCGCGGATCGAGAGCCCGGCCGCCACGCGCAGCGCCAGCAGGTCGCGCTTGTCGTCGCTCAGCCCGGCCAGCAGCGCGCTCAGGCGCTCCAGCGACTCGCGCTGCAGCACGATCAGCTCGGGGCCGGACTCGCTGCCCGGCTGCCGCTCCTCGGGCAGGTCATCCCAGGAGAAGGCGACCACCTGGCGGCCGCGGCGCCGCGCGGCGTCGTGGGCCGCGTTGCGGGCGATGCGGAAGAGCCAGGCGGCGATCGGCAATCCGCGCTCGCGGTAGCGCGGCAGGGCGGTCAGCGCCTGGAGGAAGACCTGCTGGGAGAGGTCCTCGGCCTCGGCCGCCGAGCCGGTGCGGGCGCGCAGGTAGCGGTAGATGCGCGGCAGCTCGCACCGGTAGAGCTCGGCGAAGGCGGCGGGATCGTCGCGCGCCGCCGCCACCAGCGCCGCCTCGTCGTCGACACTCCCGGCAGGCTGTTGCCCCGTCCGCGCCGCGCTCGAGTCCATACCGCCACCCCCATGCGCTCGCTCGTCACTGGTTATAACGCGCTGCCTCGCCAATTTGGACATCGGCCGTTGGCGGCGGCGCTGGTCGCCGGGTTCGCGATCGAGAGGCACGAGCGCGCCAGGTGGGGCATCGTCGAGGGTATCGCCGCTTGCGAGCCGGCCACGGCCTGCGTGGCTTCAGCGCGGCTCTTGCCCGCCCGGCGGGTGGTTGCTAGCATCGCCGCATCCACCCAGGTGGAACACGGGATCGCGCAGCGGCACACAGCCACACCGGGAAGGGGATGTCGGCGATGGAGCTGAATTTCGATCTGCTGAAGCGCATCTGCGAGGCGCCGGGTATCCCCGGCCGCGAGGATCAGGTGCGCCAGATCGTGCTGGAGGAGATGCGCCCGCTGGTGGACGAGGTCTACGTCGATCCGCTGGGCAGCGTCGTCGGCACCAAGAAAGGGAGCGGCGGGCCGCGCGTCATGCTGGCGGCGCACATGGACGAGATCGGCTGCCTGGTGCGCCACGTCGACGACAGCGGCGCGCTGCGCCTGCAACCGCTTGGCGGGCTACAGGCCGCCAACATGCTGGCGCAGCGGGTTCGGGTGCACACGCGCGACGGGGAGGCGCTGCTGGGCGCGATCCAGGCGCCGCAGCGCCCGCGCAATCAGCCGCCCGGCGAGGCCAAGCCCTACACTATCGACGAGCTCTTCGTCGACCTGGGCCTCAGCGCCGAGGAGGTGCGCGCGGCGGTCGAGGTGGGCGACATGGTGACGATGGACCGTAGCTGCGAGCGCGCCGGGCACACGGTCATGAGCAAGGCGCTCGACGACCGAGTCTCGGTCTACATCATGCTCGAGATCCTGCGCGCGGTCGGCGCGCATCAGGCGGACATCGTGGCGGTGGCCACGGTGCAGGAGGAGGTCGGGCTGCGCGGCGCCGGGCCGGCGGCCTTCGGCGTCACGCCGGATGTCGGCGTGGCGCTGGATGTCACCGGCGGCGACCCGCTCGGCTCCGAGCCCGCGCGGCAGGTGGCGCGGCTGGGTGCCGGTGCCGGCATCAAGGTCTTCGACGGCTCGGTCATTCCGAATCACAAGCTGGTGCGGCACTTCCGCGAGGTCGCCGAGCGCCACGACATCCCCTACCAGCTCGAGATCCTGCCAGCCGGCGGCACCGATGCCGGCGCCATCGAGCGCAGCCGCGCCGGGGTGCCCTCGATCACCATCTCGACGCCGACGCGCTACGTTCACACCGTCAACGAGATGGCCCATGTCGACGACATCCAGGCCGTCATCAGCCTGGTCGCGCGCTACCTGGAGGAGGCGCAGAACGGGGACTACCGCCTGGGGTGACGGGCCCTCACCTCGCACGGAGACGGCCCCTCTCGCACGGAGGCGGACGGCTCCGTGCGAGCCAATACTGGGAGAAGAGGGAGACGAAGCATCACCGTAGCGAGCTCCCCTTCTCCCAAAATTGGGAGAAGGCTCCGTCCGGGCGGGGGGGATGAGGGCCGCTTCCCCTACGTGTTCATGAATGGATCCAACGCATCGCGCAGGCCGTCGCCGAGGAAGTTGAAGGCCAGGAGCAGCAGCGCGATCGCCAGCCCAGGCTCCAGCGGCACATAGGGGTGCGACTGGATCGCCTGGACGCCGTCGGCGATCATGATCCCCCAGCTCGGCGTCGGCGGCTTGACGCCCAGCCCGATGAACGATAGCCCCGCCTCGGCGATGATGAAGCTGGGCACGTAGAGCGCCGCCGCGATGATCACCGGCGCCAGCGAGTTGGGCAGCAGGTGCTGGAACATGATGCGCTTGTTCGAGGCGCCGATGCCGCGCGCCCCCTCGATGAACTCCTGCTGCTTGAGGGTCAGCACCTGGCCGCGCACCAGGCGCGACAGGCTGAGCCAGCCGAAGATCGCCAGCGCGATGATCACCGCCACCAGGCCGCCGGTGGCGTTGTAGCCGTCTTTCAGCAGCAGCAGCGGCCCGCCCTTGATGCGGGGCAGCTCGGCCCCCAGATAGGTGCTGAGGATGATGATCAGCAGCAGGCTGGGGAAGGCGTAGCCGATGTCGACGACGCGCATCAGCAGTGTGTCGATGACGCCGCCGTAGTAGCCCGAGATCAGCCCCACCGGCACCCCGATCAGCACGACGATGATCACCGTGACGAGCGCCACGCTCATCGAGATGCGCGAGCCGTAGAGGAGCCGGCTCAGCATGTCGCGCCCCAGCGCGTCGGTGCCGAGCCAGTGGGCGTGGCTCGGCCCCTGGTAGATCTCCAGCAGGTTCTGGTGCTGGTAGGAGTAGGGCGCCAGCACGTTGGCGAAGATCGCCAGAAACAGGAAGAGGCCGATGATGACGATGCTGGCCAGCGCCATCTTGTTCTTCGAGAGTCGTCGCCAGGCATCGCGATAGGGACTGCGGTTCTCCACCCGCTGCCGCCCGCCCGCCTCCGCCAGGGTCTCCTGCGCCTCCATGTGTCTTCCGACTGCCATGCCCTCTCCTCGCTAGCTGTAGCTGACCCGCGGGTCGAGGAACCCGTAGGCGATATCGACAAGCAGGTTGGCGAAGATGATCAAAATGGCGAACAGGAGCGTCAGCGCCATCAGCACCGGGTAGTCGCGCCCGGTGGCGGCGGTGACGAAGTAGCGGCCGATGCCCGGCACGCCGCAGATCGTCTCGACGAAGAAGGAGCCGGTGATGACGTTGGCCAGCAGCAGGCCGGCGATCGTCACCACCGGGTTCATGGCGTTCTTCATCACGTGGCGCACCACCACCGCGCGGTAGCGCAGACCCTTGGCCTGCGCCGTCAGGATGTAGTGCTGGCGCAAGGTCTCCAGCACCGAGGTGCGGGTGTAGCGCGCCAGTTGCGCCGCCGGGCCGAGGGAGAGCGCGAGCGCCGGGATGATGATGCGGATGTTGAAGACGCCGCCCCAGCCGGTGGTCGGCACCAGATGGAGCTCGAGCGCCAGCAGGTAGATGAGGACGGTCGCCATGACGTAGCTTGGCGTGGCGATGCCGACCACCGCCCCGAACATGGCGGTGTAATCCACCCACGAGTTCTGGTTCAGCGCGGCGATCACGCCGAGCGTCAGCCCGATGACCGTGCCCAGGATCATCGCCACGATGCCGAGTTTGAGCGAGACCGGGAAGAAGTCGCGGATGATATCGGTCACGCTGCGCGAGGTGTTGACGTACGACGGCCCGAGGTCGCCGTGGACGACGTTCCCCAGGTAGTCGACGTACTGTTTCCAAAGAGGATCGTTCAGGTGGTATTTGGCGTTCAGGTTGGCGATCGCCTGCGGCGACAGCGGCCGGTCGGCGTTATCCCACGGCCCACCGGGCGTGGCGTGCATCAGCACGAAGGTGATGGTGTAGACGGCCAGGATGGTGGGGATCACCAGCAGCAGCCGCCGTGCGATATAGGCTCCCATACGCGCTTCGCTCTGTCCCTCTCCCTCGGCTCGCGCTTGGCCTCAGCAGGCTCAGTGCTGGGCGATCTTCAGATTCACCCAGGGGCGGCCGCCGGTCGCCTGATAGACGTAGTCGAGCACCCACGGCTTGATCAGGTAGGGTGTGGCGGTGTGGTAGAGCGGGATGTAGGCCGCGTCGCCCACCAGGAGCGCCTCGGCCTGCGCGTAGAGATCGGCCCGCTGGCCCTGGTCCTGCAGCGTGGCCGCCTTGGCGCAGAGCTGATCGAACTGCTGGTTCGACCAGTGAGCGTGATAGAAGTCGGTGCCGGTGGTGAAGAGGAAGTTCATCCAGTCGAAGGGGTCGAGGTAGTCCGAGCCCCAGGCTGAGAAGTAGAAGTCGAAGTGGCCCGTGGTAAAGGTCTTCCGCAGCGCGGTGAAGGCCTTGGACTCCGTCGGCTGAAGGGTGACGGTGATGCCGAGATTGGTCTGCCACATCTGCTGCAGCACCTGCGCCAGCAGGTTGTTGGTCGCGGTCTGGGGGAAGGGCATCGTCAGGGTCACGCCCTTGCCTCCGGGGTAGCCTGCCTTGCTCATCAGATCCTGCGCGTCCTTGACCGTCCCCTGGATGCGCGCGTTGGGATTGTGACCCAGGATGTCATCCGGCAGGATGGTGTAGGCCGGGATGTAGAGCCCCTGGAAGACCTTCTCGACGATCTGCTGCCGGTCGAGCGCCAGGTAGAGCGCCTTGCGCACGTCGCTCTTGCCGATCGGCGAGCCGGTGTTGGTCGAGTCGCAGACGACGAAATAGGTCTGCGAGCCGGGGACGACGTGCAGCTCCTTGCTGAGCTTGGCGTCCTTCTTGATGCGGTCCATGTCGGCCGGCCAGGGGCCGATAGCCCAGTCCAGCTCGTCGTTCTCATAGCCCTGCAGCGACGAGGTGGCGAAGTCGGTCACGATCTTGATGGTCGCCTTCTGCAGCGTCGGCTTGTCGCCCCAGTAGCCGTCGTTGCGCTCCAGCGTGATCTGCTGGTCGTGGTTCCACTCGGTCATCTTGAAGGGGCCGTTACTGATGACGTTGGCCGCCTCGACCCACTTCTCGGCGTTCTTCTCGATCGTCTGCTTGGGCAGCGGCATGCCGGTCCAGGTGGAGGCGATGCGCAGGAAGTAGCCGGCGGGCCCTTCGAGCGTCACCTGGAAGGTCTTGTCGTCGAGCGCCTTGAGGCCAAGCTGGCTGGCATCGGTGATCTTGCCCCCGTTGAACGCCTGGGCGTTCTTGATGCTGTAGAGCGCCTCGGCGTACTCGGAGGCGGTCTTGGGATCGAGGTTGCGCGTCCAGGTCCAGACGTAGTCGTGGGCGGTGATCGGGGTGCCGTCGGTCCACTTGACGCCGTCGCGCAGGTGGAAGGTGTAGACCGTGCCGTCGGGGGAGACATCCCAGTTGGTGGCGCCGAGCGGGATCACCTTGCCGGCGTTGTCGTAGCGCACCAGCCCTTCCCAGATCTCGTAGATCAGGTAGACCTCGTTGCCGCTGGTCGCCAGGCCGGGATCGAGGTGGACCGGCTCGGTGTACATGTAGCGGAACGACTGGTCGGAGGCGAGCTTGGTGCTGGCCGAGCTGGGGTTGATGACGAAGGTCTGCGAGTAGTTGGAGGCGAAGCCGGTGGCGGCGGGCGAGCCTGCGGCGGATGCGCTCGTGCCGGTACCCGCGGCGCTCGGGGCGCTGGTGGCCGTCGAGGCGCCACCGGACGAGCTGGTGCTGGCGGCGGTCGGGCTCGAGGCGCTGCCGCCGCAGGCGGCGAGCAGGACCCCGCCGCCGAGGAACCCGGACAACTTGAGGAAACGCCGTCGACTAAGAAGATGCTGCTCGCGAAGCGTCAGTTGCTGCGGCATGATCAATCCCTTCCAACGATCGTGTCGTGTCCACGCGGCCTTACCCCGTCTGGTCGGCGGCGCCGCTGACACCGCGAAACACACCCCCGCTACGGACCTCCTCCTCTACACTCACCACCATCGCCGCCGGTGCGACCAGACGTGTCCCGGTTAACCCCGACCGAGACCCCGTGCGGTGCGATTGGTGAGTTGCCTGCCTGCTTCCGTGTCCGTCGTGAAGCCGGCCTCGGCCTGCCAGGTGCATGGGTTCCGCGAGTCGTTATACACCCCCCCTCGCATCTGGCAAGAGGATCAGGCGTTAAGCATGTCGCGGTCGTGGGGCGGGAGCACCAGGCCGCGTCCCCGAGAGGAGCGACCGCCCATGCCCGAGCAGCCGAATCCTGCCGAACCCAGGTTGACGACCGATGAGGAGATGCAGGCGGCCCGGGTCGGTCCGCTGGAGCAGCTCAATGCGCGGATTTTCCTGGCAGAGTACGATTCGGCCTGGCCCGAGCTCTTCGCGCGCGAGGCCGCACGGGTGCGCGGCGCGCTAGGCGAGCGCGTGCTGCTCTTGGAGCACGTCGGCTCGACCTCGGTGCCGGGGCTGGCGGCCAAGCCGATCATCGACATGCTGCTGGTGGTGGCCGACAGCGCCGACGAGGCGGCCTACGTGCCTGACCTGGAGGCCGCCGGTTACCGGCTGCGCATCCGTGAGCCGGACTGGCACCAGCACCGGCTGCTCAAGGGGCCCGATACCGACATCAACCTGCATGTCTTCTCGCCTGGCTCGAGCGAGATCAGGCGCATGCTCGGCTTCCGCGACCACCTGCGGCGCGATGCAGCCGACCGCCGCCGCTACGAGCAGACCAAGCGCGAGCTGGCCCAGCGCCAGTGGAAGTACACCCAGCACTACGCTGACTCAAAGTCCACCGTCGTCGAGGAGATCCTGGCGCGGGCGGCCCTCACCCCCAACCCCTCTCCCGATGCGCGGGAGAGGGGAGAGGATCACTGACGGATGCCGAGGTGGAGGGCGACGGTGCCGAGGGCCAGCGCCTCGTAGCGCACGTTGCGCAGGCCCGCCTGGCGCATCAGGGCCATGAGCTGCTCGGGGGGCGGGAAGGCGCCGACCGAGCGCGGCAGGTAGCCGTAGGCTTCGCGGTCGCCGCTGACCAGCCCGCCGACCAGCGGCACCAGGTGCGCGAAGTAGAGGTCGAAGCCCCGGCGCACGATTGGCTGGCGCAGCGGCGACATCTCCAGAATCACCAGCCGCCCACCCGGCCGCAGCACGCGCGCCATCTCCGCCACCGCCGCGCCGTAGTCGGGCAGATTGCGCAAGCCGAAGCCGATGGTGACCGCGTCGAAGCTGGCATCGGGGAAGGGGAGGCGCATGGCGTCGGCCTGCACCAGCCGCACGGCAGCGGCCCCGTACTCCGCGCGTTTGGCGGCGGCGCTGGCCAGCATGCCGCCGGAGAAGTCGGCGCCGACCACCAGCGGCACGCCCTGCCCCGCCAGCTCCAGTGCCAGGTCGCCCGTGCCGGTCGCCAGATCGAGCACCCGCGCGGCGCGGGCGCCGATGGCAGCCCGGGCCGCGCGGCGGCGCCACGCGCGGTGTCGCCCGGCAGTCATCAGCGTGTTCATCAGGTCGTAGTGGCCGACGATGCGGTCGAACATCGAGCGGACCTCGGGGGGCCGCTTGAGCGCCCCGCTCGCCGCCTCCGTTGTTTCGGTCGTCCCAGTCTCGGGCACCGCTCGCTCCTTCACCGGTCAATGATACGTCAGTGGTTGGCGCTCACGTCCGATGTCCTGTAGGGGCGGCCCCCCGTGGCCGCCCTGTCGCCCCCACGTATTGGTCAGGGGGAGGTGGGTCACGTTGGAAGGTGGACGTGAAGGACCGGCGATGGGGCCACGAGGGCAGGCACGGGGGCCTGCCCCTACAAGACATCGGGGGTGGAGGGATTCCTGGGGGAATGCGCCCGCCGCATCGCCCGTTGCCAAGTAGCGATACGCATGAACCCGAAGGGAGCCAAGAATTATGACAACTGTGAGCGACAGCGGTGCGGGGCCACTGGCGACGGAGCTGAATAGTCAGGGGCAGTTCGTGCGCCAGGAGTACAGCATCCGCGGCCGCATCACCGCCGACGGCTCGTCGGGCTTCCCGGCCGCGCCGGGGCGCTACCACCTCTATGTCTCGCTCGCCTGCCCCTGGGCGCACCGCTCGATCATCGCGCGGCGGCTGCTCGGGCTGGAGGATGTCGTCTCGCTCTCGGTGGTCGATCCGGTGCGCGACGAGCGCGGCTGGGCCTTCAGCGAGGGCTTCGCGGACCCGGTCAACGGCTTCGCCTTGCTGGCCGAGGCCTACCGCGCCACCGACCCCGACTACGCCGGCCGCTACACCGTCCCCTGCCTCTGGGATCGCGAGCAGGGCCGGCTGGTCAGCAACAACTTCCCCGACCTGACGATCGACTTCGCTACGCAGTTCGGCGCCTACCACAAGCCCGGCGCGCCCGACCTCTACCCCGAGCACCTGCGGCCGGAGATCGACGCGATCAACGAGCTGATCTATCGCGATGTCAACAACGGGGTCTACCGCGCCGGCTTCGCCACCTCGCAAGCGGCCTACGACGAGGCGGTCGTGGCGCTCTTTGCTCGGCTCGACTGGCTGGAGGAGCGGCTGGCCGGGCAGCGCTATCTGGCCGGCGATCAGCTCACCGAGGCCGACATCCGCCTCTTCCCGACGCTGGTGCGCTTCGACGCGGTCTACTACCTGCACTTCAAGTGCAACCTGCGCCGCCTGGTCGACTACCCCAACCTCTGGGCCTACGCCCGCGACCTCTACCAGCGGCCCGGCTTCGGCGAGACGGTCGACTTCGACCACATCAAGCGGCACTACTACACCACGCACCCGCAGATCAACCCGACGCGCATCGTGCCGCGGGGCCCGCTCGTCGATTGGGAGGCGCCGCACGGCCGCGAGCGGCTGGGGTAGCGCGGGCAGGCTGAGCGGCGGTCAGGGGGTCCGCCAGCGCGAGCGCCGGGGCGACGGGCCGGCGTGGAACTCGCCGACGGCACGCGCGCCGAAGATCGCCCAGTAGAGCGCCAGCCCGGCGTTGATCGCCAGCGAAATGGGCACACTGACCAGGGCCACCAGCGTGGCGACGAGGTAGACCACCCACCCGGCCCGGTAGGAGCGGCTGATGGCCGCCACCAGGCGCGGGTCGGCCTGCCGCGAGAGCAGGCGGCCCCGGTGCGAGGCGTACCGCCAGAGCGCGAGAAAGAGAATCCCGAGCAACACATAGGTGCCGTTGAAGATCAGGGCCGCGTCCCGCTCCTGGGGCGTGGTGAGGTAGCGAGCCAGGAGCGCGGTCGGGTAGTTCATGAAGGTGATCGCCATCAGGAGCAGGCCGTTGAGCACCTTGAAGCCGTGGTCGGCGTGCCCGATCTGGCGCATGATCATGTTGTGGTTGATCCACATGATCAGGATGGTCGCGAAGCTAATGGCGTAGGCCAGGAAGGCCGGCCACTGGTGCAGGACCGTGCGTAGCAGGTCGGTCGAATCCTCGGGAACGGCGACCTGCAGGACGAGCAACGTCGCCGCGATGGCAAAGACGCCGTCGCTGAAGGCCTCCAGCCGCCCGGTGTCGCGCACCTCAGCGATCGGGCTGGTCGTGCTGTACTCGTCCTCGCGCGTCGCCATCGTCCGCCTGCCGCCGGTTCCTGGGCGGTTTCAAACCCGCCCCTACTCGTCGCCCGCCGCGAGGTCGCTGCCGTGCTCGGGGGCGCCGGGCTCCTCGGCCGTCGCGGTGAGATTGGCGCGGGCCAGATCGGCCACCAGGCGCGCCACGGTATAGGCGTCCTGGCGGCCCAGCCCGCGCGAGACGGCCGCGGTGTAGAACTGCAGCGCCAGCGAGGTCAGCGGCGTCGGCGTGGCCAGGTCCTCGCCCAGCCCGGCGGCCAGGCGCAGATCCTTGCGCATCAGCTCCAGCCGGAAGCTGGCCGGCTCGGCATCCGCGCGGTGGACCAGCTTGGGCACCGCGTCGCCCCAGGCGCGCGAGGCGCCGGAGCTGACCGCGATCACCTCGTGCAGCAGGTCGAGATCGGCGCCGGCGCAGGCGGCTAGCGAGAGCGCCTCGCCCACCAGCACGTAGGTCGCGCCGGTCAGCAGGTTGTTGATGATCTTGAAGACCTTGCCCATGCCGACGTCGCCGACGATGAAGACGCGCTCGCCCAGCGTCTCGAAGATCGGCAGGATCTCCTCGACCACGTCCGGCTCGCCGCCGGCCATGATCGTCAGCGTGCCCTGCTCGGCGCCGGCGATGCCGCCGCTGACCGGCGCGTCGATCACGCGGATGTCGCGCCCGCGCGCCTCGGTGTCGACACGCTGCAGGGTCATCGGCGAGGCGGTGCTGAAGTCGACCACGATGCTGCCGGGGCGCAGGTGCTCCAATACGCTCCCGGGCCCCAGGTAGACCTCGCTCAGCGCGCGGTCGGAGGGGAGCGCGGTCATGAAGACCTCGCACGCCTCGGCCACCAGCGGCGGCGTCGGCACCGCGCGCCCGCCGAGCGCCTCCAGCTCCTCGCAGGCGCGCTCGCGGCTGCTGGCGAAGACGAGCGGGTAGCCAGCCCCAAGCAGCCGCTTGGCCATCGGCAGCCCGATCGAACCGACGCCGACGAACCCGATGGTCTTCATGCCGCGCTCCTCACCAGTCTGCCGCCATGCGCGCCCCCTGGGAGCCCTCACCCCAACCCGGACGGAGCCTCTCCCAGCATTGGGAGAAGGGGCGGGGGGATGAGGGCTCCACGGGCGGGTGTGCGGATCCGCTCTCCCCCTGCAATCCTACCCGCCGCGACAAGACGGCCCGTCACTCAGGTCAGCCCCTCGACCACGTCCAGCAGGCGGGCCAGCTCGTCCTCGGTGTTGTAGTAGTGCGTGCTGGCGCGCACCATCGTGCCGAGGTTGCGGGCGCTCATGTCGTAGCGCGTCGAGAAGATCGAGGAGGTGGTGACGTTGATGCGCTCGGCCGCCAGGCGCCGCTTGATCTCCTCCGAATCCACCCCCTCGCGACTGAAGGTGACGATGCCGCCGCGCACCCGTCCCAGGTCGTGCACCTGTACGCCGGGGATCTCGGCGAGCTGGGCGCGCAACTGCTCGGCCAGCCCGCGCAGCCGCTGCCAGCCGGACTCGATGCCGACGCCCAGCGCGTACTCGATCGCCGCCCCCATGCCCAGCTTGGCGGCGTAGTTGGTCTCCCAGTTCTCGAAGCGGCGCGCGTCGGGGCGGATCTCGTAGCGGTCGGGCGCCACCCAGCGCGCGGCGTGCAGGTCGAGCAGCGGCGGCTCCAGTTGCGCGACGATGCCGCGCCGGGCGTAGAGGAAGCCGACGCCGCGCGGGCCGCGCAGGTACTTGCGGCTGGTGGCCGAGAGGAGGTCGCAGCCGAGGGCGCCGACGTCGACCGGGAGCTGCCCGACCGACTGGCAGGCGTCCAGCAGGTAGAGCACGCCCGCCTGGCGCGCGACGCGGCCGATCTCCGCCGCCGGCTGCACCAGCCCGCCGTTGGTCGGCACGTGCGAGATGGCGATCAGCTTGACCCGCGCGTCGAGCATCCGCTCCAGCGCGACGACGTCCACCTGGCCCGACTCGTCGCTGGGGATGACCTCGACCGAGACGCCGCGCTGCCGGGCGACCTGCAGGAAGCTGATGACGTTGCTGGCGTACTCCGAGCGCGAGGTCAGGATGCGGTCGCCCGGCCGGAAGGGGATGCTGTAGAAGGCCATGTCCCAGGCGCGGGTGGCGTTCTCGACCACCGCGATCTCGTCCGGCTCGGCCCCGATCAGCCGGGCGGCGGAGGCATAGACCCCTTCGACGCGCTCGGCCGCCGCGTCGGCCGCCTCGTAGCCGCCGATGCGCGCCTCCAGTTGGAGATGCGCGATCACCGCGTCGACCACCGGCTGGGGCATCAGCGCGGCCCCGGCGTTGTTGAGGTGGATCACCTCCTGGGTTCCGGGCGTCTCCCGGCGCAGGCGTTCGATGTCAAGCGCGCTCTCGCTCATGGCTCCTCCTTCTGTTGCCGGATGATACTGTAGACGGCTGGCGGCCTCGCTGCTAGGATCGCCGCGAAGCGAAGGAAGGTGCGCGAATGGACTTCAACTTCGACCTCTTCAAGAAGATCGTCGAGGCCCCCGGCATCCCGGGCCGCGAGGCGCAGTTGCGCCAGATCGTGATCGAGGAGATGCGCCCGCTGGTCGACGACCTGCGCGTGGACGCGATCGGCAACGTGATCGGCACCAAGAAGGGGAGCGGCGGGCCGCGCGTCATGCTGGCGGCGCACATGGACGAGATCGGCTTCATGGTGCGCTTTATCGACGACAACGGCTTCATCCGGCTGCAGAACGTGGGCGGCTTCGACGCCCGCAACCTGCCGGCCCAGCGCGTCTGGGTCCACACGCGCGACGGGCAAAAGCTGCCGGGCGCGCTGCAGCTCGCCAGCAAGCCGATCCACACCCTCTCGCCCGAGGAGATCAAGCCGCCCAAGCTGGCCGACCTCTTCGTCGATATCGGCCTGAGCGGCGAGGAAGCCAAGCAGCAGGTCGACATCGGCGACATGGTGACGCTGATGCGCCCGGTGGAGCGGGTCGGCGGCAACGTGATGGGCAAGGCGCTCGACGACCGCGCCAGCGTCTTCATCATGCTGGAGACGCTGCGGGCGGTGGGCCAGCACGGCGCCGAGATCGTGGCGGTGGCCACCACCGAGGAGGAGGTCGGGCTGCGCGGCGCCGGACCGGCCGCCTACAGCGTGCAGCCGGACGTCGGCATCGCGCTCGACGTGACCATCGCCGGCGATGCGCCCGGCATGCCCGCCGAGGACCGCGTCTCCAAGCTGGGCGACGGGGTGGCGATCAAGATCTTCGACTCGTCGCACATCCCGAACTACAAGCTGGTGCGCTTCGTGCGCGAAGTGGCTGAGAAGCACAACATCCCGCACCAGCTCGAGGTGCTGCCGCGCGGCGGCACCGACGCCGGAGCGATGGAGCGCAGCCGCGCCGGCGTGCCGGTGATTACCATCTCGCTGCCGACGCGCTACCTGCACACCGTCAACGAGACCGCCAACGTGCAGGACATCCTGAGCGAGATCCAGCTGCTGGCGCGCCTGCTGGAGGAGATCCACCAGGGCGACTTCAGCCTCGCGTCCTAGCCGAGAGCGCACGGCGGAGCGCGGCGATGCGGAGCCTGGCGGGAGCGCGAACGACCTGGCGCCGCGCCGC
>DASSHC010000352.1:0-26232 GCA_035693105.1 Thermomicrobiaceae bacterium | reverse complement strand
CGGTCGGAGACGAAGGCGATGGAGGTGCCGTCGGGCGACCAGCGCCCGCCCCGGTTGCGTGTGCCGGTCTGGGTGAGCTGCCGCTTGTTCGAGCCGTCGGGCGCGCAGAGCCAGAGCTGGCTGGCCGGCTTCTTGGTTTCTCTATCGATCGTGGCGAGCGTGTAGAGGATGGCTGAGCCATCCGGCGAGAGCTGCGGATCGGCCGCGTTCTTCAGGTCATATATCAGCAGCTCGGCGGTCATCGGCCGCGCCATGCGTTCTCTCCCTCTCCAGTCATCAACGCCGCAATATGCGCGGGCGGGTTTCAAACCCGCCCCTACAACCGTGTCCTAGCCCCTCTCCCAACGCATTGGGAGAGGGGTTGGGGTGAGGGCCCCCCGGGGCTGGGGGTGAGGGCCCGTTACACCGGCTCGCCGAGGTGGTCCTTGAACCAGCCGAGGATGCGCCCCAGCACGTCCACGCGGTGCTCGGGCGGGCCCATGCGCACGAAGCCGTGCGCGCCGCCGGGGTAGCGGGCGAACTCGACCTCGCAGCCGGCCTTCTTCAGCGCCACGAACATCTGCTCGCCCTGGCCGATCGGGCAGCGCTCGTCGGCCTCGCCGTGGATGATCAGCGTCGGGGTGGTGGCGCGGTGGGCGAAGTTCGAGGGTGAGTGCTGCGCGTACCACTCCTTGCCCTCGTGCGGCGCGGCGCCGAATTGGAGCTTGCCGAAGGAGTGCCCGATGTCGCTGGTGCCGTAGAAGGATTCCAGGTCAAAGCAGGGCGCGCCGCAGACGCAGGCCTGGAAGCGGCCGGTCTGGCCGATCGTCCAGGAGGTCATGTAGCCGCCGTAGCTGTAGCCGAAGATGCCGGTCTTGTCGGCGTTGGCGTAGGGGAGCTCCAGCACCTTGTCGATGACCGCCATCAGGTCCTTGAAGTCCTCGCCGCCCCAGTCGCCGATCACCTGCTGGGTGAACTCGCGGCCGTAGGAGGAGGAGCCGCGCGGGTTGCTGAAGACGAGCAGGAAGCCGTTGGTGGCCAGCAGCTGCTGGATCGGGTTGAAGGTGTAGCCGTAAAAGCCGTTCGGTCCGCCGTGGATGTCCAGGATCACCGGATACTTCTTGGCGGGGTCGAAGTCCGGCGGCTTCATCAGCCAGGCCTCGATGCTGTACTTGCCGCGCGGCACCTCGAAGCGCTCCCAGCGGGCTGGCGGGTGCGCCTCCAGCGTGGGATGGCTGTAGTCGGTCACTACGTCGGCGTGGCGAGACTGGGTGTCGTAGACCGAGATCTCGCCGGCGGCCGCGAAGCTGGTGTAGCCCTGCACGATGTGGCGGCGCGCGTCGTCGATGCTGAGGCCGGAGAGGGTGGCCTCGTCGCCGTACAGCTTCTCCAGCTCGCGGTCTTGCAGGTTGATGGTGTAGAGGCCGCTGGCGCCGGCGCGCACCGCGTTGAACAGGATCGTCTGCTCGTCGAGCCAGACCGGGATCGAGGGTCCCATCACGCCGGGGAAGCCGCCCATCGGCACCACCGGCAGGTCGTCGGTGATGCGCGTCGCCTGGCCCGCGGCGACGTCGTAGACGAAGAAATCGCTTTGCCAGCTCTGCTCCAGATCGCCGGCGTAGAAGATACGCGTGCCGTCTGGCGACCAGGACCAGACCCCGACCGAGCCGTCCTCCGGCGTGATGCGCTTCGTTTCGCCGCTGGCGACATCGACCAGGGCCAGCTGCGAGTGCATGCCGTTGCGGTTTGGGATATCGACGGCCAGCGTCTTGCCGTCGGGCGACCACTGCGGAAAGTAGTGATCGACCGGCTCGTGCGTCACCATGCGGCGCTCGCCGGAGGCGACGTCGACTACGAAGACCTGGGTGCGCTTGTCGCCGAGATAGCGGCGGCCGTCCTGCTTGTAGTCGATGCGGCGGGTGACGCGCACCGGCGGGGCGGCGTCCTCCTCCGGCTCCTTCTCCTCGGGGTTCTCGGGATCGAACTCGGCGCTGTAGGCGATCTGGGAGCCGTCGGGCGACCAGACCGGGTCGGTGATGGCCGTGCCGTGGTGGGTCAGCTCGCGCGCCTCGCCCGGCTGATCGGCCGGCATCACGAAGATGCCTGCCTGCTTGACCCGGTCGGAGACGAACGCGATCGAGGCGCCGTCGGGCGACCAGCGGCCGCTGCCGTTGCGCGTGCCCGTGTGGGTGAGCTGGCGCCGGTCGCCGCCGTCGAGCCCGCAGCGCCAGAGCTGGCTCGACCCTTTCTTCGCCTCCTTGTCGACCGTGCTGACGGTATAGATGATCGAGCTGCCGTCGGGCGAGATCCGCGGATCGCCCGCGCTGGTAAACCCATAGACCAGGACCTCAGGCGTCAATGGCTCCGCCATCGCGTTCCTCCCTCTGCCTACGATTGACCGAAGATGACCCAGAGCGCGGCAATTGCGCGGCGCCTGGCCGGAATTTGTCGCGTTCTCCCACCGTGCTGGATGCTACGCCCGGACCGCCGCGCTGGCAACAGGGTGCCGGTCGGATGCTGTCTGGACATAATTGGAACGATTCGGCTGCCGGTCGGGGTGCGAGGGGGTGTACAATGCGAAGGTGCAGCCTGCCGCTGTTGGACTGTTTTAGCCTGAACTGGTGGTGGATTCTTCTGTGTATCTCATTGATCAGCAGAACGAGGCGCTGGAATACCGGCGGCGTTATCAGGGCCTGATTGGAATCGCGAGCAAGGTGCCGATCCGGGACCGCTCGATGCTCAGCCTGGTGTACACGCCGGGTGTGGCTGAGGCCTGCCGCGAGATCAACCGCGATGCCCTGGAGTCGTTCGACCTCACCGCGCGTGGCAACACCGTGGCCATCATCACCGATGGCTCCGACCTCTTCGGCCTGGGCGAGGGACCGCCCGAGATGGCCCTGCCGATCCTGGAGGCGCGCAGCGTGGTCTTCAAGACCTTCGCCGGCGTCGACGCCTTCCCGATCTGCCTGGACCAGCACGACCCCTTCAAGATCGTCGAGACCTCGTTGGCCCTGACGCCCACTTTCGGCGCGATCTGCCTCGACGGCATCGCCGCCCCCGACAGTTTCACCATCGCCGACCATCTGGAGAAGGGCGCCAGTATCCCGGTCGTCAGCAACCAGCACCATAGTTCCGCCATCCTGGTGCTCGGGGCGCTGATCAATGCGCTGAAAGTCGTCGACAAGCAGATGGATCAGATCCGGGTGGTAGTGGCCGGGGCCGGGGTCTCGGGCGTCGGCATCGCCCGCCTGCTGACGCGCGTCGGCGTGCGCGATCTGGTCGTCTGCGACCGCGCCGGAGCGATCTACCCCTACCGCCCCGAGCGAATGAACTGGGCAAAAGTCTACCTGGCCAAAGAGACCAATCCCGAGGGGCGCCAGGGCAGCCTGGCTGAGATGCTGCAAGGTGCCGATGTCTTCATCGGCGTGGCGACCGGCGGCATCGTCACCCCAGAGATGATCCAGTCGATGGCGCCCAGTCCGATCGTCTTCTCGCTGGCCCTGCCGACACCCGAGATCGCGCCCGGCGAGGCGCGCGCCGCCGGGGCCGCCGTGGTCGGCACCGCACGCTCCGACTACCCCAACACGATGGACATCTCGCTCGTCTTCCCCGGCGTCTTCCGCGGGCTGCTCGACTCGCGCGCCCGCGACATTCGCCTGCGCACGCTGGTCTACGCCGCCGAGGCGCTGGCCGGCATGGTGCGCCCCGACGAGCTGCACGCCGACCACATCCTGCCCAACATCTTCGACTTCCGCGTGGCTCCGGCGATCGCGGCGGCCGTGGTGCGCGCCGCCTGCGAAACCGGCGAGGCGGGGCGCGACATCGACCCGCAGACGGTGGCCGACGACACGCTGCGCTACGTCTATGAGGGGAAGCTGCGGCCGCGCGTGGCCGCCAAACGCTCGGGCACGCTGCGCGAGGATGCCATCGACCTGCGCCGGCGGCACAACGGTGTGGTCGAGATCCGCAGCAAAATCCCGATCAAGGACCAGCACATCCTGAATCTGCTCTACCTGCCGCCGGCCGCGCTGGCGCCCGCCGTCGAGATCCAGGAGAACCCGCGCAGCGTCTACGAGCTGACGGTCAAGGAGAACCTGGTGGCGATCGTCACCGACGGCAGCGCGGTGCTGGGTCTGGGCGACATCGGCCCACAGGCGGCGCTGCCGGTGATGGAGGGCAAGGCGGTTCTCTTCCAGTCGCTGGCCAACGTCGAAGCCTTCCCGATCTGCCTGGCCGAGCGTGACCCGGCCAAGATCGTCGATATCGTGGCCGCGATCGCGCCCTCTTTCGGCGGCATCAATCTGGAGGATATCTCCGCGCCCCGCTGCTTCGAGATCGAGGCGGCGCTCAAGGAGCGGCTGCAGTTGCCCGTCTTCCACGACGACCAGCACGGCACCGCGGTAATCGTGCTCGCCGCTCTGATCAACGCGCTCAAGCTGCGCGGCACGCCGCTCAGCGACGTGCGGGTGGTGATCAACGGCGCCGGCGCGGCCGGGGTGGCGGTCGCCAAGCTGTTCCTGGTACTCGGCGTCGGCGACGTCATACTCTGTGACCGCAAGGGGATCATCTCGCGTGACCGCGATGACGGCGGCAACCGCATCAAAGCGGAGATCGCGCGGCTGACCAACCGGGAGCAGCGCAGCGGCTCGCTGGCCGACGCGCTCTGCGGCGCCGACGTCTTCATCGGCGTCTCGGCCGGCGGCGCGCTGACGCAGGAGATGATCCGCGCCATGGCGCCCAGCCCGGTGATCTTCGCGCTGGCCAACCCCGAGCCGGAGATCCTGCCCGACCTGGCGCGCGCGGCGGGTGCGCTGGTGGTCGCGACCGGGCGCTCGGACTTCCCCAACCAGGTGAACAACTCGCTGGCCTTCCCCGGCATCTTCCGCGGCGCGCTCGACGCCAAGGCGCGCGACATCAACGAGCAGATGAAGCTGGCCGCGGCCCAGGCGATAGCCGACCTGGTCGACCCCAAGGAGCTGAGCCCCGACTTCATCATCCCCGACGCGCTCGATCTGCGCGTGCCGCCGGCGGTAGCCGCCGCCGTGGCCCAGGCGGCGGTCGAGAGCGGCGTGGCGCGGGAGAGCATCGACCCCAACGAGGTCGCCGAACGCTGCCGCGACGCCGTCTTCGAGGGTTTGCAGTACTGAGCGGGTTTCCATCCCCCGGCCCCTCTCCGGACGGAGCCAATGCTGGGAGAGGGTGACGGAGGGTTGCAATCGTGGCAGTCGACGTCGTTGGAACGTGAGGCAGGACGGATCCCTCGACTGCGCTACGGTGAAAATAGCGGTCCGCGGCCCCGACATTTTCATGCCGCCGTGGCGAGCCGAGGCTCATGACGACTCGGGATGACAGGGGAAGAGAGGGGCTGACGACAAGCACCTGCCTCCTCCGGCAGGCCCCATAGTAACCCTGTCATCCCGACCGAAGTGGAGGGATCCGTCCTCACGCGGCACTCGACGAAGTCGATGGGCCGCTCCCGTGGCGACACAGAAACCGCGCCTCACAGGTTCGAGAGGCGCGGCGCACGCGGGAGAGGCGACGAGGCGGTGGCTCGGGCCGCGGCTCAGCCGCCGGCTCACGACCCACCGGCTAGTGAATGGACCTAGCGCTGGTTGCCCGGATGCTGGCCGGGGTTGAAGCCGTAGCCGCCAAAGCCTTGGTTGGGGCCCTGGCCCATGCCGTAGCCGCCGAAGCCCTGCTGACCCGGTTGCATACCCATACCCTGGCCTTGGCCCCGGTTCATGCCCATTCCCTGGCCGCGGCCTTGCATGTTCATGCCCTGGCCCTGGCCCATCCTCGGGCCGCCCATCTGCTGCCCGGACTGCATGCCCTGCCCCTGGCCCTGGCTCATCGGCTGGCCCTGCACGGTGCCGTGGTTGATGTTGTAGTGGTGGTGGAAATGGTGGTGGTGATGCTCGTGGTTGGTAACGGTGTTCTGGTTCCCCTGGCTGCCCTGGCTGCCCTGGCTGCCCTGGTTCCCCTGGTTTCCGGTGTTACTCGACATGTGTCTTCCTCCGACTAGCGTGATGCGAGCCTCGCCGCGTGCCTCCAGGCGCGCCGGCAGCCGCAGACTCATCCATCGACTGTCCGGCAGCTCTCGCCTGTGGTCAGCTCCCTGCAGAACTCATGCCGGAAGCGAAATTTCAGTGTGACAGGTGGCAATTATGCCCTCACCCGGTGCGGGCTATCGCGCGCCGTTAGGGGATGGTATGGTAGCGCCGTTACCGGCACTGGCCGACGCGAGTCGGGGGATTGAAGCGAGGAGTGCGACCGTGGTCGAGAACCAGGAGATGCTCGAGTGGATCGATGAGCGCCAGCAGCGCTTCACCGCCGTAGCGGACGAGATCTGGCGCCACCCCCAGACGGCGCTCTGCGAGACTGAGGCCTGCGCGCTGCAGATCCAGGAGCTGGAGCGCGAGGGCTTCAAGATCACCCGCGATGTGGGCGATCTGCCGACCGCCTTCGTGGCCGAGTGGGGCAGCGGGCGGCCGATCATCGGCTTCCTCGGCGAGTATGACGCCCTGCCGGGGCTGTCGCAGAAGCTCCAGGCGACGCAGGATCCCGAGGTGGCGGGCGGACCGGGCCACGGCTGCGGCCATAACTTGCTCGGCACCAGCGCCATGGCGGCGGCGATGGCGGTCAAGTCCTGGCTGGAGGCCAGCGGCAAGCCGGGCACGGTGCGCTACTACGGCTGCCCGGCCGAGGAAACCTTGATCGGCAAGGTTTACATGGCGCGCGATGGCGTCTTCGACGACCTCGATGCGTCCGTCACCTGGCATCCCTCCGGCTTCGTCAATACCAGCCGGGGCAGCTCGAACGCGATGGACAACCTCAAGTTCCGCTTCCACGGCCGCACCGCGCACGCCGGCGGCAATCCCGAGCGCGGCCGCTCGGCGCTCGACGCGGTCGAGCTGATGAACGTCGGCGTCAACTACATGCGCGAGCACGTCATCGACAAGGCGCGCATCCACTACGTGATCACCAACGGCGGCGGCGCGCCGAACGTCGTGCCCGACGAGGCCGAGGTCTGGTACTACGTGCGCGCCCCGGAGCGCGATCAAGTCGACGAGCTGACCGCCTGGGTACGCCAGATCGCCCAGGGCGCGGCCATGATGACCCAGACGACGGTGGAAGAGGATTTCCAGGGCGGCTGCTACAACGTGTTGCCCAACTTCGCCCTGGCCGATCTGGCGCAGTCGATGCTGGAGCAGCTCGGACCGATGGAGTTCAACCAGCAGGAGCAGGACTACGCTCAGACGGTGATCAACGGCTTTCCAAAGGGCACGCGCGAGGCCTCGATGCGCGGGCGCGGCCTGCCGCTCAGCGTCATCGAGCAGCCGCTCAACGGCACGGTCCAGCCCGCCCACGATGAGGGGAAGTCCGGCGGCGGCTCGACCGATGTCGGCGATGTCTCCTGGATCACGCCGACGGTGCAGGTGCATGCGACTACCTATCCGGCGGGCATCCCCGGCCACAGTTGGGGTATCACCGCCACCGGCGCCACCTCGATCGGCCACAAGGGGATGCTCCACGCCGCCAAGGCGATGGCGCTGACCGGCGCCGCCCTCTTCCTGAACCCTGAGGAAATCCAGAAGGCGCAGGCCGAGTTCAAGGAGCGGACCGGCGGCAAACCCTACAAGTCGCCGATCCCCGACGGCATTCAGCCGCCGGTCCCGGCCCACGTGCGCGCGCGGGCCAAGTCCTAAGCCCGCGATCCTACGAGCCGGGGGCGATGATCGCCTCCGGCTCGTCTCTCTTTTGCGACCGCGTCCCATACGACAACCAGCCGATCGCGATGCGCGATCCGGCAGACAGGGAGGGCTGGATCGTGGCAAGCGCGTTCCGAGGCGTCTTCACCATTCCGGTGACGCCGTTCGACGAGGCGGGCGAGTTGGACGAGCGCTCGCTGCTGCGCGAGGTGGACTGGTGCGTGCGGGCCGGAGCGCACGGGGTGGTCGCGCCGGTCAACGCCAGCGAGGGCCCGGCGCTGACCGACGCCGAGCGCGAGCGGGTGACGCGGCTGGTGGTCGAGGGAGTCGAGCGGCGGGTGCCGGTGGTGATCGGCGTCTCCGGCGTCAGCCGGCAGGCGTCGCTGCTGTACACCGCCTGGGCGCGCGAGGCGGGCGCCGACGCGGTCATCGCCATGCCGCCCTACGGGGCACGGCTGGCCGGGTTCGACGAGGTCTATGCCTTCTACCGCGCGGTGGCCGATGCCGCCGGCGACCTGCCGGTCTTCGTGCAAAACTGGGCTGGTCCGGCGGGCACGCCGATGACAGCGGGCCAGGTCGCGCGCCTGCTGCGCGACATCCCGAACGTCTCCTACGTCAAGGAGGAGTCATCCGACGCCGGCCACGCGATGACGGCGGAACTGGCCGGGGCCGGTTCGGCCTGCCTGGGCGTCATGGGCGGGATGGGCGGGCGGCACCTGCTGGGCGAGCACCGCCGCGGGTCCTGCGGCACCATGCCGGCCTGTCAGACCACCGACGTCCACGCCGCGATCTGGAATGCGCTGGAAGCAGGCGACGAGAGCGGCGCCCGTGCGATGCACACCCGTCTCGCGCCGCTGCTCAATCTGGAGGATCGCTACGGCGTGCCGCTCTACAAGGAAGTGCTGCAGTGGCGCGGCGTGATCGACAGCGCCACCGTGCGCGGCTACCTCTACTCGCCGCTCGACGCCTACGATCGCGAGGAGCTGAACGTGGTGCTGCGGGATATCGAGGAGCTGTTCACGGTGTAGGCGATGGTCCGGATGTCTGCGAACAAAGGTCCGATGTGTCAGCAGGCGGGTGCCTTCGCTGATGGCTGGGTGGCGCTCCACGTTGGATCCCTCGACGGCGCTCGGGATCTCTCATCAGCTTGGGCGGCTGCAACCGAAGTACGTGGGATCGGACCGCGTCACACGAGTTCTTGAGCGGCGCTCTAGCGCTTGCGCAGATACCAGATCGTTCCCCCGAAGACGAATGTCGCGCGCTCACTCTGAAACAGTGGCTGAAGCTGTTGAGTTAGCCACTCTTCGACCGCGCCATAGCGCTCGTGGCCGGCGTTGACCGCCGCGATGATGTTGCTCTGCGTCATCAGATAGCGCACCAGCTCCTCACGCGAGAACTCGACGACGTTCTGGTACGTCTCGCGCTCGACGAAGTCGAAGCCGAACTCAGCGGCGTCGGTGTCGGTGAAGGGCTGGCGGTCGCGCGGCGGGCTAGGGTAGCGCGCGAGGTAGGTGCCGGTCAGCCACTCCTCGAAGGCCGGGTTGCCGCGCATCTGGCCGAAAAAGGCGTTGTTGTAGATCACTAGCCAGCCGCCGGGCGCCAGCACGCGCTGGGCCTCGCGCAGAAAGCGGGCACGGTCGAACCAGTGGAAGGCGAGCGCGACGGTCAGCAACGGGAAGGCGCCCGGAGCGAAGGGGAGCTCTTCGGCGTTCGCCGCGACCAAGTCGATACGCGGGCTTGGACCGGCGGCAGCCAGCATGTCGCTGGAGAAGTCTGTCCCGACCACGCGCGCGGCAAGCGCCAACAGTGCGCTTGTCGACTGGCCGGTGCCGCAGGCAACGTCGAGCGCCAGCGGCAAACGCGAGACCCCCAGCCGGGCCGGCAGGCGCTCGATCACTAGCGGGTGAAAGTAGGGGCGGCTGGCGGCGTAGCTCGTGGCCACGCCGCTGCCGTTGAAGTAGCTCATGGGGCTCGCCCTTCTCCGGTCGCGCGGTTGCGCCCGCCGCGCCAGTGTAGCCGATCGTGCCTGAGGCCTGCTTCTGAGTCTTGGCCATGCCATTGGGACGGTTCTCGGCACCGCTCCTGCAACCGGATCGCCGTCGTCGCCGCGAGGTTGGACGACAGAGGGCACGCCGAAAGAAGGGAGAGGCAATGTCGCGCGGATATCGCGAAGATGCGGCGCCGATCAATGCGGCGGAGCGAGGGCGGCTGGCGGCCCGGCCGCAGCCGCCGGTCGGCGCCGGTCCGGTCGGCCTGCAGCAGCTCGGGCTGGATGTCGGCCGCGACGGTTACCTCTACGTGCCGCCCAGCTACCAGCCCGGCACGCCGATGCCGCTGGTGCTGATGCTGCACGGGGCGGGCGGCAACGCGCAGAACGGCCTGGTCCCCTTCGCGCCGCTGGCCGACCAGGAGGGCCTGATCCTGCTGGCGGTCGACTCGCGCGGCTCGACCTGGGACGTGATCGGCGGCGACTTCGGCCCGGATACCGCCTTCATCAACCGCGCGCTGGAGCAGACTTTCGGCCGCTACAGTATCGATCCATCCCACGTGGCGGTCGAAGGCTTCTCCGACGGCGCCTCGTACGCCCTCTCGGTCGGCCTCACCAACGGCGATCTCTTCAGCCACATCATCGCCTTCTCGCCGGGCTTCATGGTGCCGCGGGCGCGGAACGGCCAGCCGCGCATCTTCATCGCGCACGGCACCCAGGACCGGGTGCTGCCGATCGACCGCTGCAGCCGCCAGCTCGTGCCCCAGCTTCGCCGCGCCGGCTACGACGTCACCTACATCGAGTTCGACGGTCCGCACACCGTGCCGCCCGGCATCTCCGTCGACGCGCTGGAGTGGTTCTGTCAGGAGCCGTGAGACGGGGCAGGGGTAGCCCGTACGCGCCGGATCGACTATAAGGCTCCATGGCTGTGGGAATCGAGTGCCGGCGGCCGCGGTTGCAAGCGGCGTGAGCAGAGATGGGGGGCGCGATGGAACCAGTCGTCCGCGAGCGTGTTGAGACGATCCCGCGCGAGATCATCGAAGGCTTCAAGCCGCTCGGTGTGGGTGACATCGGCCACTTCAAGGTCTTCGGCTACATGGACTCCGCCATCCGCCCGGTCTGGCGCGACGTCAAGCTGGTTGGTCCAGCGGTCACGGTGCGCATGGCGGGCTTCGACATCGGCTTCAACCGCCGCATCATCGCGGCGGCGCGGCCGGGCGACGTGATCGTGGTCGATCGCGGCGGCGAAACCGAGGTCGCCTGCTGGGGCGGCTTCGCCGCGCTGCTGGCCCAGGCCACGGGCGTGGCCGGGCTGATCGTCGACGGCGCCGTGACCGACTCGATGGAGATCACCGACCTGCACTGGCCGGTCTACTCGCGCACGCTCTCCGGTCTGGTCGGGCGCAATCAGGGGTTCTACAGCGAGATCAATACGCCCGTCAGTTGTGGCGGCGTGCCGGTCTTGCCCGGCGACCTGATCGTGGCCGACGACGACGGCATCGCGGTGATCCGGCCGGACGAGGCCGCCGGGCTGCTGGAGGCGGTGCGCAACCGCTTCGGCAACACGCCCAACATCCGTCAGTGGGTACGGGACGGCAAGTCGATTCAGGACTACCCTGGTGTCAAGGCGTTTCGCGAGCAGCAGTAGAGCAGCGGTAGAGGGGGAGCAGGCAACAGCTATGGAGCACGCGACCAGCTTCACGCCGTCACAGATGGTGCAGCGAATCAACGCGCAGTCGCAGCGGCCGGCGCGCCGCCCTGGCGCGGGAATCATCAAGCTCAACTCGGGCGACCCCGACTTCGCCACGCCAGAGTATATTCGTCAGGCGCTGATCGAGGCGGTGCAGAGCGGCTACACCCACTACGCCGACAACCAGGGCGACCCGGAGCTGCGCGCCGCGCTGGCCGAGCAGCTCTCGCGCCAGGCCGGCGCCGCCTTCGCGCCGGAGCAGATCCTGATGACCCACGGCGGCAGCGCGGCGGTCACGTCCTCCATGCTCGGCGCGCTCAACCCCGGCGACCGCGTGCTGCTGCCCAACCCCACCTATTCGCTGTACGCCGACGCCGCGGTGATGGCCGGCGCCGAGCCGGTCTACGTGCCGCAGCGGCCGGATTTCCACCTCGACCTCGACGCGCTGGAGACGGCTGCCGCCGCGCCGGGGACGCGCATGGTCGTCCTCTGCCACCCCAACAACCCCACCGGGATCGTGTACCGGCCGGAAGAGCTGGAGGCGCTGGGGCGGCTGGCCGAGCAGCACGATCTGCTGGTGCTGGCGGACGAGGCCTACGAGAACATCGTCTACGACGGGGTCGAGTTCGTCTCGACCGTGGCCATCGCGTCGTTGCGGGAGCGCCTCTTCTACTGCCAGACCTTCTCCAAGACCTACGCCATGACCGGCTGGCGCCTGGGCTACGTGGCCGCGCCCGCCCCGCTGACCGCCGCCGCCGCGCGCATCCACCGCACCTTTACCGGGCCGTTGAATTCGGCCCTGCAGCGCGCCGGTCTGGCGGCCGTCACCACCCCAAGCACTGCGCCTGAAGAGATGTGCCGCGAGTACGCGGCGCGGCGCGAGCTGGTCAATCAGCTTATGGGCGACGTGCCGGGAGTCAGCTTCACCCCGCCGGAGGGCACCTTCTACACGTTCTTCCACTACGGTGCTGACGTGCCCGCCCAGCAGGTGGTAGCGGACGCGCTGGAGCGGGGGGTGGCGATCCGTGCCGGGACCGAGTACGGCCCGGCGGGCAAGAACTACGTGCGCATCGCCTTCTCCAGCAGCCGCGAGGACATCACCGAAGGGCTGATGCGGCTGCGCGCCCTGCTGGCCGGGCTGGACCAGTAGGGCGCGGCGGACTGACGACAAAGGTGGGTGCCGACCCAGGCTGATGGGAGATCCTTCGCTGTGGCTCAGGATGACAGGAACAGGAGGTTGCGTACGAGGATGACCTGTATCCTCCGGTACGCCACTCCCTCTCCCTGTCATCCCGAGCGGAGTCGAGGGATCCATGGTGGCGCGGCAAGCATGCTCCTCGACCACCTCACACTCTATCCGCCATCTCGTCCGAACCCAGCGTTGCGTGCGCGGATGATGGCTTCGGCACGGTCGACCACCTGCAGCTTGGCCAGGATGGTCGACACGTAGTTGGCGACCGTCTTGGCGCTGAGTCCGAGCTGGGCGGCGATGGCGGGGTTGCTCTGGCCGCGCGCCAGCAGCGCCAGGATGTCGCGCTCGCGTTCGGTCAGTTCTGGGAACGGGCCGGGCTTCGGGGCGGCGAAGAGGCTGCTCAGGCGGCGGGCGATGGCCGGGCCGAAGATCGCCTCACCGCTGGCGACCGCGCGGATGGCGCGCAGCGTTTCGGCCTTGAGCGCGCCCTTAAGCAGGTAGCCGCGCGCCCCGGCGCGCATGGCGGCGAAGACCGAGTCGTCGTCGTCGAACATGGTCAGCACCAGAATGCCGATGTGCGGGCTGGCGCCGGTAATGCGCCTGGTCGCCTCGATCCCGTTGAGACCCGGCATCTTGAGATCCATAAGGATCACGTCGGGCTGCAGCCGCGCGGCCAGCCGCACCGCCTCGTCGCCGTCACGCGCCTGGCCGACGACCTCAAGACCCCCGGCACTAGCCAGCAGTCCGACCAGCCCCTCGCGGAACTCGGCGTTGTCGTCGGCCACCAGGACGCGAATCGGCTCGTCCAGCACGGTTAGACTCCCTCGTTCGGCACCCGCCCCACAGCGCAAGGAAGCACGGCGCGCACCGTCGTGCCCCCAGGTCCGCTCTCGATGGTCAACCGGCCGCCGAGCTCCTCGGCCCGCTCGCGCATCGAGAGCAGCCCGACGCCCAGGCGCTTCTCCGGCGCGATGCCGCGTCCGTCGTCGGCCACCTCCAGTGTCAGCGATGCGATGCTGTCGACCGGCCCCAGCGCCAGCCGCAGCCGGCAGGAGCCGGCACCGGCGTACCGGGCGGTGTTGGTCAGCGCCTCCTGACCGATGCGAAAGGCAGCGACTTCGACCGCGGCGGGGAGCGGTGGAAGCGGCTCGGGCGCCTCGACCGCCAGCGGCACGCCGGCGAGGAGCGCGGTCTCGTGCAGCGCCGAGACCAATCCCAACTCGTCGAGCGCGGGGGGCCGCAGCTGGTAGACCAGACGGCGGATGTCGGCCACGGCCTCCTGGGCGCGCAATGCCAGGTCGGCCAGGAGGGCATCGGCGGCGGGATCGGCGCCGAGCTGGCCGCGCGCCGTCTCCAGGCGCATGGTCAGGCTGGCGAGTCGCGGACCGAGGCCGTCGTGCAGGTCGCGGCGCAGGCGGCGCCGCTCCTCCTCGCGCGCCGTCACCAGTTGCTCGCGCGAGCGCTGCAGCGACCGGGCCAGGTGGACCGCTTGGGCGGCGGCGCTGATCTGCCGCGCCAGGTCGTCGAGCAGGCGCCAGTCGTCCACGCTGAATTGCTCGCCGGGCGCACGAGGCGCCAGCCAGAGCTGCCCGACCGGCTCCTGCTGGTAGACCAGGGGCAGGCAGAGGAGTCCGGGCACCGGCGACCCCGCCGCCGCCGCTGGCACGTAGTCCTCACCCTGGCGCAGCGCCACCGCCGCGTAGGGGAGTCTCAATGCCTCACAGACCGTCTGCACCACGGCCGGCAGCAACGCCTCCGGCGCCAGCGTGCTGTCGAGCCGCTGGCCGAGCCGCGAGAGGACGCGGTAGGGGTCGTCGCGCTCGCCATAGACCAGGCGGTTGGCGCCGCGCTGCAGGTGAAGCCGCAGCGGCTGGAAGATGACGGCGACCAGGCCGGTGGCGATCAGCGAGAAGAGCAGATTGCCGCCGGTGCCGAAGATGACGCCCAGCTCGGCCACCACCAGCACATACAGCGCGACGACCGCGGTCGTCAGCCCGCCGTAGACCAGCGTGTGGTTGATGATCGGATCGATGTCCCACAGCCGGTGACGCAGCACCGCCAGACCGATGGCGACCGGGACCAGCATGAAGACGAAGGTATAGACAAAATCGCTGGCGACGTCGTAGAGCGCGGCCGGCACGCCGGGGCGGTTGACGACCGGCAGCTCCCCGGCCAGCCCGGTCAGGACAAAGCTCACCAGAACCAGGACCAGCGCGAAGCTGACCCATTTGAGCTGCTGCCGCTGGGTCGGAGTCGACTCGCGGCGGTAGCGGTGGATCTGGGCGTAGAGCATGGTGCCGGGGAAGAGGAGGACCAGTAGCGCCACGACCAGCGGCTGGGCCGGGCCGAAATTGGGAGGAGCCGGGAGCGGCCACAGGGTAAATACCTCGAACGCGGCCCAGCCCAGGCAGACCCAGCGGCTCCAGCGCGGCACGAAGCGGCCGTCCGGAAAGAGGTAGCAAAGGGCGAAGAAGCCGCCGAAGCCGATGGCGTTCACCAGCCGCTCGGGCTCGGTCAGTAGCGGGTGGGCGCTGGCCAGGTCGTCCATCGTGTTGGGCCAGATGGCGCCGAAGACGACCAGGGTGAGTGAGATGTAGAGCATCGCTGGATTATCGCGCTTACGCCAGAAGATGATCGCGCCCACCGCGACGAAGACGGCAACCACGAGGATGAGCGGCACGAGTCCGATCTGGACGTAGAGTGTGGGCGAGATGCCGAGTTGCTCCAGTCCGGCGTGCACGGCGGCCGGCGCGTGCTGGTGGTCGCCCTGGTAGGCGAGTTGGCGGGTGTAGTAGGTCGGCAGGCTGGCGACGAAGAGCGCCAGCGACAGGCCCGCGCAGAGCAGCCAGGCGCCGTGGGCGAGCGTCAGCGTGCGGCCGCGCAACCGGGCCGGGCTGCCGCTGCCGGCGCTCGTGTCGGTTATTGCCGAAAGTGAGGCCACCCCGCGCTCCTCTGCGGTACGTCTTGGCGCCGAACCAGGTGGGACGGAGTGTAGCAATTCGTGGCTCGCTGCGTGAGCCGGTCGTCATTCGACGACGACCGGCTCCGGCATCGGCGTGGCGCGAGATCCTAGTGGAGGGCATTCCCCACGACGACAATGACGATGCTGAGGATGGCTGCCACGGAGCCCACCGCGATCGCCGCCGTCGCCTTGCCACCGCGGCTGGCGGCGGATTCGCGGCTGCTCAGGCCGAGTGTCGCCCCCGCGCCGCCGAGCACGACCGGCAATCCACTCCAGAAGGCCGCGATCGAGAGGAAGCCGAGAATGCTGACGATCAGGCCGGCCTTGGCCGGTGAGCGCTTCTCGGCCCAGGGCACCAAGAGGCCGAAGACGAGCGCGGCCATCACCAGCACGAAGGGCACCACGATCTTGAGGCTGTCCTTTTGGTTCTGCGGCGCGCTGCTGTCACCGTAGACGGCGTAGATCGCCAGCAGTGCCGCCACGACGGCCAAGAGCAGTCCGATCCAGCGTTCGCGAGTCATCTCGGAACCTCCGCTTCCTCCACTCCGGCGCCCCCACGGGCACCGCTCGATGTCTCGACTCTAGTGTTCCGGCATCCCGGGACGATAGAGGCGCCGTTCCCGGGCGCGCGGGAACATCTCCCGAGAACTTGACAGCGCGGGCGGGCCCTCTAGACTCCCGGTGGAGACCGGCGAATGCGGGAGAGGCAGGCGAGGGCGGGATGAAGCTGAAGATCGACGGCGAGGCGCTGCTGCGCGATCTCGACGAGCTGGCTCAGATCGGCGCTAACCCCGACGGCGGCGTCAACCGGGTGGCCTTCAGCGAGGCGGACCGCGAGGGGCGCGCCTGGGTCAACCAGCGCCTGCGCGAGCTGGGGCTGGAGCTGGAGATCGATCCGGCCGGGAACAGCATCGGGCGCTATCCGGGCCGCGAAGTACTGCCTCCGATCGCGCTCGGCTCGCATACCGACACCGTGCCCAACGGCGGCCGCTTCGACGGCGCGCTCGGCGTGCTCGGGGCGCTGGCCTGCGCCCGCGCGCTGCGGCAGTCCAGGGTGCGGCTGCGCCACCCGCTGGAGGTTATCAACTTCCAGTCGGAGGAGGCCGTCGTCTCCGGCACGCTGGGCAGCCGCGCGATGGCCGGGCTGCTGTTGCCGGCCACGCTCGACCAGCGTGCCGACGACGGGCGCATTGTGGCCGAGCACATGCGCGCGGCCGGGATCGATCCCGAGGGGCTGCTGCAAGCGGCGCGCCCGCCGGGGAGCCTGGCGGCCTATCTTGAACTGCACGTCGAGCAGGGCGGCCGGCTGGCGTCCGGGCGCATCCCGATCGGCGTGGTCGAGGGGATCGTCGGCATCCGGCGCTACCGTGCCCACTTCCAGGGCTTCGCCAACCACGCCGGTACGACGCCGATGGAGCAGCGCGACGACGCGCTGGTCAAGGCCGCGCCCTATGTGCTGGCGGTGCGCGACGTCGCCGACAGCCACGGCATCGTCGGCACGGTCGGCACGCTGACCGTCTTCCCTGGCGCCTCGAACGTGATCCCCGGCGCGGTCACGCTGTCGGTCGAGCTGCGCGGCATGGATGAGGTCGTGCTCGACGCCGCCCAGCAGGAGCTGGTCGAACTGGCCGCGACCGGAGGCGGCGAGCTGGCGCCGCTCACCCGCAAGGCGGCGGTGCCATCGGATCAGCGGCTGGTCGAGCTGCTGGCGGCCGCCTGTGAAGGCGAGGGGCTGGCCGTGCTGCGCATGAGCAGCGGCGCCGGCCACGACGCGATGTCGATGGCGGCACTGGCGCCGGAGGCGATGCTCTTCGCGCCGAGCCTGGGCGGCATCTCGCACTCGCCCGACGAGTACACCAGCCCGGAGCAGTGCGTGCTGGCCGTGGAGGCGCTGCTCGCCGCGCTGCTGCGCGTGGACGAAGCGTTTGATCGAGGAGCGGCCTGATGACGCGACCACTCGACTTGCTCGTGTCCGACTTCGCCGGCACGACGATGGAGGATGCCGGCGCGGTGCTCAGCGCCTACCGCAGCACGCTGACCCGCTTCGAGATCCCGTTCAGCGAGGATGACCTGGCGGCGCGGCGCGGCGCCAGCAAGCGCGCCGTCTTCGAGGAACTGGCGGGCCGCGCGCTGCCGCCGGCACAGGCGCCCGCCGTGGCGATCGAGGCGCTGGCGGCCTTCGAGGCGGCGCTGCGCGACGAATACGCGAGCGGCGAGGTGCGCGAGGTGCCGGGGGCCGAGGCGGCGTTGCGGCGGCTCCAGCAGGCGGGCGTCAGGCTGGCGCTGACCACCGGCTTCAACCGCGAGCTACTGAACCTCCTGGTCGGGCGACTCGGCTGGCAGGAACTCTTCGACGTCACGCTGGCTGCCGAGGACGCGCCGCTCGGCCGCCCGGCGCCCTTCCTGATCTACCAGGCCATGATGGCGCTCGAGGTGGGCGACATCGCGCGCGTGGCGGTGGCCGGCGACACGCCGCTCGACCTGCAAGCGGGCAATAACGCCCGCGCCGGCTGGGTGATCGGTGTCCTCTCCGGCGCGCACGGCGTGGCCACGCTCGGCGCGACACCGCACACGCACCTGCTGCCGAGCATCGCGGCTCTGCCGGGGGTGGTGGGGTTGTAGCGAGCCCTCACCCCCTGCCCCTCTCCCCCGCGGGGGCGAGGGGAGGTGGCTACTGACGATGGTTGGGCGTAGGGATACTTCTCTACCGCAATGTCCCACCGACGGGCAGCGCCCCTCTCCGCGCGGGAGAGGGGAGGGGGCGCTGGCACTCCTGCCGGGGGTGAGGGCTTTTACGTAAACGCCGCGCGGTTCACCACGGCCTCGGGGATGCCGCCCTGCAGCGCCTCGCGCACGTTCTCGGCGGCGATGCGCTCGCGGTCGGTGATCGACTCCTCCGAGTACCAGGCATTGTGCGGCGTGACCAGCACATTTGGGAACTGAATGAGTTCACGCAGCAGCTCGACCGGCGGCGGTTCGGTCTCGACCACGTCCAGCCCGGCGCCGGCGATCCGGCCCGCCTGCAGCGCCGCGACTAGCGCCGCGTGGTCGACGATCTTACCGCGCGCCACGTTGATCAGGTAGGCGCTCGGCTTCATCAGCGCCAGCTCGCGGGCGCCGATCAGCTTGTTCGTCTCGGGTGTCAGCAGCGCGTGGATCACGACATAATCCGCCCTGCGCAGCAGTTCATCGAGCGGGACCAGCGGCACGCCGCGCTCGGCCGCGACCTCCTCGGGCACGTAGGGGTCGTGGGCGATGACGTTCATCCCCAGCCCCTGCGCCTTCCAGGCTGTCGTCTTGCCGATCCGCCCCAGGCCGATGATGCCCATCGTCTGCCCGCGAATGCGGCGGATCGGGGTGTAGGGGAAGTGGTTCCAGGCGCTGGCGATGTCGCCGCGCTCGACGGCAGCCGCCATGTCGAGCACCTGCGGCACCAGCCGCCGCGTCAGGGCGAAGAGGAGGGTCAGGGCGTGGTCGGCGACCTCGTCGTTGCCGTAGCCGGGGGTGTTGGCGACCATGATCCCCTTGGCGCTGGCGGCCTCGACGTCGATGTGGTCGTAGCCGGCGGCGTAGGTGCAGATGATCGTGCACTGCCCCATCTGGTCGATGTGCTCGCGCGTGACGCGCCCACGCCGGAAGAGGACGGCGTCGGCGGTGCGGAATGCCTCACGTAGCTGCGGCTCATCGAGCTGGCGCGCGTCGATCAACTCGACGCCGATCGGCTCCAGGATGCCGCGTTCGGTCTCCAGATCCTCGGTGAACTGCCCGTACACCACCACGCGCTTGCTCATCGCCCACTCCCTCTGTTGGCCACTCGTCCTCGGATGCGCTCGCGGCGAGTATAGCGCGGGTTGGGCCCTCATCCCCCCGCCCCTTCTCCCAATGCTGGGAGAAGGGGCGTTGGTTACGATCAGACTTCGTAAGCCCTTCTCCCAGCATTGGGAGAGGCTCCGTCCGGGTTGGGGAGAGGGCCCGTCTTACGCCGTCGCCACCGTCACCCGATTCAGCGCCTTGTCGAGCGCCTGGTCCAGGTCATCGACGATGTCTTCGACGTCTTCGATCCCGATCGAGAGCCGGATGAGATCGGGCGTCACGCCCGCGCTACGCTGCTGCTCCTCATCCAACTGCTCGTGCGTGGTGGTAGCCGGATGAATGATCAGCGACTTGGCATCACCGACGTTGGCCAGCAGCGAGAAGAGCCGCACGCTGTCGATCAGCGCGCGGCCCGCCTCGCGCCCGCCCCTGACGCCGAAATTGAGCATCCCGCCGAAGCCGTGGTCGAACTGCTCGCGCGCCACAGCGTGGCTCGGGTGGCTTGCCAGACCGGGGTAGTTGACCCAATCGACGCGCCGGTCGGCCTCCAGCCACTCGGCCACTTGCTGGGCGTTGGCGCAGTGGCGCTCCATGCGCAGCGACAGCGTTTCCAGCCCCTGCAGGAAGAGGAACGAGTTGAAGGGGCTGAGGGCCGGGCCGAGGTCGCGGTAGGGCTCAACGCGCGCCCGCACCGCGAAAGCCAGGTTGCCGAAGCGCTCGACGTACTCCTCCATCTTGGGGAATTTGCCGTTGGTCCAGTCGAAGGTGCCACCGTCGACGATGATGCCGCCGATCGAGGTGCCGTGGCCCCCGATCCACTTGGTAGCTGAGTGGACCACGATGTCGGCCCCGTGCTCGATCGGGCGGCAGAGGTAGGGCGTGGCGAAGGTGCTGTCCACGATCAGCGGCAGGCCCGCCTCGTGGGCGATGCGCGCCACGTCGCGGATACGTACCACATCGAGCTTCGGGTTGCCGATCGTCTCCAAATAGACGACCCGCGTGCGCTCGTTGATCGCGGTTTGGAAGTTCTCCAACTCGGTCGGGTCGACAAAGCGCGTGGTCAACCCGTGCTTGGGCAACGTGACCGCGAAGAGGTTGTAGGTGCCGCCGTAGAGGCTGGCGGCGGAGACGATCTCGTCGCCGGCCTCAAGGAAGGTAAAGAGGGCGATCGACTCGGCCGCCTGGCCGGAGCCGGTGGCCAGTCCGGCGATGCCGCCCTCCAGCGACGCCACGCGCTGCTCGAAGACATCGTGCGTCGGGTTCATAATGCGCGTGTAGATGTTGCCGAACTCGTTGAGCGCGAAGAGATTGGCCGCGTGCTCGGCGTTGTTGAAGACGAACGAGCTCGTCTGATAGATCGGCACGGCGCGCGCCGTCGTGGTGGGATCCACCTGTTGTCCGGCGTGGACCTGCCGCGTCGAGAAACCCCAGTTCTTGGCCTCGCCGTTGGACTCGCTCATGCTCTCGCTCCCTCATGGATGCAACACTCAGTCGTCGGTGGTTCAGTCTTTGGATCGTGAATCAGGCTCACGCTCGCTCTCCAGTCGGCAGCACGACACGCGGCGCCGCGCGTCGCACTTCTCCGCACTCGTCCGGCGCCCGCGCCTGTCGACCGGCGCGAGCACCGCTTCGATCAGCGTTCGAGAAAGTCGCGGATCGCCTCTCCCATCACCGGCACATCGTTCAGGAAGGCGTCGTGGCCGTTGGGAGAGTCCAGCTCGAGGTAGCGTGCCTCGCGTCCCTGCTGGGTCAGGATGTCGGCAATCTCGCGCACCTGAAAAGCGGGGAAGAGGATATCGGAGCGGATGCCGACCGCCAGTGTGGCAGCCTCGATACGCGCGAAGGCCTCCTCGTAGCTTCCCCGGCCGCGCGCCAGGTCGTGCGAATCCATGGCGCGGGTCAGGTAGAGGTAGGAGTTGGCGTCGAAGCGGCGCACCAGCTTGTCGCCCTGGTAGTGCAGGTAGCCCTCGACGTCGTAGCGCGTGAGGAACTGGGGCCAGGCGGCGTAGCGCGCCTCCGGGTTGCGCCCGAAGCGCAGCGTCATCAGCTCGTCGCTCTGGTAGGTGATGACCCCGACCATGCGCGCCAGCGCCAGCCCCGCCGCTGGTCCCGCGCCCTCGGCGTACTCGCCCTCCTGCCAGGCCGGGTCGAGCATGATCGCGCGGCGCTGGATCTCGTTGTAGGCGATCCCCTGCGCGGCGAAGCGGCCGGAGGCGGCGATCGGGATCAGCCGCGCCACGCGCTCCGGATACAGCGCGCCCCACTCCAGCACCTGCATGCCGCCGAGCGAGCCGCCGAGGACCGCGTGCAGCCGTTCGATCCCCAGGCGCTCCAGCAGCTCGGCCTGAGCCCGCACCAGATCGCGCACCGTCACCAAGGGGAAGCGCAGGTTGTAGCGCCGGCCGCTGGCCGGGTCCAGCGAGCGCGGGCCGGTCGAGCCGTAGCAACTGCCGAGGTTGTTGACGCAGATGACGAAGTGCCTGGCGGTGTCGATCGGCTTGCCGGGGCCGACGAGCGCCTCCCACCAGCCGGGCTGGTCGCCGGGCTCGTGCGCGGCGGCGTGGCTGTCGCCCGTCAGAGCGTGAATGACCAGCACGGCATTGTCGCGCGCGGCGTTGAGCCTGCCCCAGGTCTCGTAGCGCAACTCGACGCGCGGCAGCACGGCGCCGTTTTCGGTGACGAAGGGGTGGTCGGGGGTGGTGATGGTGATGACTGAGGGGCACGGCGCGGTCGTCGCGGTCATCGGTTCCTCCGTGATGTCACAGCTCGGCGGGTGCCAATCCAGGTCGCCTGAACCATTCACCGGGCCGGCGCTCGTCCATCGCGAGGATCGCGAGACGCCTGACCAGCCAAACCACTACGCGTGCGCGGTCTCGCCGGTTTTTCGCCCAGGTGCATGATCCGGCCTCGCGGAGCACCCATCCCTGTTGCCGGGGACGGGCGCTTGCCCGTGGTACCACCCCGCTTCGCATGCTCCTCACGAAGCACGCCTCGGCCGGTGCGATCGCACCGTGACTCGCGAACGGAAGTCACCCGGCGGGGCCTACTGCGGACATTGCCGGTTCAGCTCCGCGGCTCGGAGGTCATCTTCACCGAGCGCCCGTGCGCCGCCTTGCACCATCGCGGCTCGCTGGGGCCGTGGCCTCTCAGATACTCGCCTCGTCGTCGCCGTTGTCGCCTGCGCTCGCGGAGGGCACGAAAAAACCCTCCAAATGGGTGGAGGGGTCAACATGAACCTCGCTCATCTTGCGGATCTTCATCCGCCGGAATTGGCACCTTGCAGCGGGTGCTGCCGGTTGCCGGGCTTCCTCGGGCCGTCTCCCTCCACCACTCGGGATGAGCGCAGGCGCTATTCACTTGTAGTTCCGCATCATACCGGCGCGGCTGCTGCCTGTCAAGCCCGCTCGTGATACGCTGGACGGCGGTCGCAGCGACGCGTGGAGGAGGAGCGATGAGCGTGAACAGCCGGGAGATCCGCCGCAAGGTGCGCGAGCAGTACGCCGGAGCGGGCGACGCCTACGTCACCAGCGTCACCCACCGCTACGGCGAGGACCTCGGCCGGCTGGTCGAGGTCGTGCGACCGAGTGGCGAGATGCTGGCGCTCGATGTCGCCACCGGCGGCGGGCACACCGCGCTGGCGCTGGCGCCACTGGTGGGGCAAGTCGTGCTGCTCGACCTCACGCCGGAGATGCTGGGCCACGCGCGCCGCTTCCTTGAGGAGAGCGGGGCGGAGCCGCTCGGTTACGTCGCCGCCGACGCCGAGCAGTTGCCCTTCCCGGCCGGTCTCTATGATCTGGTCACCTGCCGTATCGCCCCGCACCACTTCGCCAACGTGCCGGCGTTCGTCGACGAGGTGGCCCGTGTGCTGGCGCCCGGCGGCGCCTTCGTGCTGATCGACAGCCTGGCGCCCGAAGACGCCGCGCTCAACGACTTCATCAACACACTGGAGCGGCGGCGCGACCCCAGCCACGTGCGCTCCTACTCGCGCGCCGAGTGGCTCTCCTTCCTCGGCCACGCCGGGCTGACGCTGGAGCACGACGAGGTCATCCTCAAGCGGCACGACTTCGACCCCTGGTGCCGGCGCATGCGCATGACGCCCGCAGCCGAGCAGGCGCTCTCCGACTGGACGCTGGCGAGTCCGC
The DNA here is from genome assembly GCA_035693105.1 of Thermomicrobiaceae bacterium. GTDB lineage: Bacteria > Chloroflexota > Chloroflexia > Thermomicrobiales > Thermomicrobiaceae > DASSHC01. The sequence continues at coordinate 2,758 of DASSHC010000352.1, read as the reverse complement.
CGGACTGTCGCGCGTATTTCGGCGTCGACGAGTCGGACGGCCGGGTGCAGAGCTTCACCGACCACAAGCTGCTGTTGCGGGCGGTGAAGCAGGGGTAAAGGAGCGGCTGTCGACCACGTCTGGCGGCAAGCGAGGACGGATCCTTCGACTTCGCTCAGGATGACGGGGGAAGCGAGGTGGCTAATGGTGAGGACACGCGTCATCCGGCAGGACGCAATAATTTCTCTGTCATCCCGAGCGGAGTCGAGGGATCCGTCGTCGCCGGCGTCCCTGTCCTGTTGGAGGGCAACCTTACCTACCCCCGCTGCCGCCCCGCCGCTCGCCCAGTGCCACCCTCGCCCTCCATCGTGCCGCTGTCCATGACCACGATGGCCGACGGGCGATGGACGCGCGGCACCAGGCTCTCCAGCACGCGCAGTTTGAGGTTCAGGTGCTCGGTCGTCAGGAAGGCGAGCGAGAGGTCGAGCGCCACAGCCAGGTCCATGTTGTCGGCGCCGGGGTCGACCAAAATCGCGCTCGGCTCCGGCAGCACGACGCTGGGATAGACGCCGCCGCGAATGAGCCGCTGCACCTGCTCGATCTCCAGCACACCCGTGTTGTCGAAGATGCGGTTGAGGTCGGCGTAGCGGCGCGGGCTGACGACCAGGGTATAGGGGCCGGGGAAGCCGGCATCCAGCAGCAGGCGCATCGCGGCAACGGTATCCGCGAAGCCGCTGCCGCTGTTGCTCCAGTCGGAGAGCGGCATGGTCTGGCGCCCGGGCATGGTGCGCAGGCCGGGGATGTCGAGCTGGGGATCGCCGTTGAAGATGAGCTGATCCTCGGCCATCGCCACCGACGAGGCGGCGGCCGCGGCCGTGGCGGTGTCGAGCGGCAGGCCAAGCCGGCGGTTGGCGTCTACGTCGCGCCAGTGGATCCAGAAATCCTTGTAGAGGAGCGGCAGCGGCAAGAACGTGCGCCGCTCGATGTGGATCGCCCCCGGCTCGGCGTCGCCGAGGAGGTCGATCTGGCCGGTGGGGGTGCCGGCCAGGATGTCGTTTGGCACGGCCTCGACCCCCGGCCCGAACGGACCGACCAGCGTCAGAAAGCGGCGCCCGACCAGCATCGACCCGGCGGTCGTCACGGCGGCTTGTTCGAGAATCGTCCACTGGCCGTCGCTCAACGGCGCCTGGTCTCGCTGCAGGTAATCGGGCATATGCACTCCTTCGAACGCGATCCCCAGCTTTGGCAACAAACGTGCTGCAAAAACACTGCCAAGTTACGGCGCGTGGCGCCGCGAGCGCAAGCGGCAAGCAGGAAGGAAGGGTGATGGCTGATCCCAATGAACCCGGTGCCCGCTGGACGATCGGGAGCCTGAGCGGGCAGCCGCTGGGAGAGCGTCCGCGGCCGGAGGCGGCGCTGCCGCCCGCTCCGCCGCCTCAGTTGCAGGAGTCACCGAGCTGGGTGGTGGTGGACGGCCAGGTCGGCAGCGCGCCCTTCGGCGCGCACTTCGGCCCGTCGGGCCACGAGGAACTAACCTATAACAACCCATTCGCCCAGAACCTGGAGCGTGTCTGGTTCGACGGCCACATGGTCTTCGCCGTCGATGCCGGCGAGGTCGATGTCGATCCCAGCCAGGTCAAGGTGGCGCAGGAATACGCTCTCGTCCACGACGTCGAGCTGGACGAGCGCGGCAAAATGACGCGCATGGACCCGGTGATTGGCCAGTACAACATCTACGACTCGGTTCCCGGCATGCCGCAGTACAGCCCGATCTGGCAGTTCAACTACGTGGTCGTGCCCGAGGGTTACGAGCCGAATAGCCTGCGCTCGGCCGGCGACTGTGAGCAGAGCGGCTTCCAGATCGTGCGCAGCAACCAGTTCGAGAACTGACCCGTGATCTGATGCCGCCGGTCGGCGGCTGTGAAACCCAGGATGAGTGCCGGGGTTGCTGTGCTTGGAGGTCTGCTCCGAGCGCACGCGCTCCCACACGGTCAGCACTGTGCCCTCACCTGTCATCCTGAGCCGCAGCGAAGGATCTCTCCTGCTCTTGGGCCAATGGCGGAGCTTCAACGGATGGGAGATCCTTCGGCTGCGGCCTCAGGATGACAGGGGTAATGGCCTCGTCCTTCGACAGACTCAGTGCCTGCTGTGAGCTTTGTCCTGAGCTTGCCACAGGGATGACTGGGAAACGGGTCTACCCTCTTACGCGGCTTCGTTCCTGTGTTACTCGTGCGCGCTCTCCCATTCCTGCGCGTGCGCGATGCGCTGCTCGATCGGCGGGTGGCTGTAGAGGAGGTACTTCACCAGCGCGGACGGGTTGGGATCGGCCAGGTTCTGCTCGGCCAGCCGGCGCATGCTGCCGATGAAGGCGCGCGGTGTGCGCGTCAGATTCAGCGCGAAGGTGTCGGCCCGGCGTTCGAGACGGCGGGAATAGGCATTGGCCAGCGGCATCAGCACCAGCCCGACCAACCCCGAGATGAACGCCAGCAACGGCAGCGCGGCCACGTCGTCCAGCGACCGGAGGTGCAGCCGGCGGGGGAAGCGCTCCACCGCCCAGCGCGCCGCTCGCTCGACCACGAAGGTCGAGGCGGCCGTGCCGAGCGTGCCCACCGTGACAAGCCGCCAGATGTCCCGGTGCGCCTGATGCCCCATCTCGTGCGCCACCACCACCTCGATCTCCTCGGGAGAGAAGTCCTCGACCAGCGTATCGCCCAGCACGATGCGCTTGGTGCCGCCCAGCCCGGCGAAAAAGGCGTTGGCCTTCTTGGTCTGCTTGCTC
>DASSHC010000351.1:0-4020 GCA_035693105.1 Thermomicrobiaceae bacterium | reverse complement strand
GCTGGGTGTCGCTGCCGCGCGATTGGGCCGGCGACCCCTCGCCCTGGGGCAATCCGGTCAGCCTCGAAAAGCAGGCGAAGTATCTCTATCAGGGCTACCTGCGCGCGCAGCAGGAGTGGCCCTGGATGGGGGTGATGTGCGTCTGGGACTTCCGCTGGCCCTACGATCCGAGCGCCCCCGACCAGGCCGGCAACCCGACGCGCGGCTTCTCGCTGGTCAACTATGACTTTACGCCCAACCCGGCTTACACCGTGCTCAGCCAGGCGCGATCGCTGCTCGACCGCGCCTACACCGGCGCCTACCACGCCGACACACGGCTGATCCAGCACGACGACGGCTGGACGCTGGCCGGCACGCGCCTGACCGCCGGGCGCGACGGCGCCACCCTGCGCATCCCCTTCAGCGGCACCCGGCTCGACCTGCTGACCGCCGGCGGCGGCCGCTTCGCCGTCACGCTCGATGGCAAAGCGCGCCCGGCTATTCAGGCCGGCGGGCGCGTCACCGTGGCGCGCGGCCTGTCCGACGGCCAGCACCTGCTGGTGCTGACGGCGCGCGATGGCGCGCCCGCGCTCGACGGCTTCGTGGTGGTGCGCCGGCCGCTGAGCGCCTGGATCTTTCCGTATATCTACGGCGCGCTCGGCCTCCTGATCCTGCTCGACCTGCTCGGCCTGGCCCGGGTGCTGCGGAGGGCGCGGCGACATCGAGCGCTTCCGATCGGTCAGGCGCTCGCCGAGCATTGAGGACGCCTTGAGCGGAGAAGGACGAGCGATGAGCGGACAACCAAACGCGGACAACATGGAGGTCGTGCGGCAGTTCGACAGCGCCTGGAACAGCCACAACGTCGACCAACTGATGGGCCTCTTCGCCGGCAACCCGGTGGTGGAGTTGCGCCCGGCGATTCCCGGCCTGCCCGACACCTACCGCAACACCGAGCAGATCCGCATGATGCTGCAGGCGCTGCTGCCGGGGTCGCAGGTGGAGTCGCAGGGCGCGCGGGAGCAGGGGAACGAGATCGACTGGCAGGCGCGCCTCTCCTCCGACGCCTTCCGCCAGCTCGGCCTCGACACGCTCACCTGCGACATGCGGGCCACGCTGAACGCTCAGGGGAAGATCGAGCACCTCGCCGTCGGCTTCCCCCCGGACATGGTGGCGCTGATCCAGGGGGCGCCCCGGACGCGGTAGACACGCGACGGTGTCCATCGACTGTTGTGGTGCCGGGTGAGGACGGATCCCTCGACTGCGCTCGGGATGAACGGGAGAGTATGGGGCGGATGACAACGGCATTCCTCGTCCGGTAGGCTCCTCACTACCCCTGTCATCCCGAGCGCAGTCGAGGGATCCGTCTTCACTGCCCGGAGCGTTCGCCCGGAAGCCTCCTCAACCAAACAGCTTCTCGGCCAGCGCCGTGACTCGCGCTTCGGTGTAGGGGAGCGGCAACCCCGCGATCAGCATCTGGGCGCCCGCCTCCTGGTAGCGGGCGATCGTCTCACGCGCCTGGGTGGGAGATTGGTCATCGACCGAGATCTGGGCGGTCAGCGTCAGCGTCGCGATATCCCGGCCGACCTGCTCGCAGGTGGCGCGCAGCCGGGCCACCGCTTCGACGAAGCCCTCGAAGGGGCCGATGTAGTTCCAGCGGTCGGCGTAGCGCGCCGTCACCCGCAGCACGCGGTCGCCCTTGCCGCCGATCGTGATCGGCGGGTGGGGCCGCTGCAGCGGCCAGATCGCCGGGCGGGCGTGATCCAACTGGTAGTAGCGGCCGCTGAAGCTGGCCTCCTCCTCGGTCCAGAGGAGCTTCAGCACGCGGCACGACTCGCCCAGGCGGCTGATGCGTTCGCCGAGGCTGCCGGCCGGGATGCCGTAGGCGCGGTAGTCCGGCTCCGAGCGCGGGTTGCCCGCGCCGAGCCCCATCTCCAGCCGCCCACCGCTGATCTGGTCCACCGTGACCGCCTCGCGCGCCAGCATGGCCGGGTGGCGCAGGGCGTTGTCGGTCACCAGCACGCCGAGCCGCAGGCGCCGGGTCTGCGTCGCCAGCGCGGCCAGCAGCGTCCAGCACTCCAGCGTCGGTGCGTTGGGGTCCCCCAGCGCGGTCAGATGATCGTAGATCCAGCCGGCGGCGAAGCCGCACTCGTCGGCGGCGCGCCAGGCGGCCGCCAGCTCCGCGAAGGTCGCGCCGGGTTGCGACGTCTTGATCCCAATCGGCAGCACATGCCGCTCCCTTCCCATCAGCCAGGCTCACACCGACTATCATCGACGTGAATCTACGCCCGGGTCAAGGTGTCACCAGCCAGCGCGCCTGTCCACCCGGTCAGGCCCGACCTGTTCGGCCGGGCGTGCCCGCTGAGCGGTGCGGCGGTTAGCGTTGGTGGCCGGCAGCAGTGTTCGCACAGGAGGTGGCACCGATGCGCTACGGCTTCGTTCTGCCGCAGGGGGACGCGCGCACGGCGGCGAATCTGGCCCGCGAGGCCGAGCAGGCGGGCTGGGACGGCTTCTTCGTCTGGGAGCCGGTCTGGGGCATCGACGCCTGGGTGGCGCTGACCGCGGCGGCGATGGTCACCGAGCGCATCCGGCTCGGCACCATGCTCACACCGCTCTCGCGCATGCGCCCCTGGAAGCTGGCCAGCGAGACGGTCACGCTCGACCAGCTCTCCGGCGGGCGCGTCATCCTGGCGGTCGGGCTGGGCGCGCCCGACACCGGCTTCGCCTCCTTCGGCGAGGAAACGCGCCGCAAGGAGCGCGCGGAGCTGCTGGATGAGGGGCTCGACATCCTGACCGGCCTCTGGCGCGGCCAGCCCTTCAGCTACCAGGGGAAACACTACCAGGTCAGCCCGACCGAGTTCGCCCCGCCGCCCCCGCCGCGGCAGCAGCCGCGCATCCCGATCTGGGTCGTCGGCGCCTGGCCGCACGCGAAGTCGATGCGCCGCGCGCTGCGCTACGACGGCATCATCCCCAGTGTGATCGACGCGCAGGGGGCGCGCGCCGCCAACGCGGACGAGGTGCGGCAGATCCGCGACCACATCGCCGAGCAGCGCACGGACTCCGCTCCCTTCGACATTGTGGCCGAGGGCACGACGCCGGGCGACGACCCCGCGCGAGCGGCCGAGATCCTTGGCCCCTGGCGGGAGGCGGGCGTCACCTGGTGGATTGAGTCGCTGTGGGAAACGCCCGACCTGGAGACGGTCGCGCGGCGCCTGCGCCAGGGCCCGCCGCGCCCCGAGGAGCGCTGATCGAGACCTCGCTCGGGCGCGCTACGCGCGCTCGTCGAGCCAGAAGACCATGTCGATGCTCCCCGGCGAGTGGCCGAAGTGGGTCAGCAGCATGGCGGCCTCGCTGCGGTGCTGCATCCCGTGATGGGCGACATGGGCGATGACCTGCCAGAGGACGTACGGTTCCGGCACGCCCTCGTCGTAGAACGGCCCCAGCGCGTCGTTGTCGCTCAGCGAGGCCAGGTAGGCGCGCATCGCCGCTTCCTCCGCGCGCCAGCGCGCGGCCAGCGAGGCGGCATCCGGGAAATCGGCCGCGGCGAGAGGCACGAACCCCTCCTGCCCGGACCAGCCGTGCCGCCAGGCTCGCTCGGCGTCCAGCGTGTGGACGAGTGTCCTTTGCAGGCTCGACTCCCCCACCGGCGGCGGGCCGGACCACTGCTCCGGCGTCACCTGCTCCGCCTGACCCAGGATCTTCTCCGTTGCCCAGTAATAGTAGTCGTACAGCGTGACCAGATCGCGCACACGCATCGCCAGCCTCTTTTCTTGCGCCGGTGTGCCTACAGAACGCCTGTTCGTCCGAGTATACGGGGACGGCGATGCGCGGTCCAGCGGGTGTCGTCGGCCTAGTCGGCGGCCTGGCGGTTGAGCACGAAGCGCTCGATGGCCTCGGCCACGCCGTCGGCGTCGTGGCCGCGCACCACGGCGTCGGCCCGCGCCCGCACTTCGGGCGCGGCGTTGCCCATCGCCACCCCGATCCCGGCGGCCTCTAAGAGCGGCAGGTCGTTCTCGCCGTCACCGACCGCCACCACGTCGGCCA